>JABDDK010000020.1 GCA_013287665.1 Alphaproteobacteria bacterium
GAAGATCTGGAATCTCTGCCCGGTGTTGGACGGAAGACCGCCAATGTCGTGCTTAATGCCGTTTATGGCGATATGCGGGATTACACTATTACGGTCGGCAACTCCACGGCTATTTCAGATCCAACCTTTGCAACTTCACCTAACGCACAGGCCTTTACGGAAATTGATGGGTTGCACTTCACAGTCGGTGATAACCATATCACATTAGGAAATGGTGTGAATACAGTCTACGGTGATATGAGGTCACTGAACTTTAACCTGCTGAATCACACGGCTATCGGCTTTAATGCGATTGCCTCATCTAGTGTCGGGAACGGTCTGGCTCCTGCATTAATCCTAGATCTTGGTAACTCAAGCGCTACACCAGCTGCGATTCCTATCCCCAGCTATTATAATTTTAACGCAGACTCTATCTCCGTTGGCAATGGGGTGAACGTGATTTATGGCCACCTGCAAAGTATTAACTTATTCGGTGCAGGCGGAACAGCGAGTTCCCCAGGTACCACTCCTATAAGCGTTTTGGGATCTGGATATGTTCCCTCGAGCTTTTTTGCATATTTTCCTGATGTGCCCTACAGTGATCCAAGTCTCATGTGGGCAGCAGGTGCAACTGCTGTTGCCGAAAGTCTCTTTAAAGTCGTCACAATGGGGGCTACGACCATTACGGCCGGAGTCGGTGTAAATACAATCTATGGTGACTTTCAGACACTGAATTCTGCGATTCAAGCGGGAACAGCAACGGGGACCTTCCCAGGAACTCAGTTTAGTGGTTTGAACTCTGGTGATGCCGTTTTTCCGGGTGCAGGTACCTTTGAAGGAATAAGCTTATATGCGATGGCAGGCAATACAATTATGGCTGGAATGGCAGGCAGTGGTGTCAATACAGTTTATGGAACGACACAAGATTTAGTCTTTAATGCGACTGGTGGCGTCAATAATCAAGCTCAGTTCTTAGCAGCTGAAACATTTGGGGATACCTTTGTTTTGGGTGGCACAGGAACCATTGATTTAACAGCAAATTATGATGTGAATGGTGTTGCGACTCTTGGTACGGCGACTGAAACTGTCACTGGTAATTATATCCACGTTGGAAACGGTGTGAATACGATCTATGGTGATATGCGAGATCTTATTGTTGTGAATCAGGGCGGAGTTGAGAACGGTGAAAATACAGTTGCTCAATCTTTCAATCTGCCATTTCAATTTTACCAAGCTGCATCTGAAAATTCGGCGTTTGGGGCTAATCAGTTCTTTGGTGGTTTGAATACAATCATAGCAGGTAATGGCGTCAATACAATTTATGGCGCTATGAGGGATATTTCATTTACGGATATTGCGGGAAATGGAATAAATCTAGTTCCAACAAGCTATGAGACTATGCAAAATAATAATGGCGACAGTTTCAGTAACTTTGGTCCTGTTATCCCAGGTATTGTATCCATGGGAGATAACACGATAACGACAGGTTCTGGCGTTAATACCGTCTATGGTGATTTCCATAACCTTACGCTATTAGATACAGGTGGGAACAATACGGGAACACCGGTTGCTGCTTTTCCGGGTACTGCTGGTGTTGGATGGGAGTTTATTATGGGATCTAACACCATAATGGCAGGTCTTTCAGGTTCGAGCGTGAATACGATTTATGGCGACGGAAATGACGTGACTTACACGGTTCAAGCTGGTAGTGCGAGTCAAGGACTGATTGCTTCAGGTTTAGACCGTTCAAATGATTTGAGCATGGGACATAATACAATTGCAACGGGGAGTGGGACCTCAACAATCTATGGAGATGTTCATTCCATAAACTGGTCGCTCACAGGGGGAACGGCTGATGGCCATGGTTCAAATGCATTCGCCTTTATGCGTGCCAATACGGTTGAGATGGGTGGAAATGGTATATCGGCAGGTGCGGGTTCAGCAACTGTGTATGGGGATGCCCAGAGTATATCCTTCTCCGTACAGGGAGGGACTGTTACAAATGGTGGACTTTTAAATTTAACAAGTCCTGTCCTTCCTCTTGGGACAACCACCAATTTAACAGATGCTTCCGCTCGCATGATTAACTTGCATGATACGCTAGCTGGAAATACGATTCATGGCGGAGCGGGAGGAGATGTTCTCTATGGAAACCTTCAAAGCTTAAGTTTCGTAGCTACCAATGGTACTGTTGATGGTGTTTCCGCTGGATTGGTTGCAGGCGTCGGTGATGCCGGTGGATACTTTTCTGGGGATCTTCACACCAGTAGTGGCGCAATATCACATGATCATGGCAGCTCCATCACCTTCGGGAATGACACTATCGTCGGCGGTTCTGGCAATGACACCATCATTGGAAGTGATGCGCTGAATCTGATTGGGCTTGATGCTTTCCTTAAGCCAGCAGGATCAACAGATCATGTGACCTGGTTTAATAATGCAACAACGGGCGGCGTCAGTAACAACCTCGTTGGAACGGATCTTAACCAGATCAACTTCGGCAATGAGCTTTTGACAGGAGGAGCTGGAAACGACCAGTTTGTCTTTACCATGCTGAACGGGGGAACGAAAGTTGTGGCGAATGAAGGCAACGCAAGAGTTACCGACTTTGCGAGTGCTGACAAAGTTGTCCTCCACACAAGCTTGATTGCTGAGCACAGTGCAGCAGCTCTTGATGCCGACCATGTCGCAACCTTCAGCTACTCTGGAGGCAATACTACGATCGCCTTCAGTGCTGGCTCCATTGAGCTCGATGGAGTACATTATACAAGCTTCACCAATATGGGCGCTCACTTGGTTGTGGTTTAAAGCTATCGGGCGGGCCCTAACAGCCTGCCCCAATGAACACCGCGTCTATCAACACCTAATGGGTAGATGCGATGTGTGGACGTTAGAAGTCACTCATACTTCTTACGTTTACAACCTTCCAAATTGTGATCATCAAACTCCCCTGGCCGTAAGGACGGGGGATTTTCTCACCTGATCTCTATATGATGACAAGGAAAACGGGTGATGTTAATCGAGAAATTCATTTATTTAAGATTGTGAGAAATTAAGCGCCATCACCTCTCCCCGTTGTGGGAGAGGTCGCCTCGAAGAGGCGGGTGAGGGGACTGCCAGTTGTCCTCCATCGAGTTCAATCGCCAGTTTTCGCATCATGCAAACGAAATCAGCAATGTTGTATTGTAATATGCGTTAACGTAACCCTCACCCGCCCCTGCGGGTCGACCTCTCCCACAATGGGGAGAGGTGAAAGAGCCAATTTCATACTTGACTAAATTAGTCAGGAATCATACAACTAAGGTGTATTAAGGAGACCTCTGTGAAACTTGGCACTAAAGGACGATATGCTGTGATGGCACTTGTGGATATGGCTTACTATGGTAAGGACAAGCCGCTGGCGCTTAACGAGATTGCTGTTCGGCAGGCGCTGCCGATTTCATATCTTGAGCAACTTTTTGTGACCTTGAGGAAAAAGGGATTTGTTGAGAGTACGCGCGGGCAACTGGGGGGGTATACCCTTGCGCGGGAAGCTGATGCCATTCGAATCTCAGATATTTTAGAGGCCATTGGTGAGCCCATCAAAACGACACGCTGTAAGGAAGAGAAAATTAGTGGTTGTCTTGGAATGAAAGGGCAGTGTCTGACGCATGATCTTTGGGCGGGTCTTGGGCAGCAGATGCACCAATATCTGAATGGGATTTCTCTCGCTGATGTTTGCCAGAGGAGGATCTCATGATTTACCTGGATTACAATGCGTCCGTTCCTTTGCGACCTCAGGCTAAAGACGCCATGCTTGCGGCCTTTGAAAGGGAAGGAAACCCATCATCACCCCATGGGGCAGGGCGGAAGGTTCGTGCGCTTATTGATGAAGCGCGCAAAGAGATCCTAGACGAAACGCATGCTGACCGGGTTGTCTTTACAAGCGGGGGCACGGAAGCGAATGCTTTAGCGCTTTCAGGTCTTGGATCAATCCCTGTTGTTGTGTCAGCGATTGAGCATGATTCGGTTCTCAAAGCGACGCCAAATCCTCATATTATCCCTGTGACACCTGAGGGTTCTATTGATCTTGAAGCTTTAGAGAAGACACTGGATTCTATTGAAAAGCCTGGCCTTGTTTCTGTGATGCTCGTCAACAATGAAACCGGCGTTATTCAACCCATTGAGAAAGTTGCATGTATCACGCAACTAAAGGGATGGAAACTCCATACGGATGCAAGTCAAGCTATTGGGTATGTTCCGCTTGATTTCGACAAGCTTGGCGTTGATCTCATGACGCTTTCCTCCCATAAGTGCGGCGGGCCTGTTGGTATTGGTGCTATTCTCATGAAGGATGGAATTCATCTTGAGCCTATGATTAAAGGGGGTGGTCAGGAATATGGGATGCGTTCCGGAACACTGTCTGCGCCTCTTATCTTAGGGTTTATCGCGGCCTTTAAAGCCGCTTTAAATGAGAAAATTAAAGATTTTCAACAGAAAATTGAAACGGCTTTTCCCTCCGCTATTGTTTATGGGAAAGACAGCCCTCGAGCGCCTGAAGTGACCTGCCTTGGTATGCCTGGTGTCCTGAATGAGCTTCAGATCATGGCCTTTGATATCGAAGGCATTGCGATTAGTGCTGGATCCGCTTGCTCATCGGGCAAAATGAAGACGTCTCACGTGTTAGCTGCAATGGGCATTTCCCCTGAAGAAGCTAAGTGCGCGATTCGCGTAAGCTTTGGGTGGAAAACACAAGATTCCGACATAAACGCCTTTATTGAGGCGTGGAATAGAATTTATGATTCACAAAAATTAAAGGATGCATCCTAATGGTACAAAGACCAATATATCTTGATTATCAAGCGACCACACCGTGTGACCCACGCGTGTTAAAGGTTATGCTTCCTTATTTTACTGAAGAATTTGGAAACCCTCACTCTCGGAGCCATGCCTACGGATGGGCGGCGGAAGAGGCGGTTGAAAAGGCGCGCGCTCAAGTTGCGGCCCTCATCAATGCCGATCCCCGTGAGGTGATCTTCACCAGTGGTGCAACCGAGTCCAATAACCTGGCCATTAAGGGTGTTGCTCATTTTTACAAGGCGGAGAAGAATCACATTGTAACATGCGCGACTGAGCATAAATGTGTTCTTGATAGCTGTCGTCACCTTGAGCAAGAAGGCTTTAAGGTGACCTATCTGCCTGTCGGGACCAATGGGATTATTGATCTAGAGACGTTAAAGGCGGCTATTACAGACAAAACCGCAATTGTCTCCATTATGGCTGTAAACAATGAAATTGGTGTCATTCAACCCATTGCGGAGATTGGAAAGATTTGCCGTGAGAAAGGCGTGTTCTTTCACACGGATGCCGCACAAGCCGTTGGAAAGATTCCCATGGATGTGGAAGCCATGAATATCGATCTCTTAAGCATCTCAGGCCACAAGATCTATGGCCCGAAGGGTGTTGGTGCTCTTTATGTACGTCGTAAGCCACGGGTTCGTCTCCAGTCCCTCATCAATGGCGGGGGGCAAGAGCGGGGTATGCGTTCGGGAACCCTTTCGCCGCCGCTCTGTGTGGGATTTGGGGAAGCTTGTGCGATTGCTCAACAGGAAATGGCGTCAGAGTCAGCTCGTATCAAGGCTCTCTCGGACAAGTTCTATAAAATCATCCAGACTGAACTTGAAGAAGTTTATGTGAATGGTGATTTTGAGAAGCGCATTCCAGGAAACATGAACATTAGCTTTGCCCATGTGGAAGGGGAGGGGCTTATGATGGGGATCAAGGAATTGGCTGTATCTTCAGGGTCTGCCTGTACGTCAGCGTCCCTTGAGCCCTCTTATGTTCTGCGGGCTCTCGGCGTTGAAGAGGAAATGGCCCATACCTCTCTTCGGATAGGGGTTGGACGATTTACAACTGAGAAAGAAATAGAGATAGCAGCTCAAAAAATTATCAAAGAAGTCAATAGGTTACGTGAAATGAGCCCCTTGTGGGAAATGAGTCGTCAAGGCATAGATATTAGCTCGATCCAATGGGCAGAACATTAAGATAGGAAAATAAAATGGCATATTCGACAAAAGTAATTGATCATTATGAAAACCCCCGCAATGTGGGCACCCTTGACGCTAAGGATGCGTCTGTTGGGACTGGCCTTGTGGGTGCGCCAGCGTGTGGGGACGTGATGAAGCTTCAGATTAAAGTGAGTGAAGCAGGAATCATTGAGGACGCGAAGTTTAAAACATTTGGCTGCGGCTCAGCCATTGCTTCAAGTTCTCTCGTGACAGAGTGGATTAAAGGGAAAACCTTGGACGAGGCGAGTGTGATTCGGAATACGGAAATTGCTCAGCATTTGTCGCTGCCGCCTGTGAAGATCCATTGCTCAATGCTGGCAGAAGATGCGATCCGAGCCGCCATTAAAGATTACAAAGAAAAACATGGAACGGTCTAGATGCTACTGACCTTAACTGAAGCTGCAGCTCAAAGAGTACAAACCATGCTTGAAGGTCGCGGGAAGCCTTCCGTTGGCATTCGTATTGGTGTGCGCTCTAAAGGCTGTAACGGGCTTTCTTATACATTAGAGTTTGCCGATGAAGTTGGGCCTTATGATGAGGTTGTTGAAGCGCACGGCGTTAGAGTTCTTATTGATCCTAAGGCAGTCATGTTTATTCTAGGCTCAGAAATGGATTATGCAGAAGATAAGTTATCGTCCGGGTTTGTGTTCACAAATCCGAATGAGAAGGGTCGTTGTGGGTGTGGAGAGTCATTCCATGTTTGATCCGTTTGAAATTCTAGGTTTAGAAAAGAGTTTTTTGCTTGATTTAAGAGTACTTGATCAGAAGTATTTCGAAATGCTCAAGAAGACCCATCCGGATAAGTTTATCAATGATGAGTCTGCAAAGAGTGAAGTGCTTAAAAAGGCAGGGGAAATAAATAAAGCGTATGGGATGCTGAAAGATCCACTCGGCCGGGCATCGGTTTTATTGAAAGAGGCAGGTGTGAAGCCTCTCGATCATGATCCCCTCTTTTTGGGAGAAATAATGACCTTCAATGAACGTATGGATGAAGGGGAAGATATACGAGAAGAGCTTGTCGAGCTAGGAGAAGAATTGATGTTGGAGTTGACCGAGGCTTTTCAGGAAGAGGATTATAAAAAGGCCAAGGTTGCCCTTTATCGTCTCACCTATGTCAGAACCCTTTTGGTCTCAATGGGTGATCTGCGATGACGACATTTCTTCAGATTAAGGAACCAGGACAAACGCAAGAGCTAAACAATACCGTTGTTGGTATTGATTTGGGTACAACCCATTCGGTGATTGCGCAGGTTATTGATGGAAAGCCTAAGATACTGGGGCCACTCGTCCCGTCCATTCTGAGTCACACAGGAACAGAATTCAAAGTAGGCGAGGTTGCTGAGGGGAGCCTTTCCTCCACAAAAAGGCTGATGGGAAAAATCCCATCTGATCCCATCTGTGCCCATTTTGAAAGCCTTATTCCAGATGAAATTGTGCGGTTTCAGGTGGGATCTTATGGGATTACACCTTTAGAGGTGGCCGGACATATCCTATCCCACTTACGTTCATTATATCCATTCGATGCTGCTGTTATTACAGTTCCGGCTCACTTTGATGAAGCAGCTCGTGTCGCAACAAAGCAAGCGGCAGCCCTTGCTGGAATTAAGGTTTTGCGCCTGATTAACGAACCCACTGCAGCAGCTCTTGCGTATGGTCTCGAGACGAATGCTGAGGGAGTTTATGCCATCTATGATTTTGGGGGAGGGACGTTCGATCTCTCGTTACTGAATCTCACGAAGGGTGTCTTTCAAGTGCTCGCAACAGGAGGGGACTTAACCCTCGGTGGTGATGATATTGATCGAGCTATGGCTTCAACCTTTGGTTTCAAGGACATCGGAAAGGCGAGGGCCTTAAAGGAAGCTCTTTCAGACACGCTGGTTTTTGAACATGTAGGGCGTGAAGCTGTTGAGGCGATTGCGGCTCCTTTTGTGAAGCGAACAATAAATATTACAGAAAGCGTCTTAAAGGATGCGGGCTTGACGCCAAAGGATATTAAAGGGGTTGTGCTTGTCGGTGGGATGACACGCATGCCATTTGTGAAACAAGAGGTTGCGACTTTCTTTGGAAAAGAACCCTTGTGTGATATCGATCCTGATCATGCCGTAGCCTTAGGTGCTGCACTTTCGGCCCATGGTCTGGTGCACGGGTCAGACACACTTCTTCTTGACGTTACACCCCTTTCATTAGGACTTGAGACGATGGGGGGACTGGTGGAAAAACTCATTCCTCGTAATTCACCTTTGCCGGCCCTAGCATCTGAAGAGTTTACCACCCATCAAGATGGGCAAGGCGGGATGCTCTTTCACGTGGTTCAAGGGGAGCGTGAGTTTGCCGGCGATTGTCGGTCACTGGCACAGTTTGAGCTCAAGGGATTACCCAGCCTTCCCGCAGGTGCCGTCCGCGTTCGTGTCGACTTTGCCGTTGATGTCGAAGGATTGCTCACGGTGAGCGCGATTGAGAAAACAACAGGTCACTTTCAGCATATTGAAGTCCGTCCGACATACGGTTTGGATGAGGAGCAACTCGCGCAGATTATACTTGATGCACAGAAACACGGACGAGAGGATATGGAGCGGAGGGCAGCCTTCTTAACCTCTCCCCCTGTGGGAGAGGTCGCCCTTTAGGGCGGGTGAGGGGTAAGCTGTGCTCAGAGTTCTTTGACATTTCATTAAAGTCATATCTCCCCCTCACCCGACCCTACGGGTCGACCTCTCCCACGTAGTGGAGAGGTGAAGGCTACTGCTCACCCTCTTTCTTCACATCGAGTAAATCAATGATCAAAGACATATCTCGGCCGTTCTTCATGGCATCAGCAAACACTTGAGACAGCGTCATATCTCCCCAAGTGATCGAGCGACGGATAAGGTAGGGCGTCGGACTGTGAGGTTCAATCTTTTCAAGAAATGCTGCCACATCACCCAATATGGCATAGGCCTGTTCACGAGTTTCAATCTGACCTAGATCTACCTTTTTGGACGGTTGAATCTTGGCTTTAGGTTCAACAACAGGTTTCTTTGCTTCCAATTTTTCCCCTCTTTCACCAAGTATATGTGTGGCGAACCGCTGGACGGCGTCTATTTTTTCTCGCAGGCGATAAAAACTGGGAGCGTCACCTTCTAAATAATGGCGAAGGATTCCTTCAAGCTCAGCGATAATGGTTAAGGATTTTGTACAACTTTCATCCATGTAACGGTAAAATGCCGTTGGTGTTTGATCTATACTCAAGGAAATCTTTGCAAGGGACGGTTTTTCTTGACCCGAGCCTTGGTCCTTTTTACCCGAAATGGCAATGCGATTGGCTTCATTATAATCAAGCAAATGATAGGGAAGTAATGTTCGTGCTGAAGGCATGGTGATGTGAACGGATGGAACTTCTTCACTGAGACGCGTGTTTATCCACTCATAAGGGACCGTACGAAGCTCAAAATTCCCGTCCGTCATTTGTGGGTGGATCGTGTCCCAAAAGGTTTTGGTGAGCTCTAAAATGAGTTCTAGCCCTTTTGTAAGGCCACCTACACCCTCAATATGCAGCCACGCTTCCGTTAGCCAGGCAGAGATCTGAACATCTTTGGACCTTTTTTGAAGGGCATCCTTACACAGACGTTCAACATGATCCCAATCGGCCTTTTTAACTTCACTCTTCCAGACGCCTTGCGGAAGCTTGTCATCCTCATCACGTCTTGCCTCGCGTATTTTATCGTAAATATCATCATAACGAAGTGATTCACCTGTGGGTGAGTCTGCTGAAATGGGTTCTAGAAGTTGCGAAATGTTTGTATCAATTTTCATTTACAATTCTCTTCCCTTCCCAAGGATTTGACTGAAGGTATATTTCCCGCATTTTCAAGGTCAGGGGCATGATAGGGGAAGAATGGCACATCAACAGGCGTCCCCATCTTGATCTTCTCGGCTTCAGGTTTTTTTGCATCATCTTCCGCAGGAGCAGGTTCTTTTTTAACGGGTGCTTTCTTAACGGGAGCGGTTGCAAATCGAATGAACACTGTCGCCTGTAAGGGGTCAATGGTCGAGTTGCCGGTTCCTGAGATAACATTCGTTAATGGAATATCAAACCGTAATGTTGTAGGTTCTTCATCATTTAAGCTATCAAAATCACAAGACTTCGTTTGATGCTCTCTTAAAAGACGCAGCAATGCCCAAGTCCCGCCATAGGAAAAGCTTGCATATTCACCATCGACACTGAAATGGGGTTTGCTATCTGTCTCAAGAGGCTGGAGAGGACTGTTCGCAGCCCAACGGAAGATAACCTTTACCGGGGCACCTGTGCTCCATGCACATTTATGGGAAGGAGAACGCATGTTAAAGCTTGTACAGCCTGATTTGATTTCCCAATCCAGAACTTCATTAGCCCTGAGTTCTCTTTGTTTGTTGACTCTAAAGGTCACATCAAAAGTGAATGCAGGATAAGGCATAGATGAATCAACGGCGAGATATCCTCCAAAGAAGGCACGGATTTTCTCCATCTGCTCAATGAAAGTTAAAGCTTTCTTACCTGGAGCTCCAAGGCTTTTCGCTTGTTTTAACGTTGCCTTAATTCCCGTTGCTTCCGTATCCATCATTTCGAAGAATGTACGAATGTCTTCTGGTGCCGCATCAGGGCTTGAGCCATTGGCAAGTTCAGTAAAGGGAAATTTCCCAGCCAAATTCGCATTAAAGAACTGAGCGAGTTGAGTATAATTATCGACTGAGACAAAGCCAGAGAGGTTGACACAGCGCTTATGAAGCTTGTCTTGGAGATCAAGAAGAATATCAACAAAATAGTCATTCTTTAGAGAAAGGGTAAAGATGTTTGAATATTTCATACAGGTCTCAAGTGTCACTTCATTAAGGGGAGTTACGATATAGTTCTCAAGTTCAGTAAGCCCATTGCCAGGTGCCTTACGCCTGTAGCCATTAAGCTCACTGACAATTCCGGCCCATTTGTTAACAAGGGGTAAGTCAGCTTGTAACCCTTCACTATTAATTTGTTCAAGGAATTGAACAATTGGTTCAGCAAATTCGTGAGATAAATAATATAAACGGTCTCTTTGAAGATCCAGGTAGCTTTTCAGCTCAGTTATGTTATTTGCACCGAAGGCTTCAAGAGCGGCAAGGTTTTCGCCTTTCCACCATTCAAAGGAATTCATTTTAATAGCATAAGGCGCTTCTTCTCTTAATATATTGTCTAGTTTTTCTAATAATGAATAGTTTTCATTTGTTAGAAGTTTTCTAAGGATAGAGAATGTACTATTAATATTATTTGCAGTAAGTGAAAATAGAATTTGCTCTAAAAAGGGAGCCGCTGCTCTATAGTTTTGAATTTGAGAGAGCAAGGAATCCTCAGGTGCAAAAGTTGATTCTCTAAACGTGTTCGCATTCAGAACTTGTGCATTCGAAATTTGCTGAATGAGGTTCTTCGCGAGACTATCTTTACCAACTTTTTGAAGCATGGGTTGGAGATTCTTTGGCATCCCTAAAAGGCGTGTATTAATAAAATCATTGTACGACGTGATAAGATTAACGCCTTGTTGAAGGCGAAGCGTATCCCAGAGGAGGATTGAGCCGCTAGGGATATCAAGCAAAATTGTACGATCTTCAGCAGGGGCCATGAAGGGTTCATTAAAGAACAGACTTAAATTCTGTTGAAGGGTAACTGAGCCATCAGAAGGTTTAGAGAGGGCTAAACCATTTTGCGAGGTAAAGAGGTACCCTCCTGAGATGAGGGGTGACTTATAATCCGCCAGTTTTTTCCGAAATGAGATGAAGTTCTGATCGACGTCATTTTTAAGATCAACTGCCGTCGTTGTTGAGAATAAGTTAGAGGCAAATATAAGCCCCATGACATACTCATACTGAGGCCCAGGGCTAAATAGATCTGTGTTTATCCAGCTAAATCCAGGATTCGAAATTGAGTTGTTCGTCATTGCGAGGCTTGTATGGACATCACGTAATGTATCAACATCACTTAACTCACTCCCCTGGACATCAAATCCAGAACCTGTACCTGCAAATTTGTTAAGGCTTGACATTAAATGTCCTAAACCAGGCACCATTTGAATAGGGTCAAAAGCTGAATTTTCAAAGCTCGTAAAGAGTTTACGTAACTTAATGGAGGCATCGTCTTTATAAAAGTCAAAGTCAAACACCTTATTTTTATTTTCAGCCAAAGCATCCTTAAAGTAAACATCATGTGTATAGAAGTCAGCTGGCATTTCAAAGTCAAACAAATACTTGATTATTTCTGCAACGTCTTTCAAGCTGGATGCGACTCCTAACTCATTGAATTTATTAGCAGCAAGCTCCAACTCACGAATAGAGATCACGTACTTTTGTAGCTGATAAAAGTCAGAGGTTTGGAGAGGGTCAATTCCATTGCCGGGGGCTTGGCTGACAGGAAGGACCGTATTTAAATCAACGAGTTGTTGGGCTTTGTAGGCAAGCTGTCCAGCCATTGAGCGCAAGATGACTTGGTCATAAGCAAGTCCCATAACAAAGCTAATGCGACTGTTTAAAGTTGAAAACCAAGAGGCAGGTATAAAAGTAGACGATAGTCTCGTTGAGCTAATTTGTGACATGACGTTAAGAAGGGTTTGAGCCTGATCATAAAAAAACGCACGATTATTGTTCGTTGTTTCATTCTGACCGCGTATTTTCTCTAATGTAATTTCAACTTGTTTAAGCGCAGGACTCAGGGCGATTCGTGCTGTTTGTAATTTAGAATTTGCGAGCAGGAGGCCTAATGTTCCAATAATAGAGGCAACGACAACACCTATTTTGACCAAACGAATCGTATTTGTATTGCCTAAGAGTATTCGGGAAACAGGGCGTGCCAGACCAGTTTCACGGAAAATTTTCTTTTCAAAAAGGTCATTAAGAAAATAAAGATTCAGCCTTTTATCTTCAATGGAAGAGGTCATCGCGAGCGGTATATTTCTCTTACCCTTTGTTTTCGCATTTTCAAGATCGATATGGCTATCGCCTACAAAATAAATACCTCTTAGAAAAAAGGATTCATGATATCCGGAGGGTTTAAATATATGATCTGTATAGGTGCGAACGCCTGATTTTAACTTGTTAAAGGCAAGAGGGAATAAAAAGACCCCATCTCGGCCATCCATAGTTGGGCCGTCCGCATAGATTTCTTCCTGAGCCCTATAGAGCGATGCGTTAATGGAAGAAAAAGCCTCATCGATCCAATCTGAAATGTAAAAAGTGTCAAGAGACTTATCATTGGACCAGCCAAATATATTATTTCTGTTTTGTTGAGGGATGGACTTACAGAAACTCTCAAATCCTGGAATATTATCACATTTCGTAATGACAATATAAATAGGGATTCGAATGCCCGTCTTTAGCTGCATTTGCCAGAGCTTTTCGTATAAATAGTCTGCACGAATCATCAGATCTTCGTGAGAGAGGACGTCTCGCCCAATAAGTTCAGTCGCTGGTATATTCAGAACAACGCCGTCAAGAGGTCTTTTGGGTCGATGGGTTGCAAGAAGGTTTATAAATAAATCCCAATTACTCTCATCAGATGTGAATTGATTGGCCCCAATGAGGAGCTTTCCATTAACGTCAAGCACGATCCCATGATCATAAAACATCCAATCGCAGAGAGGTTTATCGCCATCTTCACTTTCAAAACGGGGTCTGCCTATGGGGCGGTCTAAATTAAGGCTACTGAGAATCGAGCTCTTGCCCGCGTCAGTCGCACCGAGCATTACAATCCAAGGTAACTTGTAGCGAAATTGAGTCCCACCAATAAAGCTATGCATTAACTTTAAGGCACTTGAAAACGAGAGTGAGAGTCGATCCGTTGCGTAGTAACCGTATCTCGCCATGAAGATTTGTGCTTTTTCCAACCATGGGTTGATGACATCAGGGGAGGGGAGTTCATCAGCTTTTGTAAGAGATCGCCTAAATAACAGTATGCCCAGAACCGCGAACAAGCATGCCAGGACGAGTGCAATGATGATGCTCCAGGGAAATAAATATGATAATTTTGTCAAATGGTCACTTATCATGATTTCCTCTACCCTGTAACAGTGTTGTAGGCGATGATTCGATTAAGTATACGCGAAACATCGGACGTTGCGCTATACCAGATGATATATGAAACAATGAGATAGGTCAGTCCAAGTCCAGCAAAGACAATGTACCAATTTCTTAAATTGGGGAGATCTTTACTCCCGCTTCCTTCGAGTGTATGAGAATAGGCTTCGGGGAAAAGAGTGGACTTAACCTGGAATAAATAGGGCTCAGTGCGATTTATAAAAGTAAACAGTTTTTTGCGGTACGACTTCAGAGCGCCCTCATCATCGAAATGGCGATACTTCCCTTGAAAATCAAGTCCTAAAGCATTTAAGTAAAGGACGGCTAAATCAACACGAATCGGATCTTTGTTCTTAAGCAACTTATCTAAGTTCGTAAAGAAAGTCTGACCGGCACTATGCGAATTATACAAGCGTTGTTCAAGTAAATTAGACTCCCAATAAGCTCTTCCTGGCCAATCAATATTTAAAAATACTTCATCCGCAAGAGCAACCATAATAAACTGAGCTTCTGAATAATAGTTTTCTGTAAAACTATTGCCACCATGAGAGGCTGTTAGAGCTTGTTGTTCTAAATAGGTTTGCAAGTTGGTAATAATATATTCAGCAACGGATTCAGGTGAAGTGGTTTGTTCCCCAGTTTCTTTCGCCCAGGCCTTAGTGTACACAAGTTGTTTGTGTTTTAAGACTTCTCTGTAAAATTCTTCAAAGCATTCGACTATAAAAGAAGCGCGCTCATTCTGTATATTTAACCGGGCCACGGACTGTTTTTCCCCTTTTCCCTACAATGGTTTCTGAGCCATTGTATGTTATTTCTTATTTTACACAATTCTATAAAATTTTATACGAATTGTAGTTAATATATTGTTAATTATCTCTCCCTCAAGCCTACTGATTTGAGTTATATAAAACGATCCCAGAAGGTCTTGTGTCGTCCTCATCAGAGACATTGAAGAGACAGAGCACCCCTTTTGGATCAATAAAGCGTGTATCGACATCAACCACAAAAAGCTGGACCCCACGTGAGGGAACCAAATTCATGGCTGGAATTTCTGATACAATTTTTCGGGGCGCGCCTAAGACACGGTTATCTTTTGCGAGACTGATAGACTCACTGGTGACAATAACGCAATTGTTAATCCAGTTGAGAAGATCTGATTCTGACATGCCAGGCTGCGCTCTCGCTCCAAGGACGAGACGGTCATGAACCCAACTCGATTGGAGTTGCAGTGTAAAGACACGTTCATTCAGTGTGAAGGGGATAACGTTATAACTCTCTTCAATCTCACTTAGAACCATATCAATATAATCAATGACTTCTCTAAAGCTCTTGTTCAGATTTAAATGATCATAAGAACTAAAACGGGGAGGGATCTCACCATACTTAACCCCTGAAATTTCTCCCGCGAGTCCGCATAAGGATTGATAAATATGGAAAGGGTGTGCCGTGCCTATTGAGAGAATAGCTTCAAAGGGTAACAAACCCGCAATAAGTTTTAGGCGGATCTGTTCAATCTGCTCAAAAAAGGGATCTTTTGTAATTCGACTTTCAACAGCTTGCACTTTTTGCTGTAAATAATCCAATTTTTGTCTCAGGCGATAGGACAGCTGATTACAAAGATCACCAAGAGAAGAGAGTGTCTCCACTTGAATCTGTGGAGGGATATAGTCGGTTAGCGCGAAGCTCTTTGCATCACATGAGACTTGAGCAAGAGGAATGCAAGTATAATGTGGGGGAGGAACCTCGCCAAGTTGGAGTGAAAGATTCGGAGTAAGTCTTGGAATATCAATGGCTTGCTCTCCCGTATTCAGATCAACTATGTTCGTTGAAAGTGAGGACTTATATCGGGGAAGATCGCCGACAATATCAATGTCTGCGCCTCTTTTTTGAGGGATGCACAGATAAATGAATTGCGGCTTGACCTGTAGCTTATCGCGAGCAGGTTGAAGATTCAATTGTAATGGATTTTGCGATTCAGGTAAGCCCGACACAAGTAAACCATCTGGCATGATGGCTTCAAGCTCAATGGGCCTATAGACACCTGAGGTTAACAAGGCTTCATCAATTTTAAGATTCACGATTCCCCAAAAGAAGGGGAGGGCGTGCGAGATGAAATAATTAAGAATGTTTTCGATCCGCGTATCTGACTCCTGAAAGTGTTGAGGCATGATAAGCATGCCTTCGTGCCACTGGATCGGATTTGTATTTAATTGAGACATCGGATCACCTTACTTGTTTCTTATTACAGGGTTTTAACAGAGGCGGAGGCGCCAGCGGTCGTTTAATGATGGGCATTGGTTTTCCAAGTGGCGGACAACAGACGACGGGAGGCTGACAGGGTGGTGGGCAAGCGGGCAAGCACTTAGGTGCAACCTTCTTACAGGGTTGTGCAGGAGCCTGTATAGGCCCTCTCTTTTTAATAGGGAATGGACCGTCGCCAGCGTTGCATACTTCGTTAAGAATGTCCGTAACCGTTGTTCCTGCTTTAGGTTCTGTCGCATTAAATATCGCAAAGTTCTTCAGATCGTCTCTTTCGAGAATAATTTTTACGACACCGTTAGGGGCAACTTTAACGCGATGATCCCCATCCGTTAAATAATTCGCAAAAACGAAACCCCCGAAAGAATCCCCGTTCTCTTGAGGAGGCGCAAAATTATCAACAATTTGGCCCGGGACAAGTTCCCAATGCCAAATATCGAGCATGGTTGGATTGTCTAATAAAAGTTGTCTTGAATCGCCAAAGTATTTTGAGGCCGACATTTTACTCAATGTCTTCATTAATTCCAAGTCGTAGACAAGAACAAGATCAACTTCAATGGCTGAATTCTTATTTGCATCAGGATCTGCATAGATGGAAACGGATTCAATATAAAGCTCTGGTTTGGGGTCACCTCCTGAGCATGATACAAGAAGGATGGTTGCAAGTAAGGAAAGAGCCTTAATAATTTTGTGTCTTGTATTACCGAGCTGTATCATGAACCACCCTTACTACTTTGAGATATTTTTACAATGAGTGCTCCTGGTATATTTTGGGCAGCAAATTGTGTCGCTGCTTCAGCTGCGGTTTTATAATCATTATATTGACCACTTTGCACATAATAGAGAACACTTCCATCTGGAGACTTGCCCTCAACCACTTGTGATGGATAATTCAAGGCCTGTAGATGATTGACAAGGGCTTGCGCATTGTCGTGTGCTGCAAAAACACCGAGTTGGACTGTGTATCCATCATTGCCTCCTCCCATGATTCCTTGCGAGAGAGGCGACGCCGAGCTCGATGAAGGAGGGGAGGGCTGTTGAGGAGCGCCAGCTTGAGCCGGAGCTGATGGCTGTGCCATTTGTTGTTGGGGAGGCTGACTCGGGGGCGGAGACCCGATTGTTTGATTCATTTGCTGCCCTACCTGTTGCTGAGCTTTATAGCCGACTTGTTGGCCGACGGCAAGCTGTGTCGCTGAAACAAGAGGGCTTAAGAAGCTAGGAACTTTTGGAACCGTAACGCCTGTAACTGCGGATGAGGCAATGTTACCCGCTTGTCCAGTCGCAATGCGACCAAAATCAATGGCTTGAGCGGATTGCTTTAAAGTCCCAACAACGCCTCCCCCTTGTGGAGGTGCGGGTTGAGCCTGCTGTTGAGCGGGAATCATCCCCAACGATTGAAGTTCAGCAACAGTTGCCACGGTCTGTGATGTCGTATTGGGTCCAGAAAACCACATCCCGAAGAAAAAGCCACCTAGAAAGGTGAAAGCTCCCAGCAGCATAAGACTCAGACAAGCTGCTAATAATGAAACCTTACCCATGCTAATCGTAACTCCACGCGTTTGTGCCGCCCCAGGCAAACTCTGGGGTTGCGGAGGAATAGGCGGTGGTGGCGGTGAAAATTGCGGGGCAGGAGTATTCGCGGGTGCCTGTTGCGGTTGTGCCGCAGCCTGTGCCCAAGCACTTTCCTGTGCTTGCCTGACTTGCTCTTGAATATCCTGGGCCGACGGTTCCGCCATCCTACCTAAACCGTTATTATTTTCTTAGGACTATACAGAAAAATCTTTCAAGTTGGTAGATCTTTTGTATGATGCGGATTGCAAAAGTATTAACACTGTGTCTCATTTGCAAAAATGACACAGTCAAAGGAGAGGGTCGATGCAGCAATATATTATTGGGAATTGGAAGATGAACGGGACGAAAGCGGAGTCCCAAAAACTGGCTGCGGGCTTTTTAAAACGCATCCAAGAGGCAACGCGCCCCCTTCCTCACATTGTTCTCTGTCCCTCCTATCCGTATCTCACCTCAGTCTTTGAAATCCTCAAAGGGTCACCCATTGAGGTCGGGGCTCAAGATGGTCATCCAGAGAAAAGTGGCTCGTTTACAGGAGACGTGAGCATTTCTCAGCTTGTTGACGTTGGCTGTAAATATGTGATTGTCGGTCATAGTGAACGCCGAAATTTCCATCAGGAAAGCAGTGCTCTCATCCGCAAAAAGATTGAGTCTGCGATCAAAGCGGGCCTACGTCCCATTTTATGCATTGGGGAAACGGAAAAAGATAGAGAAACCGGAAAAACACTTGAAGTCATCGGACATCAGGTCACGTCCGATTTACCCTCTTCGTTCATGCCCCATGATTTGATCATTGCCTACGAGCCCTTATGGGCCATTGGAACCGGCAAACTTCCCAAACAAGAAGAAGTCGAGGAAGTTCTAGGTTTCATCAAGCACGAACTTTCAACGCACATAGCCGGCGGAGCCTTAGTTCCGATGTTGTACGGTGGATCCGTAAACGCAGCAAACGCCCCCTCATTCCTCAATCTCCCCCATGTCGATGGCCTCCTCGTCGGCGGCGTAAGCTTAAAGCTTGATGAGTTCTGGGAAATTGTAAACGCCTCAACGCGGTAGCATCCCAAATTAACTTAATTGTTTTTTATCTTTCAATTGTATGATAAGCTTCGCATGCAAATAATAAAAAAAAGGAGACTTCACATGCATTTTTTAATCAACTCAACACTCTCTCTCGATATTATCGCAATGGCTGCGAGTATTGCCATTGTTGTATGGTCATTCCAAATTAAGAACGGTAATCTTCTCGCGATGGTTGGCGGTACTCTTCTCTTTATTCTCTCCGTATTGTCCATCTCATCAACTGGTTTTTACGCGTCGAGAATTATGATGAACCATGATGCATTAGTTAAAGAGCATGGAATGATGCAACATATGATGCACGAAGGTGAAAAAGCCCCTCAATAGAGTCATTAGATTTGTTTTTTTCACCTCTCCCCTTGTGGGAGAGGTCGACGTGTAGCGGCGGGTGAGGGGTGGGCTGCACGCAGCGTTCTTTGAAATTTCATAAAAGTCATATTTCCCCCTCACCCGCCTCTTCGAGGCGACCTCTCCCACGCAGTGGAGAGGTGAAGATAGTCTTGCAACCATTGACTTCCTTCTCAAAAACAGACTATATATTAACAACTTAATTCATAAGGATTTTTTTACATGGATAATGTGACCTTAATGACGGCCTGAAGTTTAAGCTCATCCCTCGCCCTTTATGGATAGGCGCGAGGGAAACTTCTGCGCAATTAATTGTTTCTAATTTAAAGGTCTAAAACCATGATTAAACTTGAAAATATCACCGTCCGCATTGCTGGGCGGACTCTCATTGAAAACCTCACTCTTAACCTGAATGAAGGCCATAGGTACGGCCTTGTGGGGCGGAATGGGACGGGAAAATCAACCCTTTTTAAAGTGCTTCTTAAAACCCTTCATGCGGACGAGGGTAATCTCGAAATTCCGGCGCGGGCTCGACTTGGTCACGTTGCGCAAGAGGCTCCAGCGGGTCCTACAACGCCATTAGACGCGGTTATGGCCGGCGATAGGGAGCGACTCGAGCTCATGGAAAAGCTTGAGTCAGGAAATGAACCTGAGAACATTGCTGACATTTATGAGCGACTGATTGCAATTGATGCCTTCACGGCGGAAGCGCGGGCTTCAGAAATCCTTGCAGGACTTGGCTTTTCGCAAAGTATGCAAAATGAACCTCTCTCGACCTTTTCGGGAGGGTGGCGCATGCGTGTGTCCCTTGCGTCGCTTCTGTTCTCTCAGCCAGATTGGCTGCTCCTTGACGAGCCGACGAACCATTTGGATTTGGAATCGTCGATGTGGCTTGAGGATTACCTTAAATCCTATCCCCATAGTTTGCTGATTATCAGCCATGATCGCCATCTTTTGAACAATGTATGCGACCGTATTCTCTACTTACATGGGAATACGATCCAGTCCTATGGCGGTAATTATGACACGTTTGAGAGGACGTGGGCAGCCCAGCAGGAATCGTTGAGGGCCCAGCATGTGAAACAGGAAGCGAAGAAAAAGCACATGATGGCTTTCGTGAACCGTTTCCGAGCGGCTGCCTCAAAGGCCAAGCAAGCCCAAAGTCGTTTGAAAGCCTTAGAGAGAATGGAAAGCTTGCCCGATGTGGTCCATGACCCTGAGGTCCGTTTTGACTTTCCGGCGCCTGACGAACTTGCCCCTCCGTTGATTGTTTTAGATAACGTCAATGTAGGGTATACGGCTGATAAAGCCATTTTAAAGAGCTTGTCTCAGCGAATAGATCCTGAAGATCGCATTGCCTTATTGGGATCGAATGGGAATGGTAAGTCGACCTTTGCGAAGTTGATTGCGGGCCGACTTGACGCCCAAAAGGGAGAGATTCGTCGTTCAGCAAAGCTTAAGGTGGGTTACTTTGCTCAGCATCAGGTGGAAGAGTTTGATCTAACGGCTACGGCCTATGAGCATATAAGCCGTAAAGCTCCCACCCTCTCACCCACGGCCGTCAGGACTCATTTGGGCCGATTTGGTCTTTCAGGACAAAAGGCTGACGTGAAGGTTAAGAGTCTTTCAGGCGGTGAGAAGGCACGCCTGAACCTCACGCTCATTTGTTTGGATAAACCCAATATCCTGATCCTTGACGAACCCACGAACCATTTGGATATGGACTCTCGTCAGGCTTTGATGATGGCGCTTAATGACTTTAAGGGCGCAGTGATCCTCATCACCCATGATTGGGATTTGCTGTCCGCGTCAATGGAACAGTTGTGGCTTGTTGCGGACGGCAAGGTTGAGCCGTTTGAGGGCGATCTTGAAGACTATCGTCGCCTGATTTTGAAAGGGGAGGAGACGGGGTCCAAATCTCAAAAGAAACAAAAAGTATCAGATGATACCAAAAAGAAGACTGTTCGCGAAGCAAAGCTAAAAATGGAAGCGTTGGCAGAGTCCCTCCAAAAGGTGAAGGCCGACTTGGCCGACCCTGACCTCTATTCTCATCATTCAGAAGCCTTATCCGAGCTTATGAAAGAAGAACATCGACTTGAGAAAGAGCTAGCTGAAGCAGAGGATGCCTGGTTGAAGGCGGAAGAGGGAGGCTAATTCAAAACTTATTCCTCCTCATCCGGCGCATCGGGCAAGAACCCACCGACCTGTGCTTTCCACAAGGAATGGTACAGACCTTTTTTTGCCAGCAGCTTGTCATGGGTGCCGTCCTCAACAATCTTTCCCTTCTCGAATACGAGGATACGATCCATATGTAACAGGGTTGAGAGACGATGCGCGACCACAAGGGTTGTTCTTCCTACCATAAGCTCTGCAAAACTCTCTTGAATCAGTGATTCAGTATGGGAGTCAAGGGCACTGGTGGCCTCATCCAGAATAAGAATGGGAGCATCCTTTAAGATCGCTCGCGCAATAGCAATACGCTGGCGTTGGCCCCCGGATAGTTTAATGCCACGTTCCCCGACAAGTGTTTCATATCCTTGTGAGAGGGACATGATAAACTCATGTGCATGCGCCCGCTTGGCGGCTTCAATGACCTCATCATCCGTGGCATCGGCGCGTCCGTATCTGATGTTTTCCATCAAGGATCGATGGAAAAGACTCGGATCCTGAGGGATCAGGGTAATTGACTTCCGCAAGCTTTCTTGAGTTACATCAGCTATGTTTTGCCCATCGATCAGAATCTGGCCTGATTCGATATCATACATGCGCATAATCAAGCTCACAAATGTCGTCTTCCCACCTCCAGAATACCCGACAAGGCCAATGTTTTGACCCGGTTTGATATCAATCGATTTGTTCGTAAATATGGGCGTTGTATCCCCATAGCTAAAGTGCACCTTTTGAAACTGGATCTCACCCTTCTTAATATGAAGGACCTTTGCCTGAGGGGCATCAACAAGACTGATGGGATTTTGAAGCAAGGTCAGAGCTTGTCTGCAAATCCCAATTTGCTTAAAGAAGTTCGGGAGTTCATTGCTGACCCACCATAAGGCCATGATAATATTCCAAGAGGTGTTGAAGATTAGAACAATATCACCAACGGAGATAAGATGACGTGTCCAGCACCAATAGGCATAACCGTTTAAGGCAAGCCCAGGTCCACAGAAAGTCACAAAACTTAAGAGAAGATGGACCTTTTCAATATAGATAATTTGCTGCCTGTTTTGCTTGACCTCAGTCTTTTGCAGGGCACCAATATAAGCGTTCTCATAACGCTTGTTTGCAAAAATCTTTACGGAAAAATAGTTCGTCAGACTATCCACAATCCTGCCGTTGAGCTGGCTTCTCGTTTCCGCATGGATGTGAGAATAATATGAACAACGCGATGCATACGTAACCCCAATCCCGACCTGAATGAGCGCCCATCCCATCAGAAGCGTCCCAAAGAAAGGACTCAACTGAAAAAATGTGAAAGAGGCTATCATCACCATAACAAATGCAGGGATAAAGAGCGTGAGGGTGAGATGGAGGAGCTGGCTCATATTCTCGACCATATCGGAAATTTTGGTTGCAATATTTCCCGCAAATTGATTCGCAAAATAGATATGGGAATGGTCATGCATATGGGAAAACATATACATACGAACCTGCTTTTCTAATTTTGGAAATGTATAGGCGATAATCCATCCGCCACACCGAAAAGAAAGCTCAACCCCAATCCATAAGGCAATTGCAGCAAGTATCGGGCCTTTGAGCACAGCCCAAGATGCCTCTCTGTGACCGACATAATTTGTGAAATTATCAATGATTTTTCCAAAAAGCACGGGAAAGAGCGTTTGATCCAAGGACCAGGCAAGCCAAAGCAATTGAATCAGTGCGATTTTGAACCACTGCTTCTTAATGAAAAAAACAATAAAGCCAAAGAGGCTTTTGCTGGGAGCACTATTTTCTGGCGCGCGCATGGCACAGTTCCTGTAAAAAATTAAACGAATGAATAAATGGAATACCCAAGGATTTCATGAGGAAAGGCGGTGGGTATCTATGGATCGGGTTACATCCAATAGTGTATATATAGCAATTGGGGGGTGATTTTGCAAGAGTAAAGGGACTTGAGTAAAGGGACTTGACTTCCTTTTGTGAGTTAAGATTAACTCGTATGAAACGTATAACATTTGGTGAATTTAATAAAAATCTATTTGCCCATTTTTCTTTTTATTTCAATGCTCTTCGTCAGTGCTCAAGGGATGGCGATGGATGAATTTTCAGGCGCTGTTAAAGGCGTTGTTCGCAAAAAAAACTGCAACCAAGCTCGAGAAGCTGGTGAAAGTGAAGCGGTTTGTGCTTTCTTCGACAGGAAACAGGAAAAGCCTACAGAAAATATAGGTAGATATAAGAGTTTGATACAGCGCATTAGGAAATTGGATGCTGAACGGCAATTAATGCAATACTTTGAAGAGGATGCAATAGATTCGAAAAGAGAACAAGACATTATAGCAAGAGTAACTTCTCATTGTCTCATTAAATTTTTATCCTATGATAATTTGTTAAAGACCGTGAATGTAACGTCTTGTCTACGTCCTTATTTGAATGCCCATTGCAGAAAATGGAAGCAAAGGGCGAAGGAATTCGCAAAAGATGAAGTCTGGTCATGTTCTTTAAGTGACCTTCATTGTAATCTTAATCCGACTCTTATGGATAACCCAAATTGGAAAGTACCCTCGAAAGACTCTGCTTATGTGTATTGGGTCCTGTTGAAAGCCGGTCCATCTGTAGAAATATTTAATAAGACTATTCTCGAAGGTCTTCATGAGAGAGCATATAAGGTTTAAGTTTGCAAAATCTGATCCAGAGGTTATATCTACCGAAACAGAGAGAATGTTTATTCTAATGTCCATGTATTTACATTTTTACTTCGGTTTGGATAAGAAGATGACCTCCGATGAAGCATCATTTAAGGAACAGTTAAGTGAACCTTTTAAAAGTTGTCCATCTTATAGGGATGTTCTGCTTATGAAAGCCTTTGAAGAGGCTCATCATTTATGGAATTCACGTGAAGGGCAAAACTTTATCAAATTGCATGGCTTTGATGCCTTCATGTTTAGGGGCTTTGAAGAATGTACGTTTAATAATTTCGGGTAAGCGGATAAAGTGTTTAAGAAATAGCGCATAGGGTTATAGTTATTTGAGGCGGTCAACTTCAATTTTGGCCTGCTTCCAACGGCTCGTTATTTGTTCAAATGATTCTCCTATCATGTCTTCTTTCCCTTCACTTCTCAGCTTTTCCATCAGTTTTCCGAAGCGTTTTGTGAACTTGTTTTCAGCAATGGTCAAGGATTCAGCAGGTGGAATTGAGAGAAATCTGCACAGCTCAATACATCCGAAAAGGAGATCCCCAACTTCTTCAACCAATCTCTCACGAGATTCTTTGTTTTCAATAACCTCTTCAATTTCAACGAATTCACTTTGAAGAGCTAAAAGTAGAGTCTTATAATCAGGCCAATCAAACCCTAAATCAGCTGCACTTTGAAGGGTTTCATGAGATCTTTGTATAATTTCATTCATTTGAATCTGCTTGCTGTTTGTTACCGAAAGGAGAAGTGACCTGATTCATAAGGAGTTGTTCTGTCGCCTATGTGATGAATGTGTCCATAAATAATGTCTTTTTCAATAGTGTGCAGCTCATTCTGTGAAAGTTCGGTATTCGATCCTTCCGTAAAAGTATCTGGTGTTTGCACTATAAATTGATGGTGTTCAGTACCAAATAGTCCACCATACTTCAGTCTATAGGGATTCTCTTCATCTCTTAAGGCGTATGTATCAATGGGTTTATAGGGATATTGTCCGTGATACATAACGACGAAAGCATCTTCCTTCTCACCTTTAAAAGGAGTCTTATTCTTCCTCAATCTGTCTCGTATGGCATCAGAAATACTCTCACAGCCGGATTGTTGCTCTTTTCGAAGTGTTGTGACATCTCTTAGACAAACGTCGCAAATGTCGTACGAAGAAAACAGTTCAAGACCACACATATGAACAGGCGTTTTTATGTCCGATGGAGGGACAAACAAACTCACAAGCGCGTCAGGAGTCTTGTTCAATACATCATTAAAATCAGCGATGAATTGGGGCTCTGAGTGACCATTTCCCTGATGTGAACGATGACATTCATATAATGTGCTTGATTTGAGAGTTGACCTGTTACTCGTCCAATCAATAGCCTTCTTAACGGCGCTCTTCTTATTCGTAACGTTTAAGGATGTCGTAAAGGGATGAGACCTTATTTTATCTGCAGTTCTACAAACGCCTTGTGCAAGTAAATGGTTTGATTTCCACTTATCACTTTTAAGTCCATTCGTTACATACTGTACTTTGGGTTGTGTGGAGGCTCTCGTAAGGCTCAACGTTCTTTCGTTCACAAATAACTTCTGTGTGTAAGCAGCAATATGTTCGTCATTAGCAGAAAAGCGTGCTAAATCAACGCGACGAGAGGGTTGGGCTTCTTCAGTCTCATCATCAGATTCGTCCGCTTTCACCCCTTGAGTATTGGATACAAGCAACCCTAAACAAAGAATAAATAGAGACGTAAATCGTGAGGTTTTAGAAAGTAAGTTTAAAAACATATCCATGACTCCTAAGCTGTCATGGATATGTTATCTGGTTTTATTCCTAAGCTAAAGAGGAAAATTACTTTCCCAAAAACCCCTCGAGTTTCTCCGCGAGCTCCCAATGATTGCGTACGACACGATTCAGGGCAGCTCTATACTGCTTCCCCAAACGCTTAATAAATTTACCCTCCCGGGGTATAAGTCTTTGAGAGAGTCTCTCCCGCAAGTAGTAAACAATGACATCGGGAAGGTCGGGATTCTCTAGCTGCGTTGAGAGAGCTGCATATAAACATTCCTCAACGGAGTTTCGAGATTGTAACGACATAAGCCCATTTTCTCTCACATCAGCTACTTGCTTGCTAAACTGTGGGAGGACCGGTTGACCCTTAAATGGGTTTTGAAGTCCTCTTAAATAGACTTCGGATTCATGTCTCGGTCTCAACCAGCCGATAGCTTGAGGAAATTCACCCTTAGAAAGGGCGTTGGCCGCTTCTAAGTCGTTGATTTCACATAACTTTACTGTCTCTGTGCGAACCCCAAGATACGATCCGGTGGACGTACTGTACAGTGGACCTAAGGGGATAGATATAGACTCCGCTTCACCTTTAAATTCTGATTTTAATGTCTCTATCCAATTTGCTTTTTGGAGTTCGTTTATTGCCTCTTGCACATCACTCGGGAGTTCCCTGGTTTTTGCTTTTATAAGAATGCGTTGGACAAAAAAGGGTAAAAGTTGCATGGCCGTTACATCAATCGATTCGGCGGTTTCCAGTAAGATTATGAGTGTCTTTAGATATTCACCCGCATCAAAGTAAAGATCAGCAATGCGCAGCGATTCATAAACATTGCCTTTCCCAAACATGCCCAGCCTATCATCGAGGGCTTCGACTTGTTTTGCGTGATTGCCTCTTTCCTCATACACCTCAACTAATCTATCGTAAAAGGGCGGAAGACATTCAGGATAGGTCTGCATACTCGTATATCGAGGTTTTCCTTCTGGAGTGGTTTCAGTGCTACTTCGTTGAAGACCCAAATAGAATTGCCAACGAATGCGGGCGAGTTGTGTAAGTCGATCTAAGTCGAACTGTTCACTTGGAACAATGCTCATGAGTTTTGTGATGAGTGTAATGCTAAGATGAAAGAATTCACCTGTAAAAACGGGCCATAGGGGTTGCGTGAGAATATGCGCTATATCCTCCTGAGCCAACTCAGGCTTATCTATCAATTGAGACATATACTTGCATTGAGCCTCACTAATTTCATTTAACCTTGGACTGCAACGGGGACCGATGGTCATTTCGAGCATGCTCAATGCCATTAAATGTTTTTGCAAAAGGGGGATTTGAGTTGAATCCTTAGAAAGCTTAATAAAATCTGTGGATGGAAAGTCTGTCTCTCGAACAACTGACTGTAGTAGGCCTCTAATGTTTGGGGATTTATCACTACATGTCATTCCCAAAGTAAGTCCATGAAAATGAAGAGGATCTCCCTCTAGAAGGAGTCTGCAAAATTCTTCATGAAGACACTCGTTTTCTACGATCAATTTTGTATACGTCAGAGCAAGAGGGAGATATTTTTTATCGTTACTGTCGAGAGGTGGTAGGCTTGACATCACTTTATCATGAATCGTGGGAAGCGACCTTGTGTCCTTGCAACACAAGAGTAAGTCCATATTCTCTGGTTTTTCTAGCCACAATTTTAGGTGTTGATCTTCTAAATTTAGATCTAAC
>JABDDK010000021.1 GCA_013287665.1 Alphaproteobacteria bacterium
TTGCCGGCTACTTTTTATCAGCTGCACGCGCAGGAGATAAAAGCTTTAAGAAGTGGACTCATGATCAGGTTGGCCAAGATCAAATTGCTCGTCAGAATGTCAATGGTGATCCTGTTCCTATAGCCTCAGGTGATGTTGAGGTTGCTAAGATGCTAAAGGAATTGGTTCCTGCAGCTGGTGAAACACTTGAGAGACTTGCTGGATATGATGACGCAGGACATTTGTTATTGGACCCTGGTCATGAAACGTGGCAAAGAGCAAAAGGTATCTATGGACAAAATAAGGTTAATCTCTCTCAGTTTGATAAAGTTGATGATGCTGTAAGCTATCTTGCAAGCTACATTGTTAGTGAAGCCCCAGAGTATCTTGTTGGCCAAAAAACTCAGCCTGTAGGCTTCTTCTCTTCGCCTTTTAAGTGGATATCACAAAGATGGAATGCGGCTTCAATGGCCAATTTGATAAGAAAATCTATGAAGGGTGATGAGGTGGCTAAAGCAACATTAATGGACGTTTTGACAAAGCGTTTTGCTCACCTTCACTATGGATTTGATCATGGTGAGATTGCTGGTACAAAGATTGGTGCCGTTTTTACTCCTGCCATCGTTGGAAAAGATCTAGATAAAATGCTGGAAATTGGCCAAGCTCATGAAGCAGAACGTTTAAGTAAAAAAGAAAAATCTAAAACCTAAAAGCAAAGAGGGGTTTTCCTAGGGAAAACCCCAAATGCATTGAATTCTAGGCGGCCTTAGTAAATCATATCGTTATTTTACTTCACAGATAAACCCTTTACCATTATTATCTACTTTGCATTCTTTTAAACCTTCTGAAGGTTTAAACACCATTTTTACAGGGTTGTGACCCGGTCCATAAATAAGGTTCTCATAACTAAATTTATATAAACATACATATCTACCATCCCCGCCCACCTCAGCTTTTACGAAATCAATTCCTTTTATTCTAATGTCGTCAATCGTCTTCGAAACACTTAGATTATGCAATACGTCAAACATACTAAAATGGCCAACCAAAGTAGATCGAAAATGAAAGACACTTAGCTTCTTATATTCATTTACACTTGCATTTAAGGTTAAAATTATATCACCCAAAGCAGGAGCATGGGCAAAATTATAGGTATAATGAGGTTTTATATCTTTCGGTGAAGTCACGGGCCCTTTTATAAACATTTGAGGATTAAGCACTGGGCAAGCCACATTAATAGGGTATGCATTCACTGCGGTCATTCCTATAAGTGTCAAAGAAGAAAACAAAAACAGCGTTTTCATATATGCCTCCGTAATTAATACATCCCATTCCTTATATTTAATAATATCATAATATTTATTAATACTCAATTAATAAAATACTGATTTTACATGTTCACAACATCTGTAAATCTTAGGTCCTTTTTTACTCATATGTATGTTTCCTAAAAATCCGAAATGAAATTTACCTCTCATATCCCTTCCACTTTATCTTGATTTGCTCCTGGGGTTGGGTGTAGGCACGGATGGCCTCGGCGACGGCGGGGTTGACGATTTTTAGGTTTTCGAACTTGGCTTCGTCTTTAACAATAGAAGAAGCGAAGTGGTCGATCTCTCGGCGGACGGCGTCGGCTTGGGGGGTGCCTTCGCATTCTTTCAGTTTTTTGAATTCGTTTTCCAGATGGTCTGCGACTATTTTTGCCCGTGCAAGAGGCTCTGAAGCGGCAGCCACTTTTATAGCCTGCTCCTCCGCCTTTAGGATGTCGTTTGCCTCCTGGGTCAGATAGGATTGCACGTATACCTGAACCATCTTCCGCCCTTGGTTTTTTAGGACGTCATTGAAGTCTTGCCCTGCATTGACGGGCTCGATCTTTATAGCCGACTTCCCCTGATCTCTAAAATGCTGTTTTGTGTCCTCAATTATTTTGGCGGTTTGAGAGGTAGGTTTGTGGGTATCGTTGTCAGCACAAATGATGACTTGGTTCTCAGAGCCTTTGTAATTGGCCATGTTGTGAATGCCCATAGAGGCCACGATCTTGCCTGTGACGCTGGCTTCCTTGATGGAGAGGGCTGTCTCGATGCCTTCGGCGATAAAAATGTTGGTACCCCCCTTCCCTTCTTGAATCGTAACAAATGAACCCTTTGCAACACCATACTGAATCTTAGGCAGTTTTTCTCCTTCCCTTGAGAGCGCCCGCGTACCTTGGTCGTTGAGTTTTGTGAGTTGAACGGACTGGAGTTGCCCTTCGGCGTTTCGCCCAAAGGCTGCTAAACTGGCGTGCTGCGTTGTCCGTTGCTCACCTTTGTACGTGAAGGGAGTGCTCGAATGTCCCCATTCCTGATGCTATAGATGCATAAACTTGACATTAAAAATTACCTTCCTATATGCAATATAAAGAACCGATAACTTTACTAATGTTTCTAAGAGGATGTTTCAACATGATTAAGTTCTTTATTCCAATTATAACCTCAGTTTCCTTATTGGCGCTAAGCTCCTCAAGTGTGTTCGCTGGGAAAGATGATAATGATAATAATGCTCCTCAACCAAAAGTTCTGCTGAAAAAGGAAAAGAAGAAACAAGCTCTAAAAGTCACTGCTTCATTTGATAACAAAGATCATCTCAACTTAAGAATATCAGGACATCAAAATAAATCTGAAGCCTCAGAGGCTAAATTCTGTCAGTATTTGCAAACTCATAAATTAGCTCACCTTACATCTCTCAGCGTAGAAATGGAGACCGCGTTAACTCCAAAAATGGTTCAACATATGCTTGTCTACACCCCAAAACTCACCTCCTTACATTTGAATGGATTTACGAAAGTCGAAGATTCAGAGATTAATTTATTAGCAAAACATTTCCCGAAGATTGTTATATTGGATGAGACCGAGGATTGTGTTCAATGTTACCCCGTCTTTGGAGAACAATCAAAGCCGGTTGCTTGGATATTATTGCAACCTGTACTTGAGCCCGCTTTAAGAAAATCAATCGCGAATCCTGCATATATTGAACGCTCGTTTTGTATGGATGTACATCGTGATGATTTTGTTAGCTTCCATGACTGGTTGAATGCATTTAGAGGTCAATTTAAGTATCCGATTGGATTAGGATTATCAGGCAAGGGTGCAGAAGGTGATCGGATAGACGGAAGGTACGAAGTCTATCATGAGCAGATAAATGTCCATAATTATACAAAGAAAGAAGAATCCGCACGCGAGGTTAATGAATATAAGTTTTTTGGCGGAAATATAGACCCACGTCTTATTAACGAAAGAACATTTTATAACCTTATGGCCCGGGTTGGTTTTACAGAAGAAGATTTCAAAAATGGATCAACCGGAATTCAAGGAAGAATTGCCGTAAAGCCAATACAACTTAAGAGCAAGACTCTTGCAGAATGCCAAAAAGAAATAGAAGGAATGCTTCAGGCGACAATGGAGAAATCTGCTGAAGCTCACGTAACTTTTATTTTTAATCTCCCCGATGGAGCTCAATATAAAGTAGGTGATATTAACATAAGAGAGACAGGGATTACGAGATCCCACTTTATTGGGGGAAATAATCTTGCAACCATTTACGAGCATGAAGAGAATCGTCTTTATTTTTGCCTTCTCAATAATCAAAGAAAAACACTTGATCTCCATCCATTTGAAAAAGATGGGAAATTTAATGGGATAACCAAAGCAAGTGCCTTTGAGTTAGTCCGTGATTTTATATACGAGAGATATGATGCTTTTGAAGATGAGTGCATTGTTCTAACGGGTAGGGGAAATCATGTGAATGGCAACGGTACCCGCGGCGTTTTGGTTTCGGCTTTTCCGAAATGGATGAATGATGAATTCATCAAGCCGTTCGTTAGGAAGTTTACTCCTATTATGGGAAATGGAGGGTTTAAGATTTTACTCAACAAACATCGCACATGCGATTTAACTGCCTCAAATCTAGAAAAAGAACCATTGGTTATACTTGCAACAGAAATGAATAAGGTTATTCAAGAGGGCGAAGACCGTTTGCTTGTTAAAGCTAAAAAAGAACATAAAGACATTTTGATTTCTTTTCTTTGTATGAATAATGATCTGCTCGCTTTTAACCAAGAAATAATCATAGCCGGTAGTGAAACAGGGATTTGGAAACTAACACTCAGGGATGAAGATGATGGTTCGAATGATGAGGAATCAGAAGAAATGCTTCCTCAAGTTCAACAGCAGCCTAAGCCAGCACAACCACAAAAGAAGGTGAGTCCCGTACAACCTAAAGCCGAGAATCCTCAGCAAAAGAAACAGACAAAGGTTGGCCCCGCTAAAAGACCAGCACAATCTGCTCAAGCCAAACAAGGACCCAAACCTGCTAAGTCACAAGCTCAGCAAAATAAGGATAAAGGCAAACAACCTGGAAAACCAGCAAACCCACAGGGAAACCAACAAAAAAATAAGCCTGCTCCCGCTAAACAACCACAAGCCAAAAAACCGGCTAATCCTGCTCAAGCAAAAGCTGCTGCAAAGAAGGGTGCTAAAAAGTCAACTTCTAAGCAGAATAATAAAAAGCCTTCTGCCCGAAAGTAGATTCGGAAAGACTTTATTTGAAAGGGGATATATGAAGAAATGTCTGCATTCGCATGTTACGGGGACTTTGAAGAAGAAAAGAAATAAAGATCTGTAAGCTTGATTTTCTTAACAAAAACGGATGTGTTACAAACATCCAGTAATGCAGACGTTCCACCAATTCCTGTATGGAGGGGGGTGGCTTTATCGAGAAGTTTCGAGAGGGTGTTATCGCTTTACGACGAGAGTTGTGTAGAGATGGCGTCATGTGTGGAACGACGGCTGGAGAGTTGCTCATCTGTGTCGCGTATCACTTGAGGTGACCCTATGGCACCTAGAATTACGTGGAGCTCTGAGGCTGGAGGTAAATCCTTGCTTTTCAAGCTGTTACATTAAACTGACGGGTAGTGTGGGAATTTTGTCCTTTTGATACTTTACTGGGGAAATTATGAATGTGGGATGGCAAAATACACTGCTGGCTACATCCCCCCAAAGGTCCAGCAGCTTACCGGACCGCACTTTTGATTTTCATAAACCCCCTGAAGCCAAGATACTGCCTAGCAAAATCGAGACTTTTTAAAAAATACATAATTTTTCATAAAATCCATTTCCCGAAGGCAAAAAAATAACTCTTATAAATTTTACACCCACTTATGCAGCTTTACCCATATTTTTAAAGTTCAATCAAATTACATCTTATATTTATGAAATATTATTAGGAAGCACTTGACTTTATAAAAAAACATTCTATGTAAACTTTATTAAAGGTGCCTCCCACCTTTAATATACTAACTTGAGCGCCCAAAATGTCCTTAAAACGTGTTGGGCGCTTTTTTTATAGATTAGCGTAATGTTTTTTCGTACGCCCCTCCCCCATCAGTCTATCTCACTCCCAAATAGTTCTGCAGCTTGCCGCAAAGCCTCATCAGCCAAATGGGCGTAGAGTTGGGTGGTCGTACGCTTGTGTAGTGAGCTAAGAACCCCAAAAATTCATTACATGCTTTGTCCGTGTTTTAATAACCCCCCTTATGGGTTCAAGTAGACTAGCTTTCATGCCGTTCGCTAACAATTCTTCTATAAGTTTTTCGGACTCTTCTAAAATATGGCCCGCCATTTCTTTTAGATCACGACTCATTGCCTAGTAGGCTCCTCACGCGTTATAATAACAAGTTTCAGCCCAAGCATGTTGACAACCAGTAAAGCTTTGCCAATATGACAACTTTCCTTGCCACTTTCGAGCTCACGAATAAACCGAATGCCAAGACCGCATGCAGCGGCAAGTTGCTCTTGTGTCATTCCTTGATTCTTGCGTGTCTCTCGTATATTTTGCCCAAGGTCTGTAATTGACTGTAGTTCTTTCATGATCGTCCCTTTCGGGATGATTATAGCAGATTTAAATGAATTGGAAAACTAAAAGTCCCGATCGGGATTAACTTTATGTGCATGAATACTCTCTTTATCCTTTACAGGAATTGCAGTTTTTTCACTGTGATGAATGAGGGCAATACTAACAACAAAGGAAAGAAAGTATGACTGAATACAACACCCAACAACGCCTCTTAACCCGCAAGGAAGCGGCTGAATTCTTGAATATCAAGGAAGAAACACTTGCCGTATGGAAATGTACCCATAAGTACAACCTCCCTGTCGTCAAGGTAGGCAGGCTGTGCCGCTATCGCAAGGAAGACCTGCTCAACTTTATTGAAAGAGGGCCTTTTTCCTCTAAATTGAGAGTCTCTTCTCTGTGAATTTGAAGAGCGACTGGCCATTGCTGAATATGACGGAGACCAGACGCCTCTGCACGCCCATCATATAGCATATTTAGATGCTTTTATTTCGGTATTAACAACCCTTCCAGCAACGGGTCCTCAAAGAGAGTGGTTGGATATGAGGATACAAACAGCTCTTGCTTGGATCGAGGCTCAGGGGTTTCATACGATAAACTGAAATTCAAGAAAAGCTAATTTTCCGGACTAACTCGGATTTTGAATGTTTTTAAATAACATCGATTTATTCTTTTCAATCAGTGCAATTGTTTTTAACAACGTTTCACTTGCGTTCGTAGGATTCCAGGCTAGTACAAAACGTCCTCCCATTTTTGGTCGTTCAACCGTTTTTTCTATGAGCAGCCCTTGTTCAATATAGGGCTGAGCCATATATTTCGGCAAGAAACCAATTCCCAACCCTGCTAGCTGGGCTAGCAACTTCGATCGCATACTTGGAACTACAAAGGAACGAAGCCCCGGTGAATACCCAGAAGATAATCTCGGAAGTTGAGTAGAGGTATCGCTCACCTGTATAATTCGATGCGCCTGAATATCACTTGTAGAGAGTGGTTCTGGGGCATTAGCCATTGGGTGGTGTGGGGCAACAACAAAGACAAAAGGGATATAACCTAGAGAAATGTATTGATACACTGAGTCATGAGGTAGATCACTTAGGGCTGCAATGGAAAGATCTGCACGACCTGTTTCCAAGGCATCCAAGCTTCCATTTAAAATCTCAGCAGATAGACGCAAAGAAATGTCGGGCATCTCATTAAAAAAGTCTATTAAGACGGGTTCCAAACACTCAAAAGTGAATACATCATCATAGGCAAGTGAGATCACCTGAGGCTCAAGGGATTTGCCCGTCCTGATTTTGCTCTCAAGAGCTTGGCCTTGTTGCAGAAGGGCGCGCCCGCCTTCAAGCAACTCATACCCCAAAGGCGTTAAGCGTGTTCGGTATCCACTCCGATCAAAAAGAACCACACCTAAATCTTGCTCTAGTTTCTTAATGGAATACGTCAAGGCGGAGGGTACGCGATGCAGTTCTTCCGATGCTGCAGCAAAGCTATCGTGGCGAGCAATCGTATCTAAAATTTTTAATACTTCAAAAGTTATATACATGTTCAAATTTTTAGAACCTCTTGTGCAAAACATATTACTATCATTTTTTATAAAAGAAAAGTAATTAATTAAGATAGAGCATTTGAAAGCGCTCTATATCGTTAAATGAAATATATAAGGAGACTAAAATGTTGAATAAATTTGTATATACTGGAGCCCTGCTGTTGAGCACATTTTCAACAAATGTATTTGCTTTTGATGCCATTGAAGAATTTGAAGCGGCTTGGATAAACCCAAAATACACCCACTATGAAGCCCCTGCAGCTAATATAAATGAGCTGCTTGATAAGCAAACGCTTACGGGCACACAGCTGTGGGATGCTGAGAAAAGGAAAGCGTGGGATCCTATGAAGTATATCCCCCCTGCTGTCATAAAGGGTGTGTCTTATGAGAAGTCTTACCCACGGACAGGTGAAGAAACCTTTATGAGGAGCTCACAACAACGAAGCTGGCTTGATCCCAAAGTTATCGTTCCTGTATTGGAAGAAGTTCACGTGTTTGAAAAGTTACGCAAAGTCATCTTTCTGGGGAGACCCGCAGATGAACCATCGGGCCAGCCTCTCTTTCATGTTGAACACAGTGTAGGCGGTACTGAAGAAAATCCCTTAAGTTTATGGCGTATCATTATGCTTACACCTGATAAACAATATGTTAATTCGGTAGAAAAGTTATTTACGCAACGTTCTAAGTCTCTTCCCCTGTTTGTTCAAAAATATTTGGAACATGATGTTAAATAAACTCACTTTGCACCCTTCAGATATGTGTTGAAAAAATCAATGGCAAGATGAGCTGTTTTTTCATGAATGGCTTTAACATTAACTGAAGGGTCCACTTCATATTCAAAAGCGTTTACGCACTTAACTTTATCGGATTTGACTTCATTTTGAAAGACGAAGTGAGAAATATTCCCCTTGAAAATATCTATTTTTGCACCAGGAATGGACTTTGCATAATGCTCTGCATGCTGAGGAATGGGTGTCAATTTATCGTTTTCTCCGGCCACAAGCCGATTGAAGTTCTCTTCAAGCTTAGGCCCCAGTTGGCTGTTAAGCGTTTCCTTAACGTCTTGGCTGCACCGCTGCTCAATGGAGGAGAGCTTATCCTCAATCTGTTCCTTCTGTTGGCTCAGGTGTTTATTGAGAAACCGTTGGATATCGTCTTTGAGATCATTTGAAGAGGCCTGTTGAATTGTTGCTTTCTCAAAGGCAGAGAACTCCGCCAGTGGCGTTGGATCTTGGGTTGTTACGGGGTTTTTCATCAGGCTATTCCTTGTGGCGTTAGATTTGCCACCAGGATACGCTTTCTATAACTATTGTCAAATAGTCTTGCTGAGAAAAGCGTTGTATATCAGCAGGTTATCGTATAACGAGATAGACTTATATAGAACAAAATGAATGTAGATAGATACAGATAAAGGTTCGTATGAATTCAGAAAATGAGGTGAATTAATTTGCTGTTACCCCTTGTCATATCGATATACTATAACTACATAAGAATATGTAATTGATAGATATATTTATTATAAGTATAAGAATTGTACTTGTCTTTGAATGAAATGGTATGGTAGTCTTTTTAAGGTATATATGTTTTTAAGTGATTTGAGTCTAAGCTTTTTTTTATTAAGTTTGAATTACTGAGGATTCGGAAATGTTTTTTAACAAATACCCAAGATCTTCAATTTTGCAGTTTTCCATAACAGCAATGTTGATGGTTCTGCTTTTGAGTAACAAGGCATACGGCAATAAAGACACATTGGGAGAGATCTTTTCACATCTGGATGCGACGTCGACTTGTAAGGTACGGTTTGTTTGTAGAGAGTGGAGGAAAGTTGCTGATAAACAGGATATTATTGACAGACCGCATTTTATCAAAACCTCTCAATTAGATGATTTCCTTTCCGCTGGCGATAAGGGTTTAATTGATATTACCAATAAGGTATCAGAAAGAAATGCAGGCCGTCTTGTTCAGCTTTTTCAACGTCTTGGTATTTATGGAGACCTTCTCGTAAACCGTGGGGCACTTACCGACCTAAAAAATACGAACTTCGTCCGACTCTTAATTCTATTTTCCTTCAAAATGACAATAAATGTGAATCCTCAACAAGATGAAGATAGGCGTTCCTTCAATACTTATGTGGATCAACGAAGAAGCACTATTAAAGGCTGGAAGAGCAAGACTATTAAAGCAGAAGGCTACACTGAACTTGCGCGTTTTTCTAAACATACGGGAGATGTTGAAAGTGCGTATACCCTCTACAAAAAAAGTAATTCTCCTAAGGCTGAAGAAATTTTGACCGCGTTTACTAAGTCTGGTGATTTTTCAGACCAACAGATTGCATTATTAAAAGAAGACTATGAACGGAAATTAAATAATTATACTGTCACGAGACGACAAGATATCGAATGGATAACGTCATTAAGTTCTTATTTTTCTTTCTTTTCAAATGTTTTTACCATCTTAAAAAGACTATTCTGATGAATGTAAAGTAAGTTAGCCACTACCGCGCTTTGCAGGAACTTGATATAACGGCTCCATACTGTTTCATTTTATCCCAGATTGCAGGTGACCAAGATTGGGCTTTTGATATCATCCCAGTAACCATTCCATACATTGCCCAGTCTTTAAGTGCCTGATTAGCCAATACATTATGTTGAACCAGAGCTTTTTCAACTGACTCAGGAAGCTTAAAAGGAACTTCATAAGTACATCCCTGGGTTGTCAAAACTACCGTTTTTTTCGCGCCATATTTTTCTAAAGCAGTACCCTCAAAATTTACATCCGTTAATTTAAGACCTGTAGACGTTGCATCAATAATTTTTGCATTCACGAATGTCGTATTTGAAATTATTGAGCCACTAATGTCAGTTTTACGCATACTTGCCTTGGTAAAATCCGAACCTGAAATTGTTAATTGTGTTAGGTTCGCGACGTCAAATATCGCCTTATTAAAATGACTAGCGCTAATCACTGATTTACTCAAATTAGAATGAGCAAAGTTTGTTTCTAAAAAAGTTGAATTGGTGATAGATGAACTTGATAAATTCGCTTTATCTATGGCTGCATTAGAGAAGTCACTATCAGTTATGATTGCATGGGTTAATGAAATACCACCCATATTTGCAGATCTAAGATTTGTATGGGAAAGCGTTGCCGATGGAAACTGTGCACCACCAAGGAGCGCCTTTTCTAAATTTGCCCCGGTAAAATTCACACTTTCCCCTTTAGCCTGAGAAAAACTCGCTTCACTGAGTATAGCATTTGTAAAGTTTGCACCTCCCAATAAAGCTTGGAATAAACCTGCTTTCGTTAGATTTGCCCCAACAAATATGGCTTTCTGTAATTTCGTACCTGTAAAAACGGCTCCCTCGAGATTTGCACCCGTAAAGTCCGCACCAGCAAGGTTCTCACCACTCAATTTTGCACGACTCAGATCGCAGTGTTGACAAGATTTCGTTTGCCGTAATTTACTTAAATCACTTTCTTTATAAGCGTAACAATTTGTTATTAAAGCAGATATTATAGCAAATACTATGATAAGCTTGCTCATTAATGAGTTTTTCTTTATTTTAAGTCCTCGATAAACTTCTCTTCGCATGAAGTAGACCTCCTTGAATAGGAATAAATTCAATATTATACATACCAACCCTGAGTTAAAATATAATTAACGATTCACGAACGGGTGAGTCATTACAAAAATACCAAAATAATAACGAAATATAGTTGACAAACTCATTTTCTATTACCATATGCACTTTAGTAGTATTATAATTATTGAGAAGAGTATGATGTTAAAAAATATTTTGTTGACCACAAGTATCATTGCGCTGAGCTCCGTTGTTATCTCAAAACCCGTAAAGGCCGCTACAGATGTTGGTGCGGGTGTATTTTTGATAGCCCAAGGTGAGGATGGCGAACATTATACTTTTCTAGGAAAACGCAAGAATGGTTCTGGCTGGGTAAACCCTGGTGGACTCAGAGATCCTGAAGATGGAACTGTTGAAGAAGCTGCCGCACGAGAGACCTTTGAAGAATCAATGGGGCTGATTAAACTCAGTCCTACCGATCTTGCTTATGCACCATATGCTGATTATGTAAGCCTTTCTGATGGTTCAAAGTATAAGCCCAAAAAACGAAATTACCGCATGTATTTTCATAAGACATCTCCATTTTCCGTACAACCCTTCCATAATCGCCTGAAGCAAATTAATGAAAGCGACTCAGACTCTCACTTAGCTGAAATGAAAGACTTTGGTTGGTTCCGCTTAAAAGATATCATGGCCCATTTTACAGGAGCGGGCCCCTTACCTGAATTCTTCGAAGCTGAAGATATGGATCACCAAAAACGTAAGATTAAAATCTATGCTCCACTTGTTGGCATGCTAAGACAACAAAGAGTTCTGGATTATTACAAGTCGCTTACATCTACAGATGTGGTGGATGTTTCACCAGCTAAGGATGAAAGCCACAAAGCGTTTAATGGGAAACTCTATAAATATTCGCAGTCAGAGGCTCACCTAAAGCTGGTCCTCGGCGATAAATACGTAGAAAGCAATATAACTGCAAATATTGATACCTTTTTGAAAGATTTCCATGACCCAGTGTATGCAAAGAGAAAGGCTAAAGCGAAGAAGGACATAAAACAACAGCAAAACAGACTTGCCAATGAATCAGACCCTGTAAAAAGGGAAGCCATTTTGATAAAGATAAAAAAGTTCCAGGATAAATACGATGTGAATAACATTGATAATCAACAACATAATAAATATCTCAAGTCCGTTTTGGTGAAGGCTTTAGAAGCCGAAAAGGAAAATACCGATAAGGTCGTTCTATATCATGGAACGGAAGCACATATTAACTTTCTGTATGATGTGATTACTGAATTTCGTAAACAGCTATTTAATCTACCTGGCACTTGCCTGAAAATAGTCCGAGCTATCGATGATTTCTTTAAGGATATCAGTAGCATTCAAGACTTTGAACATAAAATGGATGAGCAGGAACTTTTAAATACCTATGTGAATAGTTCATCAGACGATCGCGTTAAATACAACTATTTGCCTGGTTACACCAATGGAGGCCTTTCTACCAACATTTCCCTATTTGGAAACCATCGCTTTAGAGGCTCCTCTTCCTTTGCTTATTTGTTAAGTGCTCATAGCGAAAAACCCGCACCGTCATTAAAGTTGTTAAAGAATTTCTTCAATCTCTTAGGTCTTGATGACGAAGAAATGGGATCGGATTTGCTTAACCGTTTACAAGAATATGTGAATGTGTTCCTGAAACATTTTTCAAATGTGGACAAGTTAGACCTCATGAAGAAATACCAAAACAACGATTCATTTTTACAAAGCGACGACTTTGCAAAAGTAAGTCATTCTAAAAATGGTGTGATGTTGCAAATGTTCCTTACCCCTGAAGCAGCCAATACTGCTGCTCATATCACAGAAGTTGTTGGTGACCGCATTGCCTTGAAGGTTGATCCAGATCAACACGCCACAACAAAGCCGACGGAAGTTATAAAAAGTCTCCGTAAAAACCCTGATAAATTTGAATCAATACTGAAAGTGAATCATTCGGTATTCCAGAATCAAATATCTCATGACCGTCCTCAATTTGATTCCGATCCTAACTTCCTCCATGCAAACATTATGGAGGCCAGATTACTTGCTCTTCCAGGGATGATGTCGGATAAAAGAAAATCTAATGTAAATACCTTCTATTTGGAAGCGATCGATAAGAAATCCTATTTGAGTGAGATTCGAGCCCTGGCAAGTCGCGATGTGGCACAAATACTCAGAATCAATCCGGACGTTAGTGAGGTATTCAAAAAGGATCCATCCAAAATAATTGGCCCCAGAGTTGTTAATGATCTCATGATGAAATCCATGGTTGATGCATGGAAAGTAGATGTGCTGGCTGAAAAAAACCTCATCAATAAATCCTTTAAAGCCAAAATTATTGAAAATGGAAAACTTGAAGAAAGATCTTTCACACCATTAACATATGCCCTCAGCACCAAGAGTTACGACCTTGTAATTAAGCTCATTGAGAAAGAAGCCAATCTTGATGATGTGGGTGGGATGTCTTTGAAAGAAGTTTATGAAGCCGCTGTGCTTAAAGATAACGCGGATGTGGCTATTAAGCTTTTACAGAAGGATTCTTCACTAAGTGTTGCGAATTCAGTATTGAATGACGCCATCGAAAAGGGAGCCCTCAAGACTGTTCAAAAAATACTTGAGCAAAATATTGATTCTAATGTGCTCGGTCAAAAAAACACCTTAGAACTTGCAATCGTAAATCTTGTAAAAGATAGAGAGAATGACAAGGCTTTTTATAAGACATTTGCGATGTTCAAGCTTATTCTTGAGAAAAGACCACAACTCCTGTCAGAGCTTTGGAACGGTCCTGCATTAAGCCAACTGGAAAAAGCTCTCGAGAAGAAGCCTAATGACATTTATCTAAAAACAGCAGTCAATATGATCAAGTCCTCTCAACAAGCTCAAGATCTACTCTATAATCAGATATATACTCTATTGGCTCACTTGTTTACCCAAAATGAGAACAGGTTTAAAGTTCAGACTTCCTATACCGCCATTCATAATGGGGATACATGGAAGTGGCAGTTGCCTATTATGACAGGAGCTTTTTAAGCTGTAGAGAGGTTACGTTGTCATTTGATGCAATCATAAATACAAGTGCCAATGGCTTTGAGTTTATCCTTCATACAGTTTAAATGTGTTGTTGTTCCGATACCCCCAACACAGTTTAAAGGATTTTTGTTTTTGACTAGCGGAGCGCATTGAGTGCACTTAAGTACCTTTGGTTGAATCTCCTTATCGAGATGGTTAACATCGTTAGGTGCTTCAGTGCAGGAGTTAATTTGAGCGAGGCTTTTAGTGACTGTCTGTGTTTCGCAGAGGGCCCGTGTTTTATTCTTATACTCCTCTGTACCCTTCAAATGAGTCACTTTCTCATTGCACTTATCGAGATCCGTAAATTCATTGAGTAATGCTTCATGGGCACACTCTTCTCGACTGATAGCCAGGGCCACATCACAAAAGTCGATCCCAATCACACAAGCTGATAAGGTTAGGGCAAAGAGTACTTTCTTCAAGATACTAGTCCTCCATAATGGTGTTTACTTATTTTAACTCATGTTGTTGTTTTACTTTATCCAAATACATGTTCTCCCATTTGTATTAAATTAAGGTTAATGAACAAAATTAAATTTCCACTCACTTTATTCTATCGTAATCTATACAACTTCATCGTTCCATTGCTCCCTATATCCCTTATTGTAGAAACAAGAACCATTCAATTAGATAAAACTATACCAATTAGCTATCTAATTTTCAGAGGGTGGGTTTGTAATATTTATAGCGGTTGAATTTACAATAAATATTATATAAAGCTTATAGTAAAAGTTTATTTGAGGTATTTTATGTTTTATATGAATAAGTCAGTTGTTGTCGTTTCAGGGTTGGTAACCCTTCTCCAAAGTGCAAGTGCATCGCCGATTATGGGAGAAGAGCATTATCCATCGTCTGCACATCGTGTGGCTAAAAATGACCATATGAATATGGAAGATAGTTTCCTTAATATTCCAGACACAGCAGGAACGTCTCTCTCAGATTCACTCTTGGGTGCACCTAAGGCAGCTCCCCGTTCTCTAGAAAGAGACCTGGATTATAAAATTAAAAAATTATCTCAACTTGTAGATCAACTGGATCTTGTGGCGTACCAGACAAGGAACGCTCTCAATAACTTGAGCAAAACCTACCAAGACATTTGCGAAAGAGAAAAAGAGTAACCCACAGAGGGGGCCTTGAGGATTGCGGTTGTCCACGTTGCCCTATCAGGCCTCCTTTTTAGTGCACAAAATTCTTCCGAACTTATAAAGATCAATCGATCAAACGATCATCTTCATATGATGTGATCCTGACCTTCCCCCGCCAAGGAAGATATTCAGTCGCCTTTTTTGCATGATGTATTAATGATTCAGGGACAACGATTTCTTCGAGATTCGTAGATCCCGAAAAGCGAAATTCTTCCAGACTCTTAAAGGTTCCAGAAAACACAACTCTTTTAAGGTGTTCAAGACCAGTTAGGTCAATCATTTTTATGCTATCTAGGTTTTCTAAATGGACGGTTTTGACTGCTGATTCATCAAGGTATAGATCTTCCAGCATACGTGCATTTTTAATTGAAACAGTTTCGAGTTGAGATTGAAATTGTAAACCAAGAGATTTTAGAAGCCCACCCCCATCCAAAGAAAAATTAACCATGCTTTCAGCGAGAGCTGTGTCAATTTTTTCTAAATTATCGAGATGATTGAGAATCACCTTTTTGACTTTGGATTTACGTAAATTAACTTCTTTTAATTTATTAAGTTTATTGATATGAATCTCATCAAGCTGATCCATACCCAGAACATTTAAACTTTCCATACTGGAGAGATTATCAAGTTTGACTATTTTAGCTGATGAACCAACTAAATTTAAAGATTTTAAACTGCCTAAATCTTTGATTGAAAAATCTTCTATATTCTTTGCACTAGGTAAACTAATTGTTTGGACTGCGGGAAGGTTTGAAAACTCTATTTTTTTAGCTGGTGAAGAACGTAAGATAATAATTTCCAAACTGTTTAGATTGTTTAAATATAATGCTTCAAGATGAGCAAGGCTCAAAGGGCGAAACTCTTTTAATTCTGGAAGATTCTCAAGATGAATTGATGTGAAGGATGAATCGTCCAACATAAGTTCTTTTAAATGGTGCTGATTTCTTAAGGTAAGGGAACCTTTAATGTTTGTTTTATCAAAGTTTAGGACTTCAATACTGGTAAGGTCCTCGAGACCTTTGATGGATTCTACGGTAGATTTTTGTAACCTAAGCTCCTTTAACAGCTTTAGTTGACTCAAATTTAATTCTAAAGGTTGAGTCGTCTCTGATAAATTTAGTATTTCAAGAGCGGTAAGATTTTCAAGACCGTCCACTTTTTTAACTTGCGATTTATCTAAGTTAAGCACCTTTAAATGGGGTATATTTTTTAATGACACTTGCGTAACTGTTGGGAAGGAAGCGTCAAGTCTTTCTAGAGAGGTCATGTTTTCAAGGTTAATCCTACTGACTTTTGTATCTTTCAGGTCTAACTCCTTCAGTTTTTCAGCATTCTTAATGGAAACAGATTCAAGATTATTTGTTGCAAGAGTTACATTTTCCAAAGCAGGAAAGGTGTCCAATTCTAACTTTGAAAATTTATTGCCACCCAAAAATAAATTCTTTAACTTGTCTTTACAAGGATTCAAAAGACTTCCTAGGTTTGATGATTCATTTTTTGACACCCGATGATCTAAACGTAGATTTTCGAGATTCGGGAACGAGGCAATTATATCTTTGAGAGTTTCTTCATTTTTGAATTCATGCTTTATACCTTTGACTTTATGCTGAAGAGCTTCTTTAAAATCACCATATTCGATTAATTCTCGAATTACAGGGGATGCCGCGTCTAAGGTCGCTGCATCAGCCCATGAAATATCATCGAGGACATGACCCACGATAGTGCTAATAACAGACGTCTGTGAATCAGAGATTAGACCAGACTCTTTCCATCCCCCATATTTTGAACACAAAGTCTTGAGGGCATTAATTCTGGAATCGCTATCTGTCAGAGCGTGATTGAATAAAGTTAAAAGAGGATTTTTGACCTTGTCATTCAAGAGTGTGTCGGGTGCTAAAAGCCACATAGATTCTTCTGTGGTATTGGCGTGGACCGTTGTTGGATGCTGTCCAAGCACTTCAATATAGTCTTTTTCGGCTTTAAGAAGGGTTTGTAGGTTATGCGCTTTGCTATGCACTCTGTAGTCAGCGGAGAGATCGAGTTTAAACAAAGCCATGTTGTTTTCACTAACGGTAAGAGCTATATCTCCGGACAGTTCATCTGCCGTTTCTCTAAGGCCAGCAAGATCAAGCGTATATGTCCTTTCAGGGTTTAATGCTGTGAATAGAGTTTGTAAGGATTCTTCTAGCCATGTTTTCTTTTTGGCAAAACCTTCCTTGGGTAGTTCATTGATTTTTAATCCGAAAATCTTTTGGAATACTTTTATAAAGTTGATGAAGCCAGAAATGATCTCATTTGTCCCTTTTTTGTAATCAACCTTGATGGCGTCTCCAGGTCTATTTAAATCCCCAACAACTCTGTTCCATGCAGACCTCATCGTAATGTCTCCGTTGTTTGCTTTGTCTGGAGTTTGGATGGCATAAAAGTCTATAAAGTTCTTAATGTAAGGATTTCCAGGTGAATTTTCATCCACATACTTGAGAATCGGGTTTATGTTAAATTGCTTAGTTGCAGCCTTAAACGTCATAAGATTCGTCACATGATTCATAAACTTCTCAACACAGTCTGAGAACGTTTGTGCACCAAAAAGGATCTGATTTTTTTCTCTATCATAAGGATAAGCGGGCCCATTGCTGAGTAAATGCGTTCCAGATTTGTAGGGTGTCGGAGACGTAAAAAGGCTAGCATTAGCCAAAGCATAGATGTCATCTAAATCATAGGGGCCCTGTTTCTTTTCAATAGTAGGAAGATCATCTAGACCCAGCAAGTCATCCTTATCAAAATTTTTGAGTTCTTCCTCATCGACAATATCGCCTCCTAAATGCTTGAGAAGGTCTTCTATATCATTACGATCATTAAACTTTTCATCGAAAAAGCCCGTAATGACTTGCTCCGTAGCCCCTTCCAGATAGAGTGAGTCCTTTTCCTGCTTGATTGATTCAACGATTGCGTCGATGAGAGGCATCAATGTCTTTTGATTAAAATCCTTCCGCAAAGAGCCTTTTTTTATTCCTTTTTTTAAATCCATACTCACATTCAAATCATCCAAGAGCTTATCCTTTCCCTTAGTAATCTCTTCATCTGAGTCTAAATGTTCACGAACGCTTTTCACAAACTTGAGCAATTGAGCAACCGATTCAGCTTTAGTCACATGATTACCAAAGTTCAGTATATGAACCCTTTCAGCAGAAAGAGAACCACCTGGAGAAGGCATAAGTATGATGGCGAGCTTTGTAAGGCCATCTTGTCCCTTATCCTCGGCGTAATTATGGGTGCCATCGGGATTAAAAGCCGACGTCACGTTCCCATTAAAGCGTAGATTGTGCATGTATCCAGATTCTAATAAGACCTCGCCTAAAACGGGCGAAAAGGATTTCTTTTTAAAATATTTGGTCACACCATTAAAAGACTTAAATTCAAGCTTTGCCTCAGCAGCCGAGGGCACTAATAAGGTAGACAGCAAAGGTAATGCATAAACAATTTTACGAATACGCTTTTTCATAACACACCATTCTATTAGTATTCATAATTCAATTATAGCTTAAAAATATTAATAAAACATCAAATAATATATTTGCAACACTGTATTGAATCGCCTAGGAGCTTCTTTCTCGGCCTGAAAGGTTGAGTTTCAACCTCAAGGGTGTCATATAAAACGTTCTTGCTAATCTTGTGATAGATAGGGCCTCGGCCATTCCACCGCCACCCGCTGAGTGTCCCCAGCCTTTTCTAGTTGTAACTTCGGCTGGCAATGGCTACGCGACAAAAAACTCCGAAGATCCGCTGTAGTGGAAACCACGGTAGAGGAGAGTGAAGGCGAGCTAACACATAACTATTTTTAAAAGCTCTCATTTGCGGCACCAGTGCGGCAGCGGGATTTTTTCGTCTTTTTGGAAATGCTCTGGAAGCCTTGGTTTTCTTGGTTGCGGGGGTAGGATTTGAACCTACGACCTTCAGGTTATGAGTCTTAGGGAACGCATAAATCGCAACTTTTGAGAGCAACGCGTAACACATAACTTTTTGATTTATAACGATTTCATGCTTATGGGCAGTTGCCGTGTTTTGTGCTTAATTACCCGCTAGTGTCCCAGGAGTGTCCCACCAGTGTCCCTTTGGATTGAGTGATTAGCCATGGTAAGCTCAACTAAATCTGCCTCCAAACCGCTAACACAATTAGAGAAACTGTCAACACTGTTGACAGAAATTTCTTGGTCTAACCATCTTCATTTGCTTTCTAAGACAATCATTTTAATCATTCCCCAGCTTCCAGTTATAACTTTCACTTAAAATGACAATAAATGATTCTTGCAAAACTCATAACCAGACATTTCATTGCCATTTTCTCATAAACACATTCAATTCGTTAGATATGCTTGCTATAGAGAGCATAATGCTTGTTTTGGACAGGCAGGTATGATATATCTAGAAATAGATACTCCTTAACAGCGAGACATACCCATGATTGAAATTTCAGGGTCGAAAGATTTAAGTAGGATAGTTCGGGATCTCCGCAAAAAAGCACGCCTATCCCAGGGACGATTAGCGGAGCTTGCTGGCCTCAGCCGCACAGCCGTCCAAAGCCTAGAAGCTGGCAAGGAAACAATTAAATTGGATACGGTATTCAAGACCTTAAAGATCCTGAACATCCATGTTCACTTAAGCCATCCGTTAATTAAGGAAAGTAAAAATTCATGATTGAATCCCTATCCCCAACTGAAAATATCGAACGTCGTCTGCTGATCACCTGCCATACAATCCTCTGCGGATACTTGACTCAAACCAAAAGCAATGAATATTCTTTCACCTACTTGGAAAGTTATAGAGGGCCTCCTATTTCTTTAACCATGCCCGTCCGCCTTGAGCCCTATACATTTGATCGCTTTCCCCCTTTTTTTGACGGATTATTACCAGAAGGGGTACAGCTGGAAGCTCTTCTTCGGCAGAATAAGATTGATGCCCATGATTATATGGCCCAATTAGAGGCCGTTGGAGCCGACTTAGTTGGGGCTGTGACCGTAAAGGGTGATCGATGATGCGATGCCCCATCACCTACGAGGATCTTCTTCCCGGTGAGAATCGATATAGTGCTGCTGGCTTGAAACGACTATCACCCCGCCTAAAATCCTTGAAAGATTTTCCCTACACGATGGGGGAGCAGCTGAAGGAGGCCAACAGGCTAGCCTCCAAACTCTCCATTCAGGGCATACAACCTAAGTTAAGTGTTGTCCTTGATGTCGCTCAAGAAACCTTCGAGATCGCCGACAAAGGGGGAACCTTTATCTTAAAGCCACAAAACCCCCAATGGAATAGCCTACCAGAAAACGAAGATCTCACGATGCGCTTAGCTGCTGCGATAGGGATTGAGGTGCCATTGCATGGCTTGCTCTATTGTAAAGATGGGGCCTTGAGTTATTGGATACGTCGTTTTGATCGCCCATCGCTACGCAATCCGACAAAACAAAAGCTGAATGTGGAGGACTTTGCGCAACTCAGCCAAGAGGACCGCTTGACAAAATATAACAGCTCCATGGAAAAGGTGGCCAAGATCATCAGTCAGTTCTGTTCTTTCCCTCTTCTGGAGCAGGAAAAACTATTTCGATTAACACTCTTTAACTTCATTGTAGGCAACGAGGACATGCATCTGAAGAATTTCTCGTTGATCACCAGAGATAGCCTGATTTCTTTGTCGCCAGCTTATGATCTACTCAACACGACGCTTGCCATGGGTGCGGGAACGCAAGAAGAGATGGCTCTGACTCTGAATGGGAAAAAACAAAAATTGAAGGCTGACGATTTCATAGAAGTCTATGGTAAAGGTCGATTAGGGCTTTCCTCTAATACCATCAACAGGATTTTACAAACAATTCAGCTTATCCAACCGGAATGGAGGCAATTGATTGATCGAAGTTTCCTGACGCAAGATCAAAAAGACGGTTATAAGGCCATTATAAAGGAAAGGTTGGCGCGATTTTTTTAGGGGTGATTGACGCAATACCACAACTCTCAAGCACCCTGAAAGCAAGACGCTTATGATGGAGTCGGACATTTCTTGGCAATACTAACACTTTGTTTTATCTTAAGAAAATCTTATCTTTCGTCATTGATATCCGAGCTGCATCCTAGTAAATTGCCGAGTATGAACATTGAAACATTGATCAACTCTGAGATAGGACGCAGCCAAAAAGATCCTCTTAAAAAGTACGCTGTTGTGGATAGTTAACACTGCTATCTGCACTCTCAGAGATGACCTGGCAAAACTTCGTGAAGAAGGTCTTATTAATTCAAAGGGTATGAAGCGAGGAACAATCTGGTTTTTACTCTTGAAACCACGTTAAAACTTATCGGCGGTTATCGGCGGAGATATAAAAGATAGACAGTTCATGTTCATATCTTTGGATTATTTATACGTAGGCCAAAATTCATCAGTTTTAAGCCGCCTCTTTAGGTCTTCAGGGATCACACAACAATTGTCAGCATTTGCCATAATCGCCCGTAAGGCTTTAGTTGCTTCTGGATCTGGATCCACCTCAGGTAGCGGAACGTATCTTTCTCTATGTTTTACATTTGCGGTGACGGCTTCAGTGTATTTTTTGTAAACTCGTTTTAGGAGTTGGTAAACTGACGCTTTCAGAACATCATTTTCTTCTTGAAAGATTTCTTCACACATTTTAGCAAACTCAAGAAATCTTTGATTTCTTGGTTCAATTCCAGGGAGCTTTTTTTTACTTGTACCTGCTTCTAAACTATCATAAAGTTTTTGAAACTTTTGACTATCGGAATATTTCTTAACTTTTTCGTCTTCTTCATGCATAAAAGTAAGTTTTTCTCTGACCTTCGGTTTTGAAAGAAATGGCCCCGACCATATTTTTGTAAAACAGCTTTGAGCTTCTTCATCTAGTCGTTTGTAATTAATACAATATGCAGGTGAAGATAATAAGCAGATCATCACTATCCAACCTATGGATACTTGTTTCATCATGTTACTCTCCTTTCCTAATTTATCGTGCGGTGTTGTAAGGTATACGGTATTCCTAAGTAAAATATCTCTAAGTCATATTTCGAATGTCTAAAATTATTAAGGAAGTCAAATAAAGCAAGCACTTGTTCCTCTAAAGCGGGTTGGGTAGTTCTAAGAAAATCTCCAGTTAAATCCTCATTCAATGAACACTTCCTTAGAAACCAAGGTTTTACCTCTCTTATTCCACGAATTTCCACAATGGCTTCTCCATATTCCAGTTCTGAATCATCCATTTCTTCTCGGTACCTCCCCATAGAATTATCAGAATCTAAAAAGCAGGGAGGTGATAACAAATCATGTTCCCAGGGAACGCTTTCTATTTTAAAACCATCCAAATTTATTTCATCCAAATTTATTTTAAACGTTTTTATAGGCTCGTCAACTGACCGTATTGCTCGCTGCAAATAACTATAAAAGAAAGACTTTGTTGACTCGCCCTCAATAGTAATATCATCTTTAAGGTTACGAATCATAGTTGTGCTTATGACTCCTTTGCTCAGAAGATCTGTCAAACTTGATAGATTCTGTTCTACAAAATTCTCTTCAAAATATGGCAAAAGATGAGAGAGATCTTTAGGCGCACCTTGTTCGTCAAAATACTGTTCTCCATAATTTGTTTGGTAAAATAGGTCTAATATTTGACGAAAATCTGAATTTTTTGAAATAAATGACAAATATTCTAAACAAGTTAGAATCCTCCCTTTTTTTTAAATTTCTTTGATTTTTCAGCTAGTTGTGGCTTATAGTTGCCGAGATCATATCTAGGATAAGTATATAGAAATCGTCAGTTTAATAACCAATTTTATTAATCATGTCAAGCTCAACAATTGCCCATTTAGAAGTTGTTAATTCTGAAGAATTCAAACAAATGGTCTAATGGGTTCAATTGGCTCATTATGGGTTCATAATGGGGTCATTGGGTTCATAATGGGACCATGATTTCTTCATTATGGCATTACTGGTAAAGCTTATTTCATTTGCTTGCACGCAGCTAATCTTGTAAAGATTAATAGTCAAAACTAAGGATTTCAATGGAACTCAGCGAACTAAAGAAAATCATCAAGCGCGGTGAAGACAGTCAAAATCAATTCAAAGAGAACATTCGCAATCACGATTCTCTCGCTGCAGAAATCGTTGCCTTTTCTAATTCTCGCGGAGGAAGACTTTTTATTGGAGTCTCTAACAAAGGAGAGCTCATAGGTCTTTCGGGAAAAGAGATAGATAGAATCAATCAATTGATCAGCAATTGTGCGAGTCAGCATGTCCGTAGTCCAGTAACCGTATATACGGAGAACATTTCTTTAGATTCTGATCGGGTGGTTGTTATTGTGAAGATTCCAGAAGGAATGGATAAACCTTACTTTGACCACCAAGGTATCATTTGGTTAAAAAGTGGCGCGGATAAAAGACGCATCCATTCAAAAGAAGAGCTAAGACGACTTTTTCAAGAAGTGGATCTTTTACATGCTGATGAAGTTCCAACAAGAGCGGGAATTGAGGTTATCAATGCTCCTCTCCTTTCAGACTTTCTGACGAACGTTTACAAAGAAACTCTACCTGAATCCAATGCAAAAAGACTTCATTTGCTTGAGAATATGAATCTTGTAACTCAGCAAAAGTTAAATCTAGCTGGTCTTTTATTATTCGGAAGCAAGCCCCAGTTATTTAAGCCTGAATTCATCGTTAAAGCCGTGAGTTTTTCAGGAGATAAAATCGCTGATAAGTACTTAGATAGTGAGGATTTTGAAGGCCCGCTATCTGTGGTTTTTCAAGGGGCTTTAGCCTTCATCATGCGAAACCTGCGCAAGATTCAAAAACAAAAGGGTGTTAATACAATTGGAGAGCCTGAAATCCCTCAACTTGTTTTTGAGGAGCTTTTGGTGAATGCGCTTCTGCATCGCGACTATTTTATAAGTGCTCCCGTAAGGCTTTTCATCTTTGATGATCGTATAGAAATCATAAGCCCTGGCTGTTTACCAGATCATCTAACAATTGAGAAAATCCAATCTGGAAATTCAATTCAACGCAATCCCATTTTGGCTTCTTTTGTATCAAAGGGCCTCTTACCTTATAGAGGTCTCGGAACTGGCATAAGACGAGCCCTTCACGATTGGCCTCAAATTCAATTTATTGATGATCGTGATGGAAGTCTTTTTACAACGCGCATTGAAAGGTTAAAGATGCAAGATGCACCTATAAATGCACCTTTAAATGCACCTTTAAATGCACCTTTAAACGAATTGGAATCATATCTAACTTCGAGGCAACTGGAGATTGTTGATATTCTCTCCCGCCAAGGGGAATTAAAAATGAAAGATATTTTATTAAACTTAAAAAACCCACCCGCCGAAAGAACTCTCAGAGATGACCTGGCAAAACTTCGAGAAGAAGGTCTTATTAATTCAAAGGGCATGAAGCGAGGGACAATCTGGTTTTTACTCATGAAACCACAATAAAACTTATCGGCGGTTATCGGCGGTTATCGGCGGCGGTATAAAAGGTATCGGTGTAAATGAAAGCGCCAACACGGGTGAAAGAGTGTTGAGGTCCTAAAAATGACCCGTAAACTGACTAAGAAGAATTACACCAAAACTAATTTATAAGGTGCCATATGCTATATTTTACGTCTGATCATCATTTCTGGCATAGCAATATCATTAGGTTCTGCAATAGACCTTTTGGCTCTGTAGAAGAAATGAATGAAGCCTTAATTCAAAAATGGAATGATCTTGTGAGGCCGGAAGACGAAGTCTACTATTTGGGTGATTTTAGCATGGCAGCGCGTCCTGTTGAGGTTTATACGACAAAATTGAATGGCATCAAGTACTTGGTCCCCGGAAATCATGACTTTTGTCACTCTTATAACAAGCAAACACGCACACCAGAACGGCATGCGCGGTGGGTCCAGCAATATCAAGAGTGGGGATGGAATGTTGTGCCTGAACAAATGTTGCTCATTATACCTGAACTTGGAGACGTAAAGTTATGTCACCTACCCTACGGCTCGAACTTTGAAGGCGACAAATACGCCAAGTGGCGCCCGCAGGATGAAGGCCACTGGCTTTTATGCGGACATGTACATGACAAGTGGAAAACGATGCATAAAATGATCAACGTTGGAGTCGATGCCTGGAACTTTCAACCTGTTTCTGAGGTCGAGATTGTACGTATTGTTCAGGGTGTCATTGATAATTCCCCTGCCCCCAATCTCGGTTAGTGCACCAATACCGTATTGGCTGCGCTGAAGGCTGCAAAGTTCACGTCATAGAGCGTGATACTGCTCCCATCATGGAAGGTGGCCACTGTATCAAGGGCGGCGGTTCCTCCTACATTTGGATGAGTAAACACCGTGTCCGCATTGATAGCTGCAAGATCAACTCCTGCTGCAACCTTGAAGACCAGCTTATCTCCTTGACCTGTATTAAAGTCAGTGATCGTGGCATGGCCTTGATTCTCGAGATGCCCATCGTTATGAAGAGATGCTAGGGAAAACTCAAACTTATCAGCCCCAGTGCCACCCGTCAGTGTGTTATCACTCCATTGGATCGTATTCAGACCTTGTAAGAAGTTATCAAGCCCTGAAAGATTCAGCGCATCACTCCCAATGATGGTGTCGTTACCAGCTCCGCCATTAACCACGTCATTCCCAAAGGTGATGTGGTTGCCAGTATCAATGACAGGGGTCTCAAGTCCAGTAGGTGAACTTCCCCCATTGGGATAGTTAATTGTGCCTGAGAAGAAAGCCCCAGCTCCTGATGCTCCAGATCCAGCATGTGCGCTGAAGCTCAAGTTTTGCAAACTCGCATAGATGACATCATTTCCTGAGCCTCCTTGGATCGTATTACCAGCCAAGGTGAAGGTGTTATCTGTCATATAAGCCGCTGCGTCAGTTTGGGTGATAACGGTCGCATTTTGGAACAGATTAAAGTAAGACCCTTGACCAGGATTCGTTACCGTCCCTCCTTGCACAGAAAGGGAGATCGTCTGAGCATCTCCGTAAATGGTATCAGAGCCATTCCCATGATCGGTAATAACGTTGCCTCCCATGGTGACATTATTTCTATCAATTTGACCT
>JABDDK010000022.1 GCA_013287665.1 Alphaproteobacteria bacterium
GAGGTGATGGTGCCTCACAATTTTCATGATGTGACCCTGCTTAAGGGTAGATAATTTTTATGTAAATTTAATATCTGATGTTAAATTTACATAAAAATCCGGCACCACCATTTGGAGAAAATGTGGATTTCGTGTATACTGATACTGTAAGCGAGGAGCGAAAAAAAGAAAAAACATGGGATCTGATAAACGATCAACGACCTATTTAGAGTTTGATGATAACAACCTTCTCATTGAATTATTTGGGAGCCATGAAAATAATCTCAAACTGATTGAGAAAGAACTTGCTGTCTCGATTACAACGCGGGGTAATCAGGTTGTTATACAGGGTGAAGATGAACTCACACGTATTGCTGGCCGTACACTTGCAGCCCTTTATTCTCACCTTCAAGATGGCAAGCAACTCGATTCGACCGATATTATGGCCGCTTTGAGACAAGCCGGCGATAAAGAACCCCATGAGGAAACCTATTTAACGACAAAGCGACGGGTTATTGCGGCCCGCTCACGCATGCAGGCAGCCTATATCAAAGCTCTTAAAGAGAATGAGTTGGTGTTTGCTGAAGGTCCTGCAGGCACGGGCAAAACCTATCTTGCAGTGGCACTCGGGGTTGAGATGATGTTGAACGGTAGGTTGGATCGATTGATTTTGTCGCGTCCCGCTGTTGAGGCAGGGGAAAGGCTTGGCTTTTTGCCAGGCGATATTCGGGAAAAAGTTGATCCCTATTTGCGGCCTCTCTATGATGCCCTCCATGATATGCTTCCCCTTGAATTTGTTACAAAAAAAATGGCGCTTGGCGAAATTGAGGTGGCGCCTCTGGCCTTCATGCGGGGTCGAACGCTTTCTGACTCTGTGATTATTCTTGACGAAGCGCAAAATACAACCGAAGTTCAAATGAAAATGTTTTTAACCCGTCTAGGCAGCAACTCTCACATGATCGTCACTGGTGATTTAACGCAAATCGATTTGCCGAAGGGAACACCTTCAGGACTTCAAGATGCCCTCACGACCCTTAAGGATGTGAGAGGAGTCGGAATTATTCACTTTACGGAGCGAGATGTTGTGCGCCACCCCTTAGTTTCACGAATTGTTAGAGCATATGAGAACAAAGAAACCCCACATTAATTTTATCTCACAGGAAAAAATATGGTCCGTTCTTCCCTCAACTTGGGAGGAAGAGATAACCTATGCCATTGAAAAAACTGCTGAAATTTTGGGCAGGGATTTTTCGGAAATGGAGGTAAGTGTGGTTTTAACAAATGACAAAACCATACAAGAGTTGAACAAAACCTATCGCGGGAAGAATGGACCGACGAACGTTCTCTCCTTTCCGTCTAGCGTTATCGGGGAACTCGGTGATATCATTCTTGCACAAGAAACCATCCTGCGTGAGGCGGAAGAGGCTCATATTTCTTTGCTTCATCATACAATTCATATGATTGTGCATGGTTTTTTACATCTTTTAGGCTATGATCATGAAGTTGACGAACAAGCACTTGAAATGGAAAGTATGGAAATTCGGATTTTAAAAGACCTACACATCAATAACCCTTATGAGGACCGATGAAAGGGTGGCTTAATAATATCAAGTCCTTTTTGAAACGCAAAGAAGGCGAAGGCTCGCTTCGAGAAACGCTGGAAGAGCTTATTGAAGAAGAGGAAGTGACGGACGCCTCGCTCGCGCCTGATGAACGGGAGATGCTGACGAATATCTTGAAGCTCAGGGATCTAACAGCGATAGATCTTATGATCCCCAGAGCTGAAATCATTGCGGTCCCGATTGAAAGCTCGTTTGAGGAAGTCAAAGCAGCCTTCAAGACGAATATGGTGATGAGGTTTCCCGTTTACCGTCAGACGCTTGATGATATTTTGGGATATATTCATATGCGTGATCTTCTTGATATCACATCAGAAGATTTCAAGCTTCAGGATCAACTTCATAAACTTGATTATATCTCACCCTCAATGCGGGTGTTAGACCTTCTGCTAAAGATGCGGTCCACAGGTGAAAAGCTCGCGATCGTTGTTGATGAATATGGCGGTGTTGATGGACTTGTGACCATGGGTGATTTGGTCGAAGAAATCGTGGGAGACATTCAGGATGTGGCGCACCTCAACACGCCTCTTGATTTTTTCTATCGTCCGGACGGCGTTGTTGTCGTTGACGCCAGAATGGATATTGAAGAGATTGAGGAAAAAATTGGGGTCCTCAGATCCGTTGAAGAAATGGATGAAGATATTGAAACGATTGGCGGATTCGTCCTGCATCTGACAGATAGAATCCCTCAACGAGGAGAGCTTATTGCCCATCCCTCAGGCCTTGAATTTGAAATTATTGAAGGTGATACGCGACGGATTAAACGTATAGGTATTCATGGACTTCCTCCAGCTGACGCTTAAACCCTGGCCAGGACGGGCTTTTGCTTTTGTGCTTGGTGCTATTGGTGCCTTAGCCTTCGCTCCTGTTTTTCTATTGCCGGCCCTTATTCTCGCTTTAAGCGGTATTTGGTTTATGCTGGAACAAAATATAGGCAAAACCTCGCTTTCGAAGATTTTCTGGCTAGGCTGGTGGTTTGGCCTGGGTCATTTTACAGCGGGTCTTTATTGGATTGCAAACGCCTTAACCGTTGATTTGTCCGCCTTTTGGTGGCTCATTCCTTTTGCTCTGTTCGGCATCCCTGCTGTCCTTGCCGTCTTTACGGGGCTTTCATTTGTTGGGACTGCCCTGTGGCCCTATAAAGGCATAAGCCGTGCCTTCGCCTTTGCAGCCATTTGGATTGGTTTTGAGTGGATAAGAGGCCACATCTTCACGGGCTTTCCTTGGAATCTATTAGGCTACGCATGGGCGATCAGTCCAGAGATGTTGCAATCTGCTTCCCTTTGGGGAGTTTATGGACTCAGCCTTCTCACTTTGTTCTTGAGCCTCACATTGGGATATTTTGTGGGGAAACGCCCCTTTGACCGTACTGTCGCTTTCAGTGTGTATTTAATCGCAGGACTTGTGTGGTTTTGGGGATATGACCGTTTAAACCACCCGAATGTGATTTCATCCCCGCCATTTGCGCTGCGCATTGTTCAGCCGAGTATTCCTCAAACTTTAAAATGGGATGCGAAAAGTCAGGAGGATAACTTCAAGCTGTTGTTGGAGATGACAAAACGTCCCTCAACTTTTCCTTTAAAAGCAGTTATTTGGCCTGAGTCTGCGGTTTCCTTCTTCCTTGAGCAAGAAGCCTTTCGTCGAGACTTAATCGCTGAGGCTCTTCCAAAGGACGCGCTCATATTTATAGGAGCGATTAGACGAACACCAAAAGGTGAAACCCCACGTCGGGTATGGAATAGTCTTCTTGTCCTGAATGATAAGGGGTCGATTGTCGCCTATTATGACAAGGCCCATTTGGTTCCATTTGGAGAGTATTTACCCTTTAGGGAGGCGTTGGACTCTATCTTTGGGAAGGGGACAATCAAGAAAGTTACTGTGGGAACTATTGATTTTTCGAGTGGACCTGGCCCTCAAACTGTTAACCTCCCTGAAGGCTTTCCAGCCTTTAGTGGCCTCGTGTGTTATGAAGTCATCTTCCCCAGCGCTGTGGTTAATGCGTCTCAACCACGACCGGGATGGATGATAAATATCACGAATGATGCCTGGTATGGAAATTCATCAGGTCCCTATCAACACCTCGAGATGACACGGTTTCGGGCCGTTGAGGAAGGTATTCCCATCGTCCGTGCTGCCAATAATGGTGTATCCGCTGTTTTTGATGCCTATGGGCGTAACATGGGGAACATTGGCCTTAATAAACAAGAGGTTTTGGATGTTTTCTTGCCCACACCAACATACACTGTACCGCTTTATGCGCGATGGGGGGATTGGATCACCCTTGCTTTGATCATTGGAACACTGGCAGTTGCCTGGGCTTTATCTTGGAAGAAATGAGGAGTGGCTCACCTCTCCCCTTGTGGGAGAGGTCGCCCCTCTTGGGGCGGGTGAGGGGGCGGTCAACACAAATGCAAACAGATATTATGGATGTCTATATTCTTATTCATAAACAAAGAGTTTTACTGAACGAACCGCCCCCTCACCCGCCGCTGCGCGTCGACCTCTCCCACAAGGGGAGAGGTGAAGTACCTTGTTATTTTCCTAAATACTTCTTCACCACTTGGTAAGCCTCATTAATAGATTTTAAGCGTTCTTCAGCCATTTTATCACCAGGATGAAGATCGGGATGATGAAGCTTTACAAGGGATTTATATTGTTTTTTTAGGGCTTCAATTGTTAAGGGGTGTTTCATCTCTAACGTCTCAAGCCCCTTTTGAACGTCTTTCGGAAGGGTGGGTGGACGCGTAACCATCTTCAAAAAAGGCTCAAGTCCATCAAAATATTGAGCATTTTCTAAAAGAGTTCGCCACCCTCCAACGGGCCAGGAGGGGCGATTCCATGTAATATCAGAAACCCGACTGATCTCAATTTGATCAGGGGTCATCCCCTTATAAAAGTCCCACGATTTGTTATATTCTCTAATGTGATTAATACAAAACCAATAGTACTCTTGAAGACGCGTGGGACTCTTAGGAGCTCGAAATTCACCTTCATCTTCACAACCTTCATGATCACACCGCCGAAGGGTGGGTCCTTGTTGGTCAAACTGTTCTAATGGAATAAATCGTGGTTTTCTCATGTTTATATATTGCCTACACCCACTCGAGCGGCTCATGACTTGTTTGCTCTGGGGCTGTCTGCAACGCCTTAAAAGCATCAGGAATGGTCGTCACAAATTTAAAGTATTGTCTGTGTTCTTTTTTCGCAAAATTCTGTTCAATAATATTACTCATCAAATCTTCTAAGGGATCCCAATACCCATTTACATTAATAAAAATGACGGGCTTATCATGAAGTTGTAGTTGCCTCCACGTTATGATTTCAAAGGTCTCATCAAGGGTTCCAAACCCTCCCGGAAGAACAAAGAAAGCATCTGAATGCTCAAACATGAGTTTCTTACGTGTATGCATTGTATCGACCATATGCAATTCAGTAATATTCCAATTAGGATCTTCAAATTCCTTTAAATGATCAGGCATAAATCCTATGACGCGTCCGCCCGCTTCCATCGTTGAATTCGCAACAACACCCATCAGGCCTTGAGCTCCGCCTCCATAAACCATCGTCAAATTGTGACGAGCGAGTTGCTTGCCTAACTCCAATGCAGATGTTTTATAGACACCATCTACGCGCTCGGAAGCACTGCAGTAAACACCTATTGACTTGATCTCTTTCATTGTTTTTCATATCCTCCATAAAGAACGATAGCCAATGTGATGGAAAAAGGCTATAAAATCCATAGAATTTTATCATGAGGATTCATGGCTAGTTTTTTCGCTCCTATTCACCGCGCTGGTTGGCCTTTTATTGCAGCCTTTGCGGTTATAACTTTACTCTTACTGATCTTTGCTAAAACACTAGGGTTTATTGGCATTCTTCTGACGGGTTGGTGCATTTATTTCTTCCGTAACCCGCGTCGAGTGACGCCACAGGGTGAAGGACTCATCATCAGTCCCGGTGACGGAATAGTGACGAAAATTGAAAAAGCGCGACCCCCTCTTGAGCTCAAATGGAAGAATAAGGAACTCCCGCGCATTAGTATTTTCCTCAATGTATTTGATGTTCATGTAAACCGTATTCCCGTGGAGGGAACGATTAAAACAATTAAGTATCACCCTGGTAAATTCTTAAATGCCTCTTTAGATAAGGCGAGCGATTTAAATGAAAGAAATTCTCTTTTAATTACAACACCTTCTGGGCAGGAGATTGTTATTGTTCAAATAGCGGGTCTCATTGCTCGGCGGATTTTATGTGAAGCTAAGGAAGGTCAGTCTGTGAAAGCAGGTGAAACCTTTGGCATCATCCGTTTTGGGAGTCGCGTCGATATTTATCTGCCTGAGGGGGTAAACCCTCAAGTTGCTGAAGGCCAACGAATGATTGGGGGAGAGACAATTCTTGGAAACTTGCTTTCACACGCCCCGAGACGATTTGGAGAAGTAAGATCATGAAAAAAACAATGAGTTCCCGCGCCCTGAAAGCCCCTCATGTCGCACGCATTATCCCTAATGCCATAACAATCACCGCTCTCTGCACAGGTCTAAGCTCCATTCGATTTGCTCTTATGGAGCGCTGGGAGCTTGCTGTAGCCCTCATCCTCATTGCGGCCGTACTTGACGGCATGGATGGTCGTATCGCTCGCCTGCTGCGCGCGGATAGCCACTTTGGAGCCGAACTAGACTCCCTTTCTGACTTTATTAGCTTTGGCGTAGCCCCTGCTGTTGTTGTTTTCTTGTACAGCCTTCATGTTTGGAAGGGAACGGGGTGGGCGCTTACACTTTTCTTTGCAACTTGTATGGCTTTAAGACTGGCTCGCTTTAATACAAATATGGATGTTGAAAAACCCGAATGGGCCGCACAGTATTCCGTTGGTGTACCAGCTCCCATGGGAGCAGCCATTGCTTTATTACCAATGATGGCGAGTTTTGCATTTGAGGAAGATTTTCAAGTTTATCCAGCACTATTTGCCCTCACCTTGATCATGGGTGGAATTTTGATGATCAGCCGCATACCCACATTTTTGTTGAAAAATGTGCGCATTCCTCACCAATATATCCGTCCTCTTTTGATGATGGTTGCGGTCTTTATGGCGGCTCTCTTTAGCGCACCTTGGTGGACTCTCAGTGTTATTGGGGGGTTGTATCTGCTGTCTATACCCGTGAGTTTGCTATCCTATAGGAAGAAAAACAGCATAGCTATATAAAGGATCGTCATTGCGACCCCCGTGAAAACGGGGGGAAACAATCTATCTAAGATGGATTGCCACGCCCTCTACGAGGGCTCGCAATGACGAATCCTGGTTTTTTACCTTCTGTCGCCTAATAAACGAAGCATCATCAAGAATAAGTTGATGAAGTCTAAATACAGTTTTAACGCTCCGAAAATAGCTTTTTTACCGGCGATTTCAGATGAAGCGCCCTCCATATAAGATTCCTTAATGGATTGCGTATCATAGGCCGTAAGCCCTGTAAAAATGATAACGCCAGCAATAGAAATCATGAACTGCAGCATTGTGCTGGCCCAGAACATCCCCACAATGGAGGCGATAATGATTCCAATGAGTCCCATAAATAAGAAAGATCCCCAAGCTGTGAGGTCCTTTTTTGTTGTATATCCATAAAGGCTCATGGCAGCAAACATGCCCGCTGTGATGAAAAATACACGTGCAATGCTCTCATAAGTATAGGCCATAAAGATGACGGAAAATGCGACACCGTTAAGAGCTGCATACAACCAAAATACGATTTGAGCTGTAGAAAATTTCATCGTATTGATTTTAAAACTTAAAAAGAACACGAGAGCAATAGGCGCAATGATAAAAAGTAACATCATCGGCATCAAAGCTTGCATTAAAGCCGGTGAAGAGACAACAACGAGCGCAACGCCACCTGTAAGACCAAGGCCAAGCGCCATATAGTTATAAACGCTCAACATAAAGGTGCGCAGACCTTCGCTATAGGCCAGTTGACTTCTTTCAACACCTAATATTGTTTTATTTTTTGAACGGTCAGTCATTTAGTAATCTCCTTTTTTTCCATTATATATATAAGCGGTATTTCATTTTTCAGCAAGTGTGGGGTTTTCCCAGGCAAGAATCAAATATCCAAGCCCCCTTACTCACATGGCGGAAAAGAGGACGCCCTAAAAGGTTGAAGTTGTTTTGCACCACCACCCGCCCCGTCTTCCCACTGTTATTAAGTTAAGACGAAGGACGCCCCCACAGGGTCGTCCTCGAGAGCGAAGCGAGTCGGGGATCCAGGGCTGATAACTCATTCCGCAGGAATGTAATAACCTCTTTATAAAAGAGCGTTGTATTGCTTACGCAATAGTATTGCTCCTGGATCCCGGACAACAAGAAAACTTGAGCTTCGCTCAAGATATTCTTGTTTCCGGGACGACCCAGGGTGTGGGCATTTTTCCTTAACTTAATGGCAGTGCCCCGTCGTCCCCGGGACGACGACCTTTCTTGTGTTTTCAATGGGGTGACTATTAACTTCATTTTAAGAAAAATCTAATAACTAAATCATCTTTTAAATTCAACAAGATAACACTAAATATCTTCAAAACGCGGGCTCTAAATCTTCAAATCGCGAACTTTATTTTGACAAAACGCGGAGAAAATTATCCCGGATTCTTCAATCTAAAAAATGTATATGAAAGCGTAATCGTCTCCACATCATCCATGGTTGGATCTTTCACAATATCTGGGTTGATGAAGAACTCCACGGGAAAGGTTGTTTCTTGTCCCCCCTCTAAGTGTTGCTCGAGAAAGCAAAAACACTCGACTTTATTGAAGTATATCCCGGCCTTGTGGGGAGTTACATTATAGGTTGCCATGCCGACCGTAGGGTGGGGTGATAGGTTCTTTCCTTTATAAAACGCAAGACCGATTTCGCCGGCCTTAACCTTAATCTCACGCTGCATGGGTTTAAAGTCCCACGGCAATTCCGTGTGTGTGTCTGCATTAAAGCGTACAGTAATGACCCGATTTTCAATGTGTGAGGGTCTCGTTTGGGCAACTTGTGTTGTGCCGCCATGACCCGTTTTCTCACAAAACATTCGAAAAAGGGCTGAGGATGCAAAGGTTAAGGCCAGCATTCCAAAGGCAAGACTCGCTAAGATGATGAGTGTAGAGCGGTGCTTCTCTTTCACTTCATGTACACAGTAGCTGCTGCATAAAAGAGGGCAGAGAGCCCGAGAAGACACCAAAGCAACGCTTTGTTCTTAGACCTATTCATAACCCACCCACCTTGTCCAAAATCATTGCGGCAAACACAATGAATAAATAGAGGATGGAATAGAGAAATAGTCTCACCGCATCTTGTGGGTTTTTAGAGAGTTTTACTTTAAGTCCAAGCCCCAGGAATATGATTCCACAAACTAAAGTAATCGCACCATAAGCAAGACCAAAATCACCGGTATATACAGGAAATAGCGTAAGTGGGATCAAGGCTAAAATATAAAAGAGGATATGGTTTTTGGTCGATTCAAGTCCTGATACAACGGGCAGCATCGGGACTTTTGCTTTCGCATAATCATCATGACGATAGAGAGAAAGCGCCCAGAAATGAGGGGGTGTCCATAGAAAAATAATCCCGAATAAAATCCAGGGTAACAGGCTTGTTTCATTCATCACGGCTGCCCATCCAATAACAGGAGGCAAGGCCCCTGCAGCGCCGCCAATCACGATGTTTTGAGGGGTTAATCGTTTCAGCCAAACTGTATAGACGAAAACATAAAATAGGATCGCAACGGCTAGATAGAAAGCTGCCCAAAAGCTGACAAGTGTATACATAGTCATGACGGATCCAGCGGCAAGAGTCACGCCAAAGCCAAGGACTTCTCCAGGTTGAAGTCTACCTTGAGGAAGAGGACGTTGTTTTGTACGGTCCATCAGGGCATCGATATCTCGTTCATACCACATGTTAATGGCACCTGCAGCGCCGCTCCCCACAGCGATGCATAGAATGGCTGCAAGAGCGATGATAGGGTTAATTGAGCCAGGGGCTAGGACCAGTCCGACGATCCCTGTAAAGACCACCAGGGACATAACGCGTGGCTTTAAAAGCTGCCAGTAGTCGTCTGCATTTGCCTCCACGGTTGGTGTTATTACAAGTGTCGTCATCCTACTTAATCACAGGTTGGGTTTCAAATGTATGGAAGGGTGGTGGTGACGGCAGAGTCCACTCCAACGTCGTTGCTCCCGGACCCCAAGGGTTGTCAGGGGATTTCTTTCCCCACCGGAACGCATAAAAAACGATAAACGCAAAGAAGATTCCTCCCGCAAATGTCATGATTGCACCAACGGACGCCACATAGTTCCAGCCCGAATAAGCATCTGGATAATCAGGAATGCGCCTTGGCATCCCAGCGAGACCCAGAAAATGCATGGGGAAGAAAATCATATTCACGCCAATAAATGTAATCCAGAAGTGAATATTTCCCATCCATTCGGGGATCAATTTGCCCGTCATTTTGGGGAACCAATAATAAAAGCCAGCAAAGATGCCAAAGAGCGCACCCATAGAAAGCACATAATGAAAATGCCCTACCACGAAATAGGTATCGTGAAGCGAGATATCCACGCCTCCATTGGCAAGCGTAACGCCTGTAACGCCACCGATGACGAAAAGGATAATAAAACCAATCGCATAGAGCATAGGTGTTTCGAAAGTCAGGGATCCGCCCCACATGGTGGCGATCCAACTAAAGATCTTAATGCCCGTTGGGACAGCAATAATCAGGGTTGCGGCTGTAAAGTACGCATTCGTATTCACATCCATGCCCACCGTAAACATGTGGTGAGCCCAGACAACAAACCCGATAACGCCAATGGAAACCATTGCGTAAGCCATGCCTAAATACCCAAACACAGACTTACGGGAGAAAGTTGAGATGACCTGACTGACAATTCCAAAGGCGGGCAAAATCATGATGTAAACTTCGGGGTGACCAAAGAACCAGAACAAATGCTGGAATAAAAGTGGGTCTCCCCCTCCAGCAGGCTCAAAAAAACTCGTACCAAAGCCTCGGTCCGTAAGAAGCATCGTAATTGCCCCTGCAAGAACAGGAACGGCTAAGAGCAATAAAAAGGCTGTTACAAGAATGCCCCAAACAAATAGCGGAACCTTATGCATGGTCATGCCAGGTGCGCGCATATTAAAGATGGTTGTAATGAAATTGATGGCCCCTAAAATCGATGAGGCTCCCGCAAGGTGAAGACTCACAAGCATAAAATCAACGGCCGCATCCGGCTGTCCCACACTACTTAAGGGGGGATAAAAGGTCCATCCCGTCCCCGCACCCGATCCCACAACAATAGAAAGAGTAAGCAAAATAAGGGCTGGAATCAGCAACCAAAAACTAATGTTATTCAGGCGTGGGAACGCCATATCAGGCGCCCCAATCATGAGGGGTACAAACCAATTCCCAAAACCGCCAATCAACACAGGCATGACAAAGAAAAAAATCATCAGAAGGCCATGGGCCGTAATGACAACGTTATAAATTTGAAATTCTCCCCCCGACAGAAGCGTGCCGTGAGGATGGGCCAGCTGCAACCGAATCAACATCGAGAGCGTGCTTCCAAAGAAGGCCCCAAAGGCTCCAAAGATAATATACATCGTCCCAATATCTTTATGGTTCGTCGAGAGAAGCCACCGGCGCCACCCATGGGGCTTGTGATCGTCATGAACGGACATTCTTAATTACCCTCCTTTATGGGTTTGAGGCGCACTTTTTTTGCTAGCGATCCACTGATCAAACTGGGCCTTCGGCACAGCCTGAACTACAATAGGCATAAACGCATGCTTAACGCCACACAGTTCGGAGCATTGACCGTAATAAACGCCCTCTTTTTTAACATTAAACCACGTCTCATTCAGCCGCCCCGGCACACTATCCCGCTTCACCCCAAAGGCAGGAACAGCCCAAGAATGCAACACATCTGATGACGTTGTAATCACCCGTATGTTCGTATTTGTGGGAACGATGACTCGATTATCAACCTCAAATAAACGCTTACCCCCAGGTTGTAACTTATCCTCAGTAATAATATTGCTATCAAACTTAATATCATGATCAGGGTATTCATAGGTCCAATACCACTGGTTTCCGATAGCTTTAATCGTAAGGTCAGACTTCGGTGTGACATCCATCATGTACAAAAGCTTAAAAGAGGGAAACGCAATATAGACAAGAATAAGAACAGGCAGCGTTGTCCATAGGATTTCAAGAACCGTATTATGGGCCACCTTCGATGGCGTTTGATTCCGAGACGCGCGAAAGCGCACAATCACATAGACAAGAAGACCCGCAACCATCAACACAATCAACCCCTCAATCGTGAGAAGCTCTAGGTGGAAATCATAAATAATCTGCATAACGGGCGTCACTGGATCTTGATAATAGATTTGCCAAGGGCGGGGGAAATCAGCCTGTGCAAAGGTTGGGAGGAAAACGGCCAACGTCAACCCCACAAGCGTCATTGCGAGCCCCTGAAAAGGGCGTGGCAATCCCGAGATTGCTTCCCCCGGCTTTCGCTCGGGGTCGAAATGACGACTTTGTTTTTCCCACATGAATAGACCCTCATTTTTTTGTACCTTACACAATGGAGGCCCCCTCCCTCAAGAGTCTTCATAAAATGTTTCACGTGAAACATTTTAAGATGAAGAAGACCCTTTTTGAATCATCTCAAGATCTTTTTCAATCAAGCTTTGAAAGTCTTTTGTCATTTGGTGCCAGTCGACTACATCAACTTTAAATGGCAGATTGGACTCCTCAAAATCTTCTTCAATGTGAGATTGGGTATTAAGCGGGATGGGATCCTTGAAACATATGTCTAAATCGGAAAAGCGCTTTGCCTTATCTTTTGCGCGTGATCCAAATGCATAAAAAGTATAGGGATACTTCTTCAGAATAGCTTGGACGATTTCGAGGTGTCGAATTTCTAAATTAATCATCCTTCCTCCCAATTAAAGCTTATACTCCGGCAACAAGAGGTCCTTCAAGGTCTGCTTTAGAGATTGGTTAGTTGCAAGAATAGATCCCGTCTCTAGCATATCTTCTCCGCCCTTAAGATCACAGACAAAGCCACCGGCTTCGCGAAGGATAACAATGCCTCCAGCGAGGTCCCAGGATTTTAAAGCGGGCTCCCAATAGCCTTCATAACGACCTGCGGCCACATAGGCTAAATCAAGAGATGCAGCTCCGAATCTGCGCACGCCTGCAACGAGAGGCATGACTTTATCCAGGGCATTTTCAAACTGCTTTCGCTCGAGCGGCGTATGTCGAATACAGGGTATTCCTGTCGCGAGAACAGAATCCTGCAAATTTTGACGACTCGAGACACGCAGTCTCCGTGCATTTAAAAAGGCTCCGCCGCCCTTTTCAGCATAAAAAAGTTCGTCCTTGATCGGGTCATAAACGATACCCGCAATGAGCTCATCACCCTTTTTAAGCCCAACTGAAATGGCAAAGTGAGGAATTCCGTGTAAAAAATTTGTCGTTCCATCAAGGGGATCAATGATCCACGTGCTATCCTCATCTCCTTGAACGACGCCACTTTCTTCCATAATAAAGCCATAAGAAGGTCGCGCTTTTTTAAGTTCCGTGAAAAGGATTTCTTCGGCTTTCTTGTCTGCGGTTGAGACGAAATCCCCAGGACCTTTCCGGGAGACTTGAAGATTTTCAACCTCTCCAAAGTCACGCACGAGCCCACGTGCAGCCTTGAAAGCTGCATTGCACATGACATTTAAATGAGCAGAACGCCCAACAATTCGAAGTTGATTTACCATTAAATTTCCTAATCTTTTGCCCGCTCGACGTATGATCCGTCGGCGGTGTTAACAACAACTTTTGTTCCTGACCCAATATGGGGAGGAACCATAATACGCACACCATTCTCAAGGACGGCTGGCTTGTAGGAGGATGAGGCTGTTTGACCTTTAACCACAGGCTCAGCCTCAACAATTTCCATAATAACTGTCTCAGGAAGCTCAGCGCCCACCATTTCACCTTCGTGGGAGACGACCGTGATGATCATGCCGTCCTTAAGGAACGAAACGGAATCACCAAGAACCTCTTTGGAAAGATGAATTTGCTCAAAGGTTTCGGAGTCCATCAGGGCAATATTTTCGCCTTCCTCATAAAGGAACTGATATTCCTTTTCATCGAGGCGGACACGCTCTACCGATTCACTTGAGCGAAACCGCTCATTAAGCTTCGTCCCATCACGAATGTCTTTGAGTTCGACCTGAAGATAGGCGCCGCCTTTACCAGGTTGGGTGTGCTGGGTTTTTACAGCCACCCACAACTTGTTATTGTGCTGAATAATATTGCCTGGACGAATCGCGTTTCCATTGATTTTCATGTTGTTTCCTTACATCTTTCCTTGGTAAATTTTTACAAGTGTCTCAAGCATTTTCATGGCTTCCTCACGGGGTCTCCGAAAGGCATTCCGACCAATGATAGAGCCATTGCCACCGCCATCTCGAATATCGCGTGCATCTTGATAAACCCCATTCACATCCTTTGCATTGCCTCCTGAAAAGACAACCATTCTGCGACCTTTAAAGCAGGCCTGAACAACATGGCCAACGCGAGTGCGTTGAGTGCTGATATCAACTTTCTGACTCACATATTCTTTCTTCGCCTCTGGGTTTTCCAGGAAATCGGTGGGAAGCTTAACCTTGATGATATGCGCACCCATGAGAGCTGCAACATGGGCACCATAAGAAATGGTATCGATCGCTGTTTCGCCGTCTTTTGACATGTTTCCACGCGCATAGGACCACACAACAACTGCAAGTCCACAGGATTTTGCTTCTTCAGACAACTCGCGTAATTCTTCAAGCATTTCCAGGGTTTGGTTGGATCCTGGATAAATCGTATACCCGATCGCAGAACACCCTAAACGAAGGGCATCCGCAACAGATCCTGTCACCGCTTGATCCGCATCATCTCCACCAGGCAGCAAACTCATCGAGCTGTTAATTTTTAAGATCGTCGGAATAGCGCCAGCGAATGTATCAGCACCTGCCTCAAGCATCCCAAGAGGGGCTGCAAAGGCAGAGAGTCCCGCATCGATTGCCATTTGATGATGATAGAAGGGGTCATAAGCCGCCGGATTTATCGCAAAACTACGTCCCGGGCCATGCTCAAAGCCTTGGTCCACAGGCAAGATAATCATTTTCCCCGTACCGCCGAGCTTTCCTTGCATCAAGATACGGGCTAAATTGGCTTTTGTTCCAGGACAATCACTCTCATAATTTGAAAGTATTTTTTTTACTTTAGAAGTTATTTTCATGCTTTACATTATTTCCTTGAAGTTAGCTAAGGTTCCTCATAGGGAAAAACACTCTACCAAGTTATACTTATATGATTCTACACGATTTTGGAAATCTGTAAAGATAAGCGGGGTTGAAATCCAGAATCACCTCATGAAATTGTGAGGCACCATCACCTCTCCCCTTGTGGGAGAGGTCGCTCAAAGAGCGGGTGAGGGGTAGGCCGTACGCAGTGTTCTTTGACATTTCTTTAAAGTCATATATCCCCCTCACCCGACCCTACGGGTCGACCTCTCCCACGCAGGGGAGAGGTGATGGTGCCTCATAATTAATTCTTCATAGGCTGCACTAATTTTTTCGCCATCTGTAGTTTCTTATTCCAGGCCACTTCTTTAACAGGATTTCCGGCGTAGACTTGTTTTGAGGCCTCAATGAGCAGCACACCTGAGACATTCCGGAACCATTTGTAGCCTATTTTTTCTAAGGCGGGAGCTAAACTTAACAGAATTCTCGACTGAGTGGGGGGGATGTAAATCGCGTGCTCAGAAGTCAAGGGTGTGAACATATTTTCGGTGAGGAATTGATTAACTTGGCTTAGGGAATAGGGATGGCCATGTCCGAAGGGCGTTTTTTCCATCCGAGACCAAACCCCGGTTCGATTGGGGAGAATGAGGAGGAGACGGCCTCCGTCAGCGAGGACTCTCCACACTTCTCTAATCATTTCCTTAGGGCTTGAGGTAAACTCGAGGGCATGAACAACGAGGGCTAAATCGATAGACTTGTCGGGCAACGGCAGTAAGGTCTCTTCAGTTAGAACAACGATATTGGGGGTTTTCTCCGTCCAGGAGAGGGCTCCTTGTTCAGCAGGCATCAACGCAACAAGCCGTTTTGCTTCTTCACGATAATACCTGAGGAAAGGCGTGGGATAGCCAAGAGCCATCACATTACGTCCCTTCACACTAGGCCAAATTTTCCTAACTTTACGTCGCATCATCCGCCGGGCAACGTGCCCGAGGCGTGTCGAATAGAAGTTACGCAGATCAATAACATCAAGCCACATGAGTCCTCCACCTTGGGGGGAGTTTAGCATAATGGGAGAGAATTGTATCTTACTATCACACACGTTGGCTTTGGATAGCAGAAGTGAAAATACTTGACATTTTTTTGTAACCGTATATAGTTACAATATGAGCCAACATAAAAAATTATTAAGTAAGGCCCAACGTAATCCAAGTGGACTGAGCTTTTCTGAGTTTCAGACGCTTATGAACCAATGCGGATGGGAGAAAGACCACCAGAAGGGAAGCCATCAAATTTGGTATTCCCCTCAAGGTGCTAGGATTTCGATCCAAAATCGAGCTGGTATGGCTAAAGGCTATCAAGTACGGCAGTTTTTGGATTATCAAAAAGGAGAAGAGATATGAGTGTAAATAACGATTTTGATGGGTTCTCTATAGAACTTTTTAAGGATGAAGAAGGGGATTGGTTAGCGCACTTCGAAGAGCTTCCCAATGTCTCAGCCTTTGGAGATTCTCCTGAGAGTGCATTGCTCGAGCTTAAAGAGGCTTGGGAGGCTATAAAGGAAAGCTATGCGAAGCATGATGAGCCTATTCCTATAGCCCCTTCTAAGAAGGAGTACAGCGGACATTTTAACATCCGCATTGATAAACGTATTCACCGAGCACTGGCCATTGAATCTGCTCAAGCGGGCGTTAGTCTGAATGCACTTGTTGCGCAAAAGCTAAGTCAAACCGTTCGAGACCCCTTTAAACATACGCGGTAGCTTAGGTTCATGCTCTAGTGCTTGCGCAACTCGCACATATGTAACTTTCGCGCAAGGAAGACCTACTGATTCGAAAGCGCTATCTTCAACACCTCAGAGATATGCTTCACAGGAATAATCTTCATATCCTTCTTCACTTGTTCCGGTACATCAACGAGATCCTTCGCATTATCAAAGGGGATGACGGCGATTTTGAGTCCTGCGGCATGGGCTGCGATCAGTTTTTCCTTTAGGCCACCGATAGCAAGCAAATCACCACGGAGATTGATTTCACCTGTCATGCACACTTCTTTTCTCACAGGAATCTTTGTGATGGCTGAGATAATGGATGTTGTGATGGCGGCCCCTGCTGAGGGCCCGTCAATTTTGCCACTCAATTGACCACGACCATGAATATGAACGTCCTTATCTGACAGGTATTTCTCATCAACCTTATATGTAGGAAGCAGCCTTTTCGCATTTGTCAGCGCGACTTCAATGGATTCTTGAGACACTTCTCCCAAACCGCCCGTTTTGGTAATCCTGCCATTTCCTTTATCAACAGAGACCTCAAAAGTAATAACGTCCCCCCCAACAATAGAGTAGGCAAGCCCTTGAGTCGCACCAATGGTGTCTTTTGTTAAGACTTTGATGGGAGGTACTAAAGATTGACCCAAATAAGAATTCAGAAGCTGAGGTGTGATTGTCACCCCTTTTGAGTGACCCTCGTATTCTTCTTTGACAACCTTCCGACACAAGGTTCCAATAAGACGGTCGAGATTCCTGACGCCTGCTTCGAGTGTGTACTCAACGATAAGTTTCTTCAGTGCGGGATCTGTGATGGAAAATTCTTGTGTTGTTAACCCATTGTCTTTGATTTCCTTTGGAATGAGACTGTTCTTTGCAATTTTTATCTTTTCATCAAGGGTATAGCTATTTAACTCAACAACTTCCATGCGATCACGCAACGCAGGAGGTATATCGAGAGAGTTGGCGGTCGCAATGAAAATGACCTTGGACAGATCAACGCCCACTTCAAGATAGCTATCTTTAAAATTCTTATTTTGGGACGGATCCAAGACCTCGAGTAAGGCGGCAGCGGGATCGCCCTGATGACCGCCCCCACTCAGTTTATCGACTTCATCTAATAAGATGACTGGGTTGTTGGTACCCGCTTCGATTAAGGCTCTTACAATATCTCCAGGCCTCGCACCGATATAGGTCCGCATAAACCCACGGATTTTAGCTTCATCATTAGAACCCCCAAGAGAGACGCGAACGAATTTTCGTCCTAAAGCTTCCGCAATTGATTTAGCAAGTGTCGTTTTGCCCACACCAGGAGGTCCCACAAAGCAGAGAATGGGTGCCTTCCCATTATGAACTCGTTTTTGAACAGCCAGGTATTCAATGATATGATCTTTAGCGTCTTCCAGTCCCTGATGATCGCGATCAAGGATTTGTCTGGCTTTTACAATATCGATATCTGTTTGATCGCTCTTCTTCCAGGGAACCTTAAAAAGTGTCTCTAGATAATTTCTAATTTCCCCTGCTTCAGGAGACATGGGGGGATTCTGATCCAGTCTGTTCATTTCTTTGATTGCTTTATCACGCACTGCTGGGTTGCTGGCTATACCTTCAAGCTGGCGTTCAAAATCTTCTTCGATTTGTCCCTCAGGTCTATTGGAGTTTTCTCGACTGACATAGTTTTCTTGAATAGGGGCCGAATGTTTGTTGGAGCCGTCTGTGACACCTTCAATCACATAGTATATGAGCATACCTGAAAACACGACAATGACGACAGTAATGGAAATGAGAGAGATAGCTAAGAGAAATCTTTTTAAAGTATCCATCATATAACCCAACAACTAAACCATATATCTTTACTATATATTAAAATAGTTTACAAAACAATAACGATGATCATTTTTTTACAACTCGTCTCTACTCTCACCAAACCTTTTGTGGTAAGCTCATCATTATGCCTATGGAAACCACACTCACACAAATCGCAATCGTCGTAACCGCAGCTCTTGGTTGTGGTATCATGCTTGAAAAATTCAAGCAACCCGCGATTCTTGGATATATTTTGGCTGGTGTCATTTTAGGGCCATCTCTTTTAGGATTTATTGAAAACCGAGAAATGGTCACCATGCTTGCTGAACTGGGCGTTCTTATGCTGCTCTTTTTGGTGGGAATGGAGCTCAGCTTAAGATCCTTCGTCAAGATATGGCACATCTCTATCGGATGCATTGCTTTGCAAGTTGTTGGGGGCCTTGCGATTGCCTTTCCGCTCGCCCATCTTTTTGGGTGGCCCCTCAATCTAGCACTCTTGCTCTCATTTGTATTTGCCCTGAGCAGTACGGCTGTTGCTGTCAAAATGCTCGACACCATAGGTGAATTAAAGACAGCAACGGGGCGTCTTACCATTGGTGTTCTGGTCGCACAAGACCTTGCGATCGTCCCGATGATTTTGATTATTCGAGGTCTTAATCCGGGGGAAAGCCCTGATATTCTCTTGCTTATTGCTAAAATTGTTTCCTCTATTGGACTTCTTGCGATTCTTGTGTGGTATCTCAGTCGAAGAGAACGCATTCACCTTCCGTTTCTTCAAGTCGTTGTCGGGCATACGGATCTTACCCCGCTTACAGGTCTTACCTTTTGTTTTGGTGCAGCAGCTATTGCGGGTCTTGCAGGTCTTTCAGCGGCATATGGTGCCTTTTTGGCAGGACTTGTCATGGGGAACAGTCAAAAACAACAAGTCATGATTGAGCGTATGACGCCTATCTACAGTGTCCTGATGATGGTCTTTTTCCTCTCTATTGGCCTTTTGCTTGATTTGAATTTTATATGGGAGAATCTAGGCAAGGTCTTTATGATTTTACTGTTTGTCACAGTTGGTAAAACCGCTCTCAATATTAGCATTTTGCACCTTTTAAGACAGCCGTGGAGCCTCTCTTTCCTTTCAGGGGTAGTACTTGCCCAGTTAGGCGAATTCTCGTTCCTACTGGCCACTGTGGGTAAAGATGTAGGGATTGTGGATGAATATGGAAGTCACTTGATTGTGTCTTTAACCGTCCTCTCCCTTGCTTTGAGCCCGGTTTGGTTGACCATTGCAAAAAGGCTTCATGATCTTGCTCCAAAAAGAACAATGTCTCTCAGAGACCTCCTGAATCTTTTGTATGGAAAAGAAGTCTCTCGAATCACAAGGACTTATCGAAAGGTCCGTCGTGCCAAACCTCAAGATTGAATCCCAGTATTTAGGCCCCGTTGGAGGCGTAGATGAGGTTGGGCGAGGTCCGTGGGCAGGGCCTGTCGTTGCAGCTGTTGCTGTCTTTTTAGACACAAATTCTATCCCTTCTGCCCTCTTCAAAGGGATTGAAGATTCCAAAAAGCTGACAAAACAGAAACGGGATCATCTTTATGAACAACTCATCGCGCTTCAAGATTTTCAATATGGTATTGGTGAAGCATCCGTTGATGAAATAGATAGTTTGAATATATCGAAAGCGACATTTCTTGCGATGGAGCGGGCTGTACAAAAGTTACCGTCCTTGCCTCCAACCCTTCTTATCGATGGGAAATTTATCCCCTCATTTCCTGGAACAAAAACCGTTCCTGTTATTGGGGGGGATGGCATTAGTTTGTCTATTGCAGCCGCATCAATCATTGCCAAAGTCACGCGTGACAATTTGATGGCAGAGCTTGCAAGAGAGTTCCCTCATTTTGGATGGGAGCGTAATGCAGGATATGGAACGGCCCAGCATCAAGAAGCTCTTAAGGTTCAAGGTATAACGCAACATCACCGTAAGAGCTTTGCACCCATAAGGGCCCTGATTCCCTAAAACGAGTTAGGCGCAGGACTTATCGTCTTAAATCCAGACGAACTCACCTCAAGAACCGCGAGGCCTCTTTCATTTAAACCCTGAGGTGTCAGACGAAAGAGCCCATCGATCCCCGCAAACCCTTGAGAGAAAGTCAGATTTTGAGGCGTATATCCTTTGTCTGATAAAGCGATAGCAAGGGCTGTTGCATCATACGCAAGTGTTGCAAGACGGGGCGGCGTACGGCCATAGGCTTGCCTAAACCTTGACTCAAAGCTCTGTCTCTCAACAGTATCGGTTGACGCGAAAATCCCTCCTTCAAGACCAGGAACACTCCGGGTTTCAGGGGCGTCCCATTGACCACTCCCTAAAACAGTAAACGGTTTTTGAGGGCTGAGAAGGCGCATGAGATGACCAAGATTTTCACCTCCCTCAGGGATAATAACCGCATTAACCCCTTTCGATTTATAGGAGGTCATTTCTTCCAAAAGCTGTGCATTTCCTGGATTTCCTTCAAGAATATCACCGCGTGAATAATGAGTGATTCCAAGAAGTTGAATGGATCCATTTGAGGCAAGCGTCTTCAGGGTTTGATCAACGAGTCGGCCATATTGATCATTTGGCGTGAAAGCAGCAACTTTCGACTGTCCTTTTTCCTTCGCATAAGAAGCTACCCTTTGAATTTGTTGGGAGGGAAGAAACCCTAAAACATAGGCCCCTTGCCCCGCAATCGTGTGATCTGTTGAGAAACTCACGATGCTGATATTACGACCCCGAGCAATCGGTTTAACCGCTTGGACATCAGCAGCAAAAAGAGGGCCGAGAAGGAGTTCAGCGCCTTGATCCAGTGCTTTCTGTGCAGCAACTTGTGCGCCCTTATTCGTATCTTGAGGCAAAAGGGTCACATTCGTTGTTCCTGTTTCAAAAAGAGCGAGTTCTGCCGCTTGAAGCATGCCTTTTCCTAAGTCAGCTTGAGATCCCGAGAGAGGGAGCAAAAGACCCACTTTATGTGTTTTAGGACCGGTTGGTTCTTGTTTTTTTACAGGCGCAGGTGCTGGCTTAACGGGCTTTACCTTGGGTGCAGCCGGTTTTACAGGTGTTCCGACTTCAGGTTCAACTGTGTGACTACAAGACGTGAGACCTAAGATAAGGATCCCAAACAAAAAGGATTTAAATGCTCTCGTGTTCATAATGGCTCCATAGTGATATAATATAAAAGTAGTACAGGAATTTCCTGAACAAGGCTATTAAACTTTCCCTCTGCGTCTTATCTGCTACTTTGAGCTCTTACAGGCTCTTTCACAAATTCCCCCATCAACATACTTTTTAAGTGGCTTATCATCTGTGTTATCCCAACACCAAGTTTCTGTTTTTTTCTTTTGAAGATGCTCAATATGAACACACTCACACTCATGTCCTTTTGGACAGTCTGCACTCACATTTAATCCACTCATTCCTGTGAAAAAAGTGGCCATTGCTAAAATTTGGAGTGATTTCATTTTCATGTTTATTATCCTTTTTCAATGTTTGTCTGGTAAGATATTTTCACAGATAAGGTTAACTTTTCGTTAATGGGAAACCTTTTTGGTTTGACTGTTGGATTCCTCACTCTCTATGCTCTTGTTCTATTGACTAAGAGGGACCTTATAATGCTCACCCTTGTTGCAACGCCCATTGGGAATTTGAAAGACATAACCTTAAGGGCTCTTGAAACCTTGAAGGAGGCGGATCTTATTGCCTGTGAGGATAAGCGTGTTTCATCAACCCTTTTGAATCACTATGGGATTTCGAAGCCTCTTCTTTCCTATCATGACCATAATGCAGAGCAAACCCGTCCGAAGATTATGGCCCTGCTCAGACAAGGGAAGTCGGTGGCTTATATTACAGATGGAGGCCTCCCTTTAATTTCCGACCCTGGGTATAAGTTGGTGGTCGCTTGTCGCGAAGAAAATTTGCCCTATACGGTGATTCCAGGACCTTCAGCTCCCCTTATGGCGTTATGTCTTTCAGCCCTTCCTCCAGATCGATTTCTATTTTGTGGCTTCCTGCCCCCTAAATCTGGCGGCCGAAAAGCAGGGTTTGAGGATGTTAAAGATATTGCAGCCACCCTTATCTTCTTCGAGTCTCCAAAACGGCTTGTTGCCTTTCTTGCTGACGCGAAAGAAGTGTTGGGGGAGAGAAGGGCGAGTGTTTCCCGTGAAATGACAAAAATGTTTGAAGAAACGCAACAGTCTGATCTGTCTCAGCTTATCACCCACTTCACAGATACCCCTCCGAGGGGTGAGATTGTTGTTGTAATTGAGGGGGCCTTGACAAAACCTGACGTCAAAGATGTGGATATTGAGACACACTTGCAAAATGCGTTGGAAAGGTATTCGATGAAGGAAGCGGTCAGTCTTGTGGCGACGGCCTGCGGTCTTTCAAAACGGGAGGTTTACCAGCGTGCACTTCAACTTAAATCCAAAACAAAAGGCCCATCGTAAGGGGCACATCGCTGAATGGATGGCCGCTCAGTTTTTACGGCTCAAAGGATATCAGATCCTTGAGAGCCGTTATAAAACACCCGTTGGTGAGATTGATCTCTTGGCAAAAAAAGGAAAATCGCTTGTTGCGGTTGAAGTGAAAAGTAGACATTCCCTGGAGGATGCAGCCTATTCTGTGACGCCCCATCAGAAGAAACGGATCGAGAGAGCCCTTTTATATTATTTGACGCGAAAGCCCTCTCCCCAATCTGTACGATTTGATGTAGTATTGCTCTCGCCTTTGAAATGGCCTTGTCATATACAAGGCGCTTGGAACTCTCAATAAATGGAGGTTAGTTGTGTTAAATAAGTATATTTTATGTCTTCCCCTTGTCCTGACAGCCTGCGCTGGTCCAGCCATTGTCGGAGGAATTAGCACTGTTGGATTTAGTGCTGTTGAAGATCGCGGTCTCGGAGGAGTTGCAAGCGATCAAGTGCTGCGCGTTAAGATTAATTATCAACTCCATGATCAATTGTATCAGTTCGATAGTTACGAACTGACGATTTATAAAGGAAGAGTTTTGGTCACGGGCATCGCCAATGATGAAGCGACGAAGGCAAGTGCTTTGGGCATTGTGAGGAGAGTTGAAGGCGTTACCGAAGTTATCGATGGTATTAATGTCAAAGGTCAGGATGGTTTCTCCGAATATGCGCGTGACGGATGGATGACAACAAAGTTAAAAGCTACTCTTTATGCTGATGAAGATGTTTATGCCCCAAATTATGTTATTCGAACATTTGATAAAGTCATTTATATTTTTGGAACGGCTCAAACGCCAGCTGAACGCGATGCAGTTATTGAATATGCAAGCGAAATTACAGGTGTTCGACGCGTTGTGAATTATATCCAATTGGTTAAGTAGGGCCTACTTACCCTCAGCCGTCATTGCGAGCCCCTGAAAGGGGCGTGGCAATCCATCTTCACTTAAGAAAAATGGATTGCCGCGTCATGGCTACGCCATTCCTCGCAATGACGACTTTTGTGTGGTTTTAACAATCCATAAAAACAACCAGGGAGGGAATCATGTTTTCACGTCTTAACACAGTCGCATTTCAAGGTGTTGATGTCATCACCATTGACGTTCAAGCTCAGGTATCTGCAGGAATGCCTAACTTTATGGTTGTGGGGCTTCCGGATAAAGCCGTGGGTGAATCGCGTGAGCGAGTCCGCTCTGCCTTTCACGCCATTGGTCTTTCTCTTCCCTATCGCCGGATAACGATTAATTTAGCCCCTGCTGATGTTCAGAAGGAAGGCAGTCACTATGATCTTCCGATTGCGCTGGGACTACTTGCAACTATGGGTGTCATCCCTTCCGATAGTCTGGGTGAGTATTTCGTCCTGGGGGAGCTCGGTCTTGATAGTCGTCTTGCGCCTATCTCAGGGGTGTTGCCCGCAGCGATTCATGCAACCTCATTGAAGAAGGGGATCATTTGCCCAAAGGATTGCGGAGGTGAGGCAGCTTGGGCAGGAGATCTTGATATTCTAGCGCCTGAAACCCTTGTATCCCTTATTAATCATTTTAAAGGAACGCAAGTTCTTTCCCCTCCAGAGCCTTTAATGGAAGAAGAAAACCCAAAACAATTGCTTGATTTAAGAGATGTTAAGGGTCAGGAAACAGCGAAACGGGCGCTCGAGATCGCAGCAAGCGGTGGCCACAATTTGTTGATGTTGGGCCCTCCTGGGTCGGGAAAGTCGATGTTAGCCGCACGGCTTTCCGGCATTCTTCCATCTTTATCCCCAGCGGAAGCCTTAGAAGTCACGATGATCCATAGCCTTGCAGGACAACTCAATGAGGGCAAACTCATTCGTTCAAGACCTTACCGCGATCCTCATCATTCCGCCTCTATGCCAGCCCTGGTTGGCGGAGGATTAAAAGCCCGCCCCGGTGAGATTTCCCTCGCTCACAACGGTGTTTTATTCTTGGACGAATTGCCTGAATTTCAACGGGTGACGTTGGAAGCGCTGAGACAACCATTGGAGTCTGGGAAAACGGTCGTCTCTCGTGCGAATGCTCATGTGACCTACCCTTCGCGTTTTCAGCTTGTTGCCGCGATGAATCCCTGCCGGTGTGGATATATATCGGATGCAGCAAGAGCCTGCTCCCGTGCCCCTAAATGTGCTCAGGATTATCAATCCAAAATATCAGGCCCCCTGTTTGATCGTATCGATTTACATGTGGAAGTTGCTGAAGTGACGGCCGAAGATTTATCTCTCCCCTCAACAGGAGAAACCAGTTCGGTTGTTGCAGATAGAGTCAAACGCTCTCGCGCCATTCAGGAAGCAAGGTATGAAGCCCTTGGGCAAACGGTGAAATTGAATGCTTATGCAGATGGTGAGCTGTTGGATGAGATTGCGACACCTGACACGGAAGGCAAAGATCTTTTGAAAAAGGCGGCCCAAAGCTTCAAACTCTCCGCACGAGGCTACCGACGCGTTTTACGTGTCGCAAGAACACTCGCCGATATGGACGCCTCAACCC
>JABDDK010000023.1:0-16356 GCA_013287665.1 Alphaproteobacteria bacterium
AGAAAGAATGGAAGGTTGAGGCTATCGAGGAGACACATGATTAGTCATCTAACTCTAAGGTTTGCCGAAGAAAAAGACCTTCCAGAAATTAACGAGGAACCATTGCCCCCAATACGCTTAAACAATCCTGTTATCTATATGAAGATCGTGTAAGTTTTGGATATGAACGTCTCCATCGGGAAAATGAGCAACAATATCTAGCTCTCCCCCGAGGGCTACAATGTATTTTCTGAGGCTACTTATGTACATATCTGTTCTATTTTCCAGGCGCGCAAGTGCTGCTTGCTTTATGTGAAGTGTCTCAGCTAAATCAACTTGAGTGAGAGACATAGCTTTTCTGACTTCAGCAAGAGCCATCTCCCCACGAAGTTGTCTTACCTTCTTTTGAACGTTCTTCTTTGAACGCGCAGACATTCCTTCCTTTAGTTTATCAAACGAATGATGACCGCTCATAATAACCTCTCTTTCTTTAGCTCTGCGAGATGATCCTTGTAGAGCTTTTCTGCAATGGGAACATACTTGTTATACCACAATTTGTTCCCTCTTTTATTTCCGCCAATCAAGAGTATTGCAACTCTTCTTGGGTCAAATGCGTATAAAACCCGAAGTGGATTTGACTTGCTCTGAACCCTTAACTCCCGCATGTGAGAGAAACGTGATCCTTCGATCCCACTTGAGAACGGAAAAGGAAGCTCAGGTCCTTTTTCTTCAAGAAGAGTGATAATCGCAGCAGTATCTTCCTGCTCCTTTTCACTCAGCGTTTTCCACCAAGATCCGAATTCATCGGTATATTCTACGGTCCACTTCATAAGACTATAATATTACATATCTGTAATATGTCAAGAAAAAAATTACTCACAGTAAATGCGCATTTTTTATAAAAAACTTTCAAAGTTTTTTTGTATTTCTATTGAAAATCGGTTATGGACTACTTATGTTAATTATAACTCATCTCATGGGGGGTTGAGTAATTACATGTAAACCCTTACATTATTATTGGGTATTAATTTATTTTAAAAGGAAATGTTATGACACAAACGCTAAACAAGAGAATAGTTATTGCTGCAGCCCTCGCCGTTGGTTTTATCTCCCAACCCTTACTTGCTTCTGGGAAGAAAGGTGAGATACCAACTGATGAGTCACCAAAGCAGACAAGATTAAAATGTCCTGAAGTAAAAAAATCTGAGGGGCAAGGTATGAGTGTTAGGTATGGTTTTGGTATACGCTATATGAATGGTCGCTATGAAACCTATGCTAAACCTGAGGTGCATATGGATGTGGTTGTTGCTCAGAAAGAAAAACCTGTAAGTTCTCCTAACCTAGATGAAGTAGACTAAGTAAAACTACACCCAAAGGAATTTGAGGTTTGTCTCCGAGAAATCGGGGATAATCCTTAAAAGGGCGAAGGATATATTTATGTCTCCAGGTTCGATTACAGCTGTCAGTTTGACACTTGAAAAAGACAAAATAACTCTTATATAATTGTTATATGGCTGTTATTAACATATATTATAAGCATTTACAAAGGATTGTTTTTATGAATATTACTTCGCGTACCAAGGTTTTTCTGATGATTGCAGCAGTTGTTACCCTATTTTGGGTTCAGGGCGCTTCTGCCGGCTTGGTAGATCCTACCTGGATTCCCATCACTCAAAAGCCAACGGCTGTCGGCATTCCCCCGCGATTTCAAAAGCTTACTGAAGATGACGCTCACTCCTTATTGAGTTATGAGCATCGATTATTACAAAGATCTTACTGGAAAGCAGACACTGGTAAATTTTCTGCTCTAGATGTAACCGGTTTTCGCGGTGAGCCAAATCCTTTTTTTTGTTTGACTGTCTCAAATCATATGGAAAACGACATTTATGTTTACCATTTTCTACAACATTGCAACACTGCTCGCGTGAAGAAAGATTTTTTCAGTTCAGTGGAAAACAGTCTGATTAAAAGAGCAGAGGAAGGGTGCCCCACAGCTCAATATACACTGGGCCGCTTATATGAAGACGGGTATTGTGATTCCTATGACAGAGACCAAAAAAGTGATGAAAAGGCAATGGAATGGTATGAAAAGGCCGCCCAAAATGGCCACGGCGATGCTCAGTTTCTCCTTGGTCAGCTCTATGCTGGTCGTGGAGTTATCCAAGATGACGAGCAAGCTGCTAAATGGATTTCAATGGCCGCTGAACAAGGGCATGTAGAAGCACAGTTTTCACTCGCGAAAGTTTATGAACAAGGCAAAGGTATTCCCCAAAATTTAGAAAAGGCAGCCTACTGGTTCTATAGTGCAGCTGAGCAAGATCACCTTGAAGCACGCTTATGCCTTGCAAATGCTTTCAAACTTGGAAGGGGAGTACCCCAAAGCTATGAGAATGCAGCGAAGTGCTATCAAATTGCTGCTAATCAAGGTCATATTGAAGCCGAATACCTTCTGGGAAAAGCCTTTGAGCTGGGCCAGGGTGTCCCTCAAAGTTATGAAGAAGCTGTAAAATGTTATAAAGGTGGAGCCCGTAAAGATCACAATGAGGCGACCTATGCTTTAGGGATGGCTTATGAATTAGGCCAGGGCGTGCCGCAAAATGCGGAACAGGCAATGGAAGAGTTTCGTCATGCAGCTAATAAAGGACATGCTGATTCTTTGTACAAAATGGGACTGTATTATTCTTTCCCAGGTAGATCTGTTGAATTTGCCATAAAATACATGGCATTCGCAGCCAATAAAGGACATAAAGAGGCTCGGCTTTACATCGAGAGTATCTTTTCTCAACATGGCGATGTTGTTCAGGAAATGGCTTGGAAACGCACTGTAGCCGAACAAGGTGATCCAGGTTATCAATTCGAATTGGGACAAGCCTTTCTGGTAGGGAAAGGCGTGACAATAGACCCGAAAGCTGCAATTGAATGGTTTAAGAAAGCTGCTGAGCAGGGTCATCCGGGAGCGATATTTTCTCTGGGTACTGGTTACTGGACAGGTTTTTGCCTGACTCAAGATCTAGATGAAGGCATGAAGTGTTTTCGAAGTTCTGCCAAACTAGGGCATCAGCCTGCAAAAGAGAGGCTAGCCTTTCTTTTTAAACCTCAGGAAAATGCGCCCACAGAAAAGGGATCATTCAAAGAAATGATCCAAGAAGTAGAAGTAACAATGGATAAATTGTTAACGCGCCATAAAGCGATAAGACAAGTCCTAGGATCTCAAGTCCATAACATCGATATCGATTCAATAGCTAATTCCTTGTTGGCGCAGGGCTACGAGAAGGTCTTAGAGGCTGAGGAAGAGGTTTCTGAATTCTTTAAGATATTGAAGGAAGCAAAACCTGGATTTATGGTAACGTGTGTCCACCCTTGGTGGGGACTGTCTAATGAACAGAGTGTATCAAAGGCTAACCTGCCTCTGATGGAGTTTGATGACGGATATTTGACTTGGGGCCGGGATAATATGCTTCTTAGAGGAAAATTAAAATCCATTGGGGACAAATTCGACATAGCTCGTGGTCATATGACGATGCTTAAGGGGCTATTAGAAAATCCGGATGTAATCCCTGCCTCTTTGGGCATAGTGAAGGCTAAAGAGATTAATGAGCTTGAAAAGGATTGCGCTGAATTAGTCAATATTCGTAATGGCATAAACAATCTCGTTACGAGGGGTGTTGGCCGCCGGAATTGGGAATTTCAACAAGAGTTTCCCTTTTAATGATAATTCCTTGTAAATACTCGTATTCAACATCTTGAGGCTTTACACTATTATATGTTTTTATTGTAGTTTTTTCCTATGCTACAGAAAAGCATTTTGCTGACCCCTATGATGTGGTATTATCTCCCCAATTAAAAAGGGAGATAATTTCTATGAAACTAAAACTCATATTAAGTACATGTCTTGTGGCAATAAGCTGCTGTAGTGCAGCGGTTGCAGAGTTAAAATGCCCAACAGCTGCAGATGTCCAAGATGGAAAGTTCGAAGGATGGACCGTTCTATCAAAATCAAATAAATACCCACGCGGGCATTTGGATTTCCCTAAAGGTCTCAAGGCAGACAATGCTTGGATCGGGGCTCACGGCAGTGATACGAGCTATGCGATTCAATGTGTGTATCAAAACGCTGAAGGTGGAAAAGTCGTCTTAGGAAAACGTGTTGAAAAAGATGGAAAGGTAGTAACAGGGGATGAGGCTATGAAAGTGTACACCTTTAGAGTTCCTGTTAAACCAAGTGCAAATGGTGGGTATAAATGTAAGGCCAATCTTCACCCCGTCTTCCCGGCGGACTGTGACATGGTGGATGTGGTCCAACATCATAAATAAGAAAAGTAAAAATATGCATAAACATTGTTCAAGATCAATCACATAACGACAAAGACCCCTATATTGATCTTGCTGAAGTTGCTTTTTTTATTGTAGAGGTGAGGATCAGGAACAAGCGCTTTTAACGCTCTATCTGTGGCATAATCCAAGTCATGCTGAGACAGGTAAATTTCGATTGATGAAAAGAATTGCCTTTCTTTTTTATGCTGTTGAGTTTTTGCGCCAAATTGCCTCCTGAAACTTGGGAAACAAAGCGAGAGCGAGCCTCCTTCGTGGCCTACATGAGAAAACTTGGTGAAGGCAGGGTAAGTTTAGAAAATCCTATGGAAGCTAACCATGGAGTTGATTATGCTGAAAGAGGCGATGGAGCCTTAAGCAGTCTAATCAAGAAGTAAATTGCCAAGCAGCAGAGTTTACTGCAAGATCTAATAGCTTAGATGTTTAGATGCTGTTCAACTAAAAAAACGATCAAGGAAGGGAAAAACTTTATGAGACCCGACTTTTTCTATTTTGCTCCCCATATGCTCCCCCGGACTATTTTTCCACTTTGGCCTACTCTAAAAACCACAGGAAAACCCTGGTGCCGAAGAGGTGAATCGAACACCCGACCTACTGATTACGAAACAGCCACGCACCTATATTCGTTCCCCCTGTTATTCCCTCAATATATCAAGTAAATGCATGGGTTGCAAGACTTTTCTATCTTCTGGTTATTTCTGGTTATTTCCCGTTAAATCTGGTTGAATCTGATTATTTTGGTGGAAATGTGGTGGAAATTTTTCTAGTCATAAGGTTCGCTCTGTGGTATAGATTTTTATGATCTAAGAAGAATGAGGGGGAGTTATGCCTAAAATTACAAAGCGGTTTGTCGAATCGATCAAGCCTGACACCGAGAAGACTTTAAAGTTCTGGGATAGCAAGCTCAAGGGATTTGGCCTTCTTGTCTTACCAAGCGGTCGCAGAACCTATTGTGTGAAGTATCGTAACGCAAACCGCATTCAAAAGCATGTGAAGATTGGCATCCATGGGCAGATTAACACTGAGAAAGCCCGCTCGCTTGCAAAACAGCACCTTGGTGAAATAACCACTGGAGAAGACCCGGCGGCAAAGAAGAAAGAAAACAAAGCTCGTCCTCTCATGAGAGAGCTTGCTCAAGATTATTTGAATCGGCATGCAACTCGGAAGCGCGAGAAGAGTATTAAGGAAGACAAAAGATTTTTGGAAAGATTTATATTGCCCGAATTTGGAAATCAGCACGTTAAGGATATTTCAAGGCGGGCTATAGAAAGTCTACATCTTCAACTTGGAAAGACCCCCACCCAAGCCAACCGAGTGGTTGCTCTCCTCTCTAAAATGTTCAATCTTGCAATCTCTTGGGGATGGAGAGAGGATAATCCAACTAAGGGAATTGCTAAATACCAAGAAGAAAAGAGGGATCGTTGGCTCAGTCAGGAAGAGCTGGATCGCCTATGGGACGTTTTAGACCAGCACCCCACTCATATTACCGCATACTTTATCAAGTTTCTCCTTCTTACAGGTGCAAGAAGCGGGGAGACTTTGTCCGCCACGTGGGATCAATTTGATCTGGAGAAAGGGGTTTGGACGAAGCCCTCTCATCTGACAAAGCAGAATAAGAAGGAACACCTTCCTTTGTCCGGGAAAGCCTTGGAAGTGCTTGAAGCTATGAAGGCCTTAAATCCTCACTCTAAGTACCTTTTTCCTGGTCGCGTTGAAGGACAACATATGAAAGAGCCTAAGAGGTTTTGGGGACGTGTTTTAAAAGAGGCAGGCATTGAAGATTTTCGCATCCATGATCTGCGCCATACCCATGCCTCACATCTGGTTTCAAGTGGATTAAGCTTGAGCATCGTCGGAAAGTTGCTCGGTCATACACAAGCCTCCACAACCCAACGTTACGCGCACTTGGCCGATACGCCTTTGAGAGAAGCCGCTGATTTGTTTGGGAGTAAGGTTGGGGGGAAGAAGAGGGTTGTTTAGTGGGTGTGTATCAAAGCATCCTTTGCTGGCCAGCATTGATTTTTCATTTTTTGTACATTGAAACAATGATAATACTCTAAAAAAGGGTAAATTTAATGTTTCACTATTGCGCTTAAGGAATTAATGCTATATTCTAACATTGAAAATGCACTCATATAGAGAAATTTAAGTGGTGCACTGTACATCTATGAGGCAAAATTGAGACCAACGGAAACCTTAAGACTCATCGCTCAGGCTTCAGGAGACATCTTCACAGTTTCTGAAGTCGCAATTGTACTTGGAATATCCCAAGAAGATGCATCCAAGTCCTTATCCAGATGGGCTCATCAGGGGTTAGTTATTCGTCTTCGCCAAGGACTTTACTCCCTCTTCTCTTTGGATTCAATGAATCCTGAGCAGCCCTTAGAGAATATGTGGATTCTTGTGCCTAAAATCTTTGATCCCGGTTATGTAGGAGGTTGGTCTGCTGCAGAATACTGGGACTTTACAGAACAAATATTTAGAGACATCTGTGTGTTTACTGAAAAAGAGAATCCTCCCAAAAAGCAAGAGGTTTTGGGTATTCGCTATAGTGTCTCACATGTTTCGCATAAGGCTAACTTTGGTACAGAAATTGTTTGGATAAAAAGCAAACAAGTGCATGTCTCCGATCCCCATAAAACAATCATAGACATGCTGAACAACCCCATACATGGAGGCGGGATTCAGCATACAATTGATTGTGTCAAAGAATACATAAAGAGCAAACACTTCAATCCCCTTCGCCTGATTATGTATGCTAAAAAGATGGGGAATGGTGCCATATTTAAACGGATGGGTTATCTTTCCGAACACATCCTCGGGAAGGAGCATGAGTTGACTCTTATTGGAAGAGAAGAGATAACCAAAGGGGCTTCTTATATGGATCCTGCAAATAAGGAAGGCAAATTTGTGCGAAGGTGGAATTTATATGTACCTGATCATCTGCAGATTTAGGAGGATACAATGATAAAGAAACAAGAAATTTTGAATGAGGCGGGAAATTTAAAGTTATCACCCAATATCGTCGAAAAAGACTATGTTCTTGGCTGGATTCTGTGGGGCATCTCTCAAAATAAAGACCTTTTTGAGGATTGGGTTTTTAAAGGTGGGACTTGCCTTAAAAAATGTTACTTCGATTCCTACAGAATGTCTGAGGACCTCGACTTCACCTTGAGAAAGCCTGAGCATCTAAATGCGGAATTCCTGACTAATATTTTTACGCAAATCAGCAAGCAGGTTTACAGAGCCTCAGGTATCATTATTCCAGAAGACCGTCTTGATTTCGAGTTTTATACAAATCCAAGAGGAGTTATAAGTTGTCTAGGGAAGTTGTATTATAGTGGCCCCATTGCGCCTACATCTCCAAAGCAAACGCCTCGGATAAAGCTGGACCTCTCAGCAGACGAAATTGTTGTTGAACCGTCTGCTATTAAACTTGTAGAGCATAGATACTCAGATCTTCCGTCTGGAAAAATTTTTATCCCCAGCTATTCGTACGTTGAAATTTTTGCTGAAAAAATCAGGGCATTATCAGATCGAACCCGACCAAGAGACTTGTATGATGTCATTCACTTTTTAAGAAGACCAGAATCAGCTCAATTAGCTGAAGAAGTTAAGAGGGTCCTAAAGGTGAAGTGTAATTTTAAGGATCTTCCTTTTCCTTCATACAATTCCATTGAACCCTTGAAAAACTTTTGCGCGTCAGGCTGGAAAGACCAGCTTTCCCATCAACTTCCTGTTCTTCCCAGTTTTGAGTCTTTCTGGGAAGACTTAAGTTTGTTCTTTGAGTGGTTGGAGCACCCTGAGAAAAGGGTAAAAAAGTTACCTGAGATCTCTATGAGTAAGAAAGAAACCATTGTTACTGATGTTTACAACAAAAATCTCGAGCCTTCCAAGACCAACCTTTTAACATCCCTGCAATTTGCTTCTTCAAATCGTCTTTGTGCTGAGGTCACCTACATGGGAATCAATCGAAAAAAAGAAATTTATACCGTTGAACCATACTCATTGCGGGAATCGAATGAAGAAGGTCTCATCCTATATTGTATAAACCATTTAAATGGGGATTTAATGAAGTTTTCTGTCAAAAACTTATTGAAAACAACTGTGGTAGAGACTCATTTTGTGCCCTCATTTCAAATAGACTTTCTCCCAAATTGTCAATTTCAGGCAATAATTTCAAGCAGTTAGGGTCTAGGAAGTTTACGAGATACGGCTTAACCATAACCTAATTTAGATATTTTTTTGGGACTTAGTAAAGGCCGGCGTGCATGAGGGTTTTATTGACTAAATTTTGCGGCGGTTTGCGGCGGCCGCCGCAAAGTCAAGTCGATGGGAATTATTGATATCCGTGGCCGTGCAAATATAGCTGTATGTTTTCTTACAAGAGAATACCATGACTGAGGACAACTTCGGCCAAACTTCGGCCAAACTCCGGCAAACCTATGACCATAAACTCTATTGTAAGTAAACTATAAAAAAACACTTACACATGATTTATCTTCCTTGAAAAAACTGGGTGCTTTGAAAGCAACTAGAAGAACCCGCAATTTTTTTGGGCGAGAGTGACACACAGATCCCCTACAAAGTAATTCAGGGATGGGTGTGGAACTCAATATTAGGGTTAGGTCCCTCAAAACCCCAACAAAACTAACGAATTAAATAAAGATTGAAAAAATATTGAAAATAGTTCAATTAAATACTTGACTTCTATATATATATATATAGTAACCTGATAATAGCGAAGAAGATTCTTTAGTCTTCTCATTAAAGAACCTCCTTCTAAGTTTTATCTTAATTGGTTATGGAGGTTGTTTCATGAGATCCGATTTAAATTCTCAAAACGAAGATCAAAATAATAACCAGCATGACCCAGAGGGTGATCATCATGATCACGGGAGGTTTAATATGAGTGTTCTAGGTAACCCAAACAATCTACCAACCATCACGGAAGGCGATTATACGTTATCGCCCTTCTTCACAGGCCCATTAACGATCACCAATCTTTCAGGAGGGGTGTTTACGGTTTATGGCGATTATCAAGACATTAACTTTGTTCTGACGGGGAATACGTACTCCACATCAGGAACGTTTAATGATCTTATTAATAACGTGAGTATCACGCTAGGGGGCAATCACATCATCCTTGGGAATGGTGTGAATACAATCTATGGCACGTTACGTGATATCAACATGTCCGATACTGGTGGAACGGCTCTGGGACTTGGCACAACAGGCGTTACGGTTAATACCCTTATCGAGAACACAAATATCGACCTCACAGGTGGAGGTGTTGGAAATACCATAACAGCTGGGAATGGCGTTAATACAGTTTACGGTGATATGCGTAATTACACAATTACCGTAGGAGGTGCAACAGCAATCTCGGATCCAAGCTTTAACACATCTCCAAACACTCAAGCCATTACTGAAATCTTAAACTTAAACTTTACGGTAGGGGATAATCACATCACGTTGGGAAATGGCACAAATACAGTATTTGGGGATATGCGCTCTCTAAATATGAACTCAGGTCCTGCAAATGCGGATGGTTTCAATGCATTAGCTGTTACGGATTATGCAAATCCTCAGTACGGGATTTTGACCACCGATCTAGGCAGTACTAGACCGCCTGTCCCAGCGATTATTCCTAATAATTATCATTTTAATTCTGATGTCATTACTGTTGGAAACGGAGTTAATGTCATTTATGGGCACCTACAGAATCTAAACGTTGCCCTCACAAGCGGATCGTCTACGTCCCCAGGAACCTTTGCGACAACTCCTGGTTCAGGATATGATCCCTCGTCTTTTTTCTCAATAAATAACGTCCCTTATTCTGATCCGAGTTTGATGTGGGTTGCCGGTTCTGTCGCTCAAAATACCATTGCCTTTGAGAACATCATCATGAACGCTAATACCATAACGGCTGGGAGTGGTGTGAATACAATTTTTGGGGATTTCCAAACTCTTCAAATGTCATTCGTTGCTGGAACGTCGACAGGGACTTTCCCTGGAACGCCATTTAGTGGGTTGAACACGCTAGATTTCACTGTACCTTTCAATAATACCAGATTTAGTACAAATCTCATAGCAATGGATGGAAATACGATACAAGCTGGCTTGAACTCAAGTAGTACCAACACCATTTATGGAACTGGCCAAGATTTCATCGTGAACGCCACTGGTGGGGTCAACAACCAAGGTATGCAGATGCATACAGGACTCATTTTTGACGTTATCGTCATGGGAGGAACAGGTACGTATGATTTTACGGCTCAAACCTTCACAACGACGGTTACAGGCAATACAATCCATACAGGAAATGGTGTAAACACGATTTTTGGTGATATGCGTGATTTTATTTCTAATACCATAGGGGGAACACAAAATGGAGAAAATACGTTAAGTTTGTCTTTTCCGAATGAAGGCCCGGGTGTTAATAACTCTGAGCTAGACATGGGCTTTAATCATATTTCTATTGGGAACGGGGTTAATGTTATCTATGGAAGTATGCGCGACATAAGCGTATCGAATTCAGGAGGAATTATTGAAAATATCCCCAGTGGGGGAACAGATGAAGAATTCAATGACTTTTTTGTGAGGAATACCATCTCGATGGGCCATGATGTCATAACAGCTGGTTTAACGGGAAGTAGCAACAATACCATTTACGGTGATATGCGGGATCTCACATTTTCTGGCACGGGTGGTACAGGAATTAATATAGCTCTTGATAGTCTTGTTCTTACCGATGCAGATATAGGCCGCAATATACTTAACATGGGCAGCAATAGCATCACGTCGGGCTCAGGAGTTAATACGATTTATGGTGATTTACATGACTTGACACTCTCTGCTGTAGGTGGTTCCAATTCATCTTCAGCAGCATTCGGTGCTGGCGGGGGTGGAGTTTTTATCTTTTTTGATAGATTCTTCATGGGAAATAACTCTATTACGGCAGGAATGGCAGGTTCAAGCGTGAACACCGTTTATGGGGAAGGACACAATTTCAGCTTTTCAGTTGTTGGAGGAGTGGCTTCAGAGGGACAATGCGCTTTTAACCAGATCCTCTTCGATAGATTTTTTATGGGAAATAACACGATCACCACGGGCGATGGAACTTCGATCGTGTATGGTGATGTTCAGTCCTTAAGTTGGTCTATTAAGGGAGGAACAGCCGATGGGCTTGGATCCTATGCTCAAGGCCAGGATTTAAACGACCGGGTAGTAATGGGTGGTAACACAATAACCGTTGGGAATGGTAATGATACCCTTTATGGAAATGCCCAGAGTCTCTCCCTCTCTGTTCAAGGGGGAACTGTGACGAATGGAGGAGATTTGTTTATACCTTCTTTAGGCGTTACAAATCTGACAGATGCCTCTGCCCACATGATCAATGCATCTATTACGATGAACGGGAATCATCTTTATGGTGGTGCAGGAATGGATACGCTTTATGCACATGTGAGAGACCTCACCTTTACAGCCACAGCCGGGACGGTTACATCAGGAACTGGGGATGTTAGTGCATCATTTTCGGGAGACATTAACTATACGGATGGGAATGCCAACGGTAACAACCCTGATACAGGAAGTACGATTATTTTCGGAGGGAGTACGCTAGATGGAGGTGCAGGTAATGACACCCTTATTGGGAGTGATGCGCTGAATCTTTCAGGGCTTGGAAACTTCTTAAAAGGCTTAAATACGATCCAATGGGGTGACAATACACTGACAGGTGGCACAGGGGCAGATAAGTTTGAGTTTTCCCTAGCATCTCTTCATCCTAACAATCCTAGCGATACTCATCTCGAGAATCAAGGCCATGCCACGATTACTGACTTTAGCACAAGTCAAGGAGATAAGCTGGTCTTCAAGGTTGCAGCAGGCGTCACGCTCGCACAAATCAATGCGGACACGGTCTTTGACACTTCACATAATGTAGGGGGAGGAGCAGCCAATGATACTGTGGCCACCTTCCATGATGGCAGCAGTATCACTCTCTATGACGTGAATATTGCAGCCTTCAGTGCAGCAAATACGGTATTGGTGCATTAATCGCAGATCGCATCTATCCTCATTCTGATAGGTGCGATGTCAGCGTAAGCGTACTCCCCTCATGTTTACAACCTTCAAACAAAACCAAGCAAAGCCTGATGAGGATCAGGGGCTTTTGCTTTTGGGGGCAAAACACGTTTCCCTACTTCGGATGAATATTTGTCTATTTACAGCGACAGCTCCTTTTAGTCATATGTGGACATTCGATTAAAAGTCCATCAAAATCCCCAACAAAACTAACAACTTAAGTAAAGATTGAAAACATATTGAAAAGAAGTGAAATAATTACTTGACTTATATATATATATATAGTAACCTGAAACTAGAGAAGAAGATTCTTTAGTCTTCTACAAAGAACCTCCTTCTGGTTATTAACTTAATAGGGTGTGGAGGTTGTTTGATGAGCTCCGATTTTAATTCTCAAAACGAAGATCAAAACAATAACCATGACCCGGAAAATGATCATCATGATCATGGGAGGTTTAATATGAGTGTTCTAGGAAATCCAAACAATTTACCAACCATAACGGAAGGCGACTATACGTTATCGCCATTCTTCACTGGTCCAGTCACAATTACCAATCTCTCAGGTGCCGGGTTTACGGTATATGGCGATTATCAGGACATTAACTTTCTTCTGACAGGTAATACATACTCTACCTCAGGAACGTTTAATGACCTTATCAACCATGTGAGTATCACCTTAGGTGGCAATCACATCACCCTCGGGAGCGGTGTAAATACGATCTATGGCACGATTCGCGACCTCAATATGACCGATACTGGAGGCACAGCTCTTGGTCTTGGCACCACAGGTGTTACGGTTAATACGCTTATTGAAAATACAAACATAGATCTCACTGGTGGTGGATTGGGTAATACAATTACAGCAGGGAATGGAGTAAATACAGTCTATGGCGATATGCGCGATTACACCCTAACAGCGGGCAGTGCAACAGCCATATCTGATCCAACATTTAATTCCTCGCCCAATACTGTCGCGTTCACGGAAATTCTTAATCTTAATTTTACAGTCGGAGGCAACCATATCAATTTAGGAAATGGGGTGAATACAGTTTACGGGGATATGAGATCCATAAACTTTGTTGCCCCAGGTTCGACAACTATAGGATACAACAGTGTCGCCGCTTCTGGTCCTGGAGATACTTTTGACTTTAACTATAGTTTCCATTTTGGAGTACCGCTTCCTAGCCAATTAAACCATTTCAATTTCAATGGAAACACGATCACTGTTGGTAACGGTGTGAACGTTGTGTATGGGCATTTGCAAACAGTTACTTTCTCAGTGACAGGTGCATTCTCAAGTTCCCCCGGCTCCTTACCTACCCTTCCAAGTGGGCCTGGGTGGTTTGCTTCAACTTTACCAAGTTACACAGCATCCACAGGAAATGTGGTTGCAGGCGCCAGTGAACAAAGTCAGGTTGCCAACGAAATCCTTACGATGGGAATGAGTAATATTACCGCAGGAGTTGGTGTCAATACGATTTTTGGCGACTTTCAGAATTTTCAATCAAAATCTGTTGGGGGAACAATTAATGGTGTTCCAACAGGCGTTCCGCTTGTTTCAACAGATATATTACCTTACCAAATTGATAGTGAGGACGTGAATACCATCTCGTTGGCTGGAAATATAATCACTGCTGGGTTAATGGGATCAAGTGTGAATACGATATATGGAAATACTCAGGACTTTAATTTTAACTCCAGTTTTCAAGGTAAAGATATCCAAGGAAGCGATCATGGGAGTCCCGTTGGAGCTCTTGACACTTTCAACATGGGGGGAAATCAGATTACCACCGGTAATGGAGTGAATACGATCTATGGAAGTATGCGTGATTATACGGCATTAAGTACGGGCGGTGTATTCGATGGCGCAAACCTTTCCACAAATGTAACCAGTACTTTTGGGCACCCCATTCAAGATAGTTTTACGTCAACGGATACCCTTACAATGCTTGGAAACAATATTTCAGTTGGGAGTGGAATAAATTTAATTTACGGAGATATGCGCGATCTTACTTTTATAGCCATTGGGGGAACAGGTATAAATCAAGTTGATAATAGTTTTGATACAAACGTAGAACATCAAGACATATACACTATATCTTTTGGTCCGAATGTTATAACGGCGCTCTCGGGTGTGAATACAGTTTATGGAGATATGCGTGACCTGACCTTTTCGGATATAGGAGGGCAATCACAAAATGTCTCGATTGGAAGTGGTTATCTTGATCAATCATTTATAGCATCGAATTTTATTACAATGGGTTTAAATACCATAACTGTAGGTTCAGGCGTAAATACGATTGATGGCAACTTCCGTGATCTGACATATTCTGTCACTGGAGGAAATAACGATTCTGTACCTTCACTGACTGCTTTTGCGACCTCTAATGCTGCGAATACAGTCATCATGGGAAACGGTTCTACAATGGACAACACGATCACTGCTGGTGTAACAGGCTCCTCGAGCGTGAATGTCATCAGCGGTAACGGGGAAGATGTGGTCTTTTCCGCAGTTGGAGGAACCGCCACAGGAGGACTTGCTGCTGTAAACGCAATTGCTTTCGATAGCATAATCATGGGAGACAACCATATTACTATAAACGGTGGGGGCACATCGACTATTTATGGGAATGTGCAGACAATGTCTTGGTCAGCTGTAGGGGGGCAAGCAGACGGGCTTGGTTCTTATGCAGAAGCTCAACTAAATAATAATTTCGTCCAAATGGGAGGAAATGTGATCACTGATAACGGCAATGGGTCTGATACGATTTATGGAGATGCCCAGACGATCTCTCTTTCCGTTCAAGGCGGGGCGGCGACTCATGTCGGACCATTGACCTATTTCAACTCTGGTACGGGTATGTCAGTTACGACACCAACGGATGCTGCAGCCTATATGACTAATAATCTGATCACTCTAGGTGGCAACACGATCCATGGTGGAACAGGAAATGATGTCATCTATGCCAGCTTGCAGAACCTAAGCTTCAGTGCACATGCAGGAAGTGGAACAGGGGCAGGGGCTTATTTCTCAGGTCAGATCAATTATGCTGATGGAGGATTGGTCAACGTAGGAACCCCCAGCAATCCTTTCATTGTTCCAACCGCCACCCCTGATTCCGGAAACATCATTACCTTCCATAATGATACGGTTGTAGGCGGCTCAGGAAATGACACGATCATTGGGAGTGATGCGCTGAATCTAAGTGGGTTAAGTGCCTTTCTTGCAGCAAATCCTTTGCCTGGCAATGGGCCTAACGTTAATGAGATCCTATGGGGTGACAATACACTGACGGGCGGTACTGGGGCTGATAAGTTTGAGTTTTCTCTCGCGTCTCTTCATGCTAACGATACTCATCTCGAGAATCAAGGCCATGCCACGATCACTGATTTTAATACTGGTCAGGGTGATAAGCTGGTCTTCAAGGTCGCTGCAGGCGTCACGCTCGCACAAATCAATGCGGACACGGTCTTTGACACTTCACATAATGTAGGGGGAGGAGCAGCCAATGATACTGTGGCCACCTTCCATGATGGCAGCAGTATCACTCTCTATGACGTGAATATTGCAGCCTTCAGTGCAGCAAATACGGTATTGGTGCATTAATCGCAGATCGCATCTATCCTCATTCTGATAGGTGCGATGTCAGCGTAAGCGTACTCCCCTCATGTTTACAACCTTCAAACAAAACCAAGCAAAGCCTGATGAGGATCAGGGGCTTTTGCTTTTGGGGGCAAAACACGTTTCCCTACTTCGGATGAATATTTGTCTATTTACAGCGACAGCTCCTTTTAGTCATATGTGGACATTCGATTAAAAGTCCATCAAAATCCCCAACAAAACTAACAACTTAAGTAAAGATTGAAAACATATTGAAAAGAAGTGAAATAATTACTTGACTTATATATATATATATAGTAACCTGAAACTAGAGAAGAAGATTCTTTAGTCTTCTA
>JABDDK010000023.1:16456-25144 GCA_013287665.1 Alphaproteobacteria bacterium
TTGAAAACATATTGAAAAGAAGTGAAATAATTACTTGACTTATATATATATATATAGTAACCTGAAACTAGAGAAGAAGATTCTTTAGTCTTCTAAACAAAGAACCTCCTTCTGGTTATTAATTTAATAGGGTGTGGAGGTTGTTTGATGAGCTCCGATTTTAATTCTCAAAACGAAGATCAAAACAACAATCATGACCACAATGATGATCATCATGATCACGGGAGGTTTAATATGAGTATTTTAGGAAATCCAAACAATTTACCAACCATCACGGAAGGCGATTATACGTTATCGCCCTTCTTCACAGGACCATTAACGATCACCAATCTATCAGGAGGGGTGTTTACGGTTTACGGCGATTATCAGGACATTAACTTTGTTCTGACGGGGAATACGTACTCAACCTCGGGGACGTTTAATGATCTCATTAATAACGTGAGTATCCACTTAGGTGGCAATACCATCACCCTTGGAGGTGGCGTGAATACAATTTATGGCACCATACGTGACCTCAATATGACCGATACGGGCGGCACAGCTCTGGGGCTTGGTACGACAGGCGTTACGGTCAATACCCTTATTGAGAACACAAACATCGACCTCACTGGAGGCCACTATGATTCTATCAATAATGTGGAGGTCGTAGGACCAGGCAATACCATTACGGCAGGAAATGGCGTTAACACCGTTTATGGCGATATGCGTGATTTGACGCTAACCGCGGGGGGTGCAACGGGCATTTCTGACCCAACTTTTGCTACATCCCCTAATACAACGGCTATAACACAAATCCAAGACAGCTCTTTTACCTTTGGTAATAATCATATCACCTTGGGTAATGGAGTTAACACCGTTTATGGGGACATGCGTAACCTTAGCTTTTTAGCAACCCCTTCAACCGCCATAGGATTTAATGTTTTTGTAGCCTCTGGTGCAGGGGATGCAGCGACAACTGAATTGATAAGAGAGGCTTTGGAAGGAGATCCATTCGATCCAGCCTTGCCAGCAAATCCACCCCACTTTAATACCTTTACATTTAATTCAAATACGATATTGGTGGGAAATGGTGTTAACGTGATTTATGGCCACCTTCAAACTTTAAACGCTTCAGTATTAGCAGGTGGGCTTGCCATATCCCCCGGCGAATTCTTTAACTTCCCAGGCTCAGGATATGACTCTTCAACAACATATCCTGGATATGCAGCAGCAGGATATGACATCGTGGCAGGTGCATGGCAGGATGCCGAGGCTATGCCTAGTGCAATCTTCTTAATGGGCGGCAATATAATTACGGCCGGAGTTGGTAATAATACTATATATGGAGATTTTCAAAATTTTGTTGCTACTGGAAAAGGGGGGCTTGCAATTGGCAACCCAACTGGGGTTCCTCTTAATTCTGTAAACATAGATTACCCCATCCAATCTAATCTACCCTCATTAAATGATACTCTAACACTAGAAGGCAATACCATTAAGGTTGGATTAAATGGGAGTGGAATCAACACCGTATATGGAAATATGCAAGACTGGATGTTCACAGGTGGCCCCGAGCATAACATCGCAGCCACTTCTGCTGGTGGTTTTGCAACTGGAGCATTTTCGACATTTAACGTAGGAGGGAATAAAATTCTTACCGGAAATGGCAGCAATACCGTTTTTGGGACGATGCGTGATATTAACTGTATTATGGATGCCGGTTTAATGGATGGCGCAAATCAATTAGCCGTGAACCAAGCTTTCATTGATGCGGGTGGTATGACTAGAGCTACGGTGAATATGCTTGATTCTTCCGGTAACGGTAACACAATCTCGGTAGGGAATGGAGTCAATCTCGTCTACGGTGATATGCGCGACATTTCATTTACAGATATCGCAGCGACAGGGATAAATCTTCTGCCCCTAAGTACCCAAGACGGGTTATCGCGCACAGAAAGTGACAGATTTACTATGGGCCATAACACTATCTCAACGGGTTTTGGGACAAATATCATTTATGGGGATTTTCACGATCTTCATGCCTCAGCCCTAGGGGGAACAAACTCATCAACAACCTTACTCGGAAACATTGGGGGTGGTGTTTTCATTGCAGGGGATAGGTATTCTATGGGTCATAATACCATTTCAGCTGGGATGACGGGTGTAAGTAATAATACCATTTACGGAGATGTTCATGATGTTCTCTTATCAGTAATTGGCGGGAACGCTAGTGCGGGAGAGTGTGCTTTTAATCAACTGTTCAGCAATCGCTACACTATGGGAAGTAATAACATAACGACAGGGAATGGGAGCTCGACTATCTATGGAGATGCTCAGCTCTTGAGTTGGTCGGTTCAAGGAGGAAACGCTAATGGTCCCGGATCTTATGCTGAAGGTCAGGTTTTCAGTGAGAGAGCTGTTTTAGGAGGAAATATTATTCATGTTCTTGGAGGAGGATCTGATACCCTCTATGGAGACGCCCAGACAATTTCGCTTTCAGTTCATGGAGGGACTGTTACAAATGGTGGAACTTTCGTATTCGTTATTCCGCCATCTATTACTGGTTTGCCTGATCCATTTACAGTTGATAACCTTACAGATGCATCGGCCCATATGATCAATACAACGATAACTTTGCAAGGAAATTCTATATATGGCGGTTCAGGAGGGGATATCATATACTCAAGTCTTCAAAACCTCAATTTCTCAGCAGTAGATGGAAAAGTTTTATCAGGGGTAGGAGGAAATGTCAGTGCCTCATTTTCAGGTGACCTTAACTTTACAGATGGAGGATTGTTTGGCAACGTTCCTGACACCGGCAGCACCATTATCTTTGGGAATGACATCGTTGTTGGTGGCTCTGGGAACGACACGATTATTGGAAGTGATGCGCTGAATCTCTCAGGGCTGGATGTTTTCCTCGCTGCAGGAGCTCATAATGCCGTCACTTGGATGAACAATGTTGATGGCAGCGTTACCAACAACCTGGCTCCTGGTTCATTAAACACCATAACGTTTGGAGATAACATGCTGACAGGTGGAGGCGGCAATGACCAGTTTGTCTTCACACTTCTCAATGGCGGTACCATTGGTACAACTAACTACGTTGCAAACCAGGGTACGGACACGATCACAGACTTTGATGCTGGGGGTGCAAAGGATAAGCTTGTCATCCACACAAGCTTGATTGGTCAGCACACTGCAGCAGCCCTTGATACTGTGTCACACTTTAATACTGTAGGTAACGTGACCACGATTACCTTTAACGGTGCCGGCTCCATCGTCCTTAACGATTCCGCTGAGCACTTTGCAAGCTTTGTGGACATGGCTAACCATGGCCACCTGATCGTGATGTAAGAACACTCGGGGCGGGCCTACAGCCTGCCCCAAACGAGATCGTATCTATCCTGAACTTCCCGATAGGTGCGATGATGAAGGCGGGAGATTTAATCGCTCACGCTGACAGACTTCTAACAACGAAGGTTAAGTTAAACGAGCAAGTCCCCCAGTCTTTTAGGGGGATTTGCTTTATCCAAAATCCCATTACAGAGTCTCAAAAAACGAACGTTTAATGACACACTGTTTTGCAAACATTTGACACAAGGCATTTCCTAACAAAATCAGTGTCATTAACTCATGTCAGAAATCAAAGTGTCAAAAACTCATCAAATAGGGTGTTTTTGAGACAAAATAATCTCATACTCATTCACGAAACCTCATGCATTGTATATTTCCTCACTTCCCTCCTCCTAAAAGGTGCAAGCCTTGGTTTGACCAGAGTGGCAAATGTACGTCATCTGAAACGGCCATCTCATTCAAAACCGTTAGCCCTTTATACAAAGCTGCCACTTGGAATTTTACGTCTGGGTCCTTTTGAAGATCTGTGCCTAAGGAAATTTCGAAAGTTGTTAGCAATCCGGATTTTTCAACCAGAGCACCTAACATAATGAGACTGCGAGTACGGGCTTTTCGGAAAGCGTGAGACTTCGTTTCCATATTATCCATTTTGACCCGTCTCTGTCTTTCAAGTTTGGGTAGCAGCTGGTTCACGCGGTGCAGCTTTTCGTTTAGCACGTTGAGCTTGCTTAGGGCGAAAGGAATGTGAGCGAGCGATCCACTCCTTTTTCTTTGCCTCTGTTGCGCCTGCCCAGTCGGAGAGGACGGCAAGAGCCACCCCAGGGTTAAAGTCATCTTGGAAGATCTGCTTGGCCTCTTTCATAAACAGAACTGCTTTCTGGTTTTGAACTTTGGCCTTTTTCTTTTTTAAACGCTCAATCTTTGCATCAATGTTCGTCTCGATATCTGGTTTTTCCATCAAACGGCATCCCTCTTTATTTTTGTTGATGACTTAATTTACAGAATTTGTTACTTTAAGTCAACGCACTTTTTCACAATTCACAAGTATACCTTAGTATCGAAACAAATAAATTGAAAGATGGAAAATAACATTTTGAACACCAGAAAAATGTCTTGGGGAGCTTTTTTAAAAGCTAACCAAGCGCGCTTATACGTTGCCGGGTGGCAACATCGCTTTGTCGCAAGCGACGCAGACCAAATTTGGAAAATCTGAGGAAACAAATGGCGCTTTACCACTTTAGTGCAAAAGTTCTTTCACGGAGTAGCCGGAATACGGTTCGGGCTGTTGCGTACCGTGCTGGGTGTACTTTGGAGGATCCTCAAACGGCCGAAGTCTTCAATTACCGGGATAAGCAAGTGCAACATGTAGAATTGCTCCTTCCAAAAGATGCACCTGCGTGGGCTGTGGAGATTCAGAAACTGATGGCCGTGGATCGTGGGAATGGTGTCCAGGCCTTTGTGGATAAGGTGGAAACCGCAGAAAACAGAAAGGATTCTCAAGTGTGGCGGGAATTCGAATTTGCCCTACACCGTGAGCTCACCCATGAGCAAAACATTGCCCTTGCTCGTGAGTTTACTCAGGATCAACTTTGTGGAAGAGGCATGGCGGCGCAACTCAATTTCCACTTCGATGTGGATGAGGAAACGGGAGAGGAGAAGCCCCATTGTCATGTCGTTGCGACGACGCGTCGATTAGAAGAAACCGGAATGGGCGCTAAAGAAAGGGACTGGAACAAAAAAGAGCTTTTGCATGATCTTCGCGTTCAGTGGCAGGACTACTCCAACTTTCATCTTAAACTCAATGGTCATGACGTCCAAATCGATCATCGCTGCAACAAGGATCGGGGGATTGAGATGGAGCCTCAGCCTAAACGGGGAAAGGGGGCCTTGGAATTTGAGAGAAAGGAACAATCTAAAAGCCCTCAAAATCAAAGTGGTCCTATTACAGACAAGGCAAAAGAGTTTCAAGCGGTTCAGCTCCGGAATCTTTATCGGATTGTTCGAAACCCGGAAGTTGTGTTGGATATTGCTACAAAACACCATGCGACGTTTATGTGGGCGGACGTGCAGAAAGTTCTGCACCGTTATGTGGATGATATTGCTCTGTTTCAAAGGCTTGAGGCGCGGCTTCAGAGCTCCCCAGAGTTGATACTCCTCAGGACAGAAGAGAAGGACGGCAAAGCCATCTATACCACCCGCGAAATGCTAAAGGCCGAGAGATCCCTTGTGGAGCGAGCAGAGACACTGGATAAAGCCAAAACCCATGGTGTTACGGAGCAAGGAATCGTCAAGGGCATCCAGAATGCCAATGAAACCCTAAAGGAGCATGGGGGCCTTTCCCAAGACCAGATCAAGGCCATCTATCACCTGGCTGATACCGGTCAAATCAAGTGTATGGTTGGTATTGCAGGCGCAGGCAAGACAACGGCGCTTGGGGTGTGTCAGGACATATGGAAAGCAGAGGGGTACAATGTCTACGGTCTCGCTCCCACGGGAAAGGCAGCACAGAACCTTGAAGATAGTGGCATACCCTCAACTACCCTGCATAAGTTTCTGCTGTCCTATGAGCAAGGGCGGTGTCAATACAATGCGAATAGCGTCCTCGTCCTTGATGAAGCTGGTATGGTGGACATTCCAAGGTTTGACAAGCTCATGAGCACTGTAAAACAGCTCGGCGTTAAGCTTATCGTTGTTGGGGATGGGGCTCAGCTCCAGCCTGTCGAGGCAGGCCCTGCTTTCCGGCTTGTGACAGAACGCTTAGGCAAATCAGAGCTAAACACCGTTATTCGACAGAAAGAAGACTGGCAAAAGCAAGCAACCGTCCTCTTTGGCAAGCAGCAAACCCAAGCTGCCATTCAGGAATACGCTGACCGAGGCTACGTCCATATTGTGAATGAAGAGGCTCCCAAATCCCCAGAACCCCCCTTTGACAAGCGCCTACTGACAAAGGAAACCCTCGTTCACGCTTGGCACGCCAGCACACAGGAATCTCCGGACAAGAGCACCCTTATTCTGGCTCACACAAACAAAGATGTGAATGATTTAAATCATACAGTCAGGGCTTTGCTTAAGGAATCGGGTCATCTTTCAAACGTTGAGTTCACATTTCAGATCAAGAAAGATAGAGAAGATGACTTTGGGCGGAAGTGGGCTCAAGTTGAGCAGAAGGGTTTTTCCAAAGGGGACAAGGTAGTCTTCACCCGGAATAATACTGGTTTGGGGGTTAAAAACGGCTCATTAGGAACAATAACCGATCTTGATCAGCAAAAGGTGGAGATCAAGCTGGACGATGGCAAGGATGTGTCCTTTGCACCCAACCTCAATCCCTACTTTGATCACGGGTGGGCTGTGACCATCCACAAGTCTCAAGGAACAACGGTCGACCAAACGTTTCTGCTGGCTTCCTATGGGATGTCTCAGAACCTGAGTTATGTTGGGATGACACGGCACAGGGAAGGCGTTCATGTTTTTGGCAGCTCCCTTGATTTCTGGCAGCCAGAGAAGCTGCCCGAGGTTCTTTCCAAATCGGGGGAAAAGCTTTCAGCTGCTGATTACTTAGATACAGACTCCCTGAATAAGTTGATGCAAGAAGATGACCATCTCATCACTAAAATATTTACCCGCCTGTCTGATGAGCTCGATGCCATGGGCGCTGTTTCCAAAAAGGCGTTCTGGAAAGTGGCTGACCATTTTCTAGGGATCAACCAGGAGAGAGAAATAAGAATTGAGCCCCTTTCCCCCATCAGTGAGAGAGAGGAGGTCCGTGCTGAAACACTTAAACGGGAGCCGTCGGTGCAAGTGGAGCGAAATAGTCCAAGGATTGAATCACCTCCAGTAAACACCCCACGAGCCATCTATGAGCAAGCACGTATTCCAGAAATCCAACAAGACCTCATGGAGGAAGGAGAAAATCCCTTCCATGCCTTCCAACTGGCTGAGCGTCAGGCCGCAATCGAGGGTCGCCTCTATTTTGAAGCTCTCAAACAAGGAAAGCACGAACCCCTCCACCTGTCGTTTACGGCAAGGAGGGAGCTAGACACGAATCAAGAGCAACTCCCGCGTTTAACTCGGGAGCTTCAGTCCCAGCACGCCCTTTCCGACAAGGCAGCCTCATACTGTGCGGAGAGCGTCATGCGGCATAAGGAAACCCATGGCGAAAACCCCTCCGCAGGCCAAATGGCAAATATGGTCCAGATCTCTCGAGAACTTGAGCACAAGGATTACAGCCATCTCACCCAAACCCATGATAGCGCCGAGATCGACTTCCTCCGCCGCAAAGAAGGAGACTTACTCTTGCACCATGGCCTCACTCACAATACCGCCGATGATCTCATCCACGCCCAAACCCAGGCCAGAAAATCCCTTGAGATCACAGCCCGGTTGGAGAAAGAGCAACACCATATGAACGAACGAGAGCTATGTTTGTGAAACCGGAAGATGGGGAAAGTGTTTTGTGCCCAAAAGCAAAAGCCCCAGATCCTCATCGGGGCTTTGCTTGGTTTTAGGAGTTAGTGCACCAATACTGTATTGGCTGCACTGAAGGCTGCGATGTTCACGTCAAGCAGTGTGATACTGCTGCCATCATGGAAGGTGGCCACTGTATCAAGTGCAGGACCTCCTCCTACATTTGGATGAGTAAACACCGTGTCCGCATTGATAGCTGCAAGATCGACGCCTGCTGCAACCTTGAAGACCAGCTTATCTCCCTGACTTGTGCTAAAGTCAGTGATCGTGGCATGGCCTTGATTCTCGAGATGCCCATCGTTATGAAGAGAAGCAAGAGAAAACTCAAACTTATCAGCCCCAGTTCCGCCTGTCAGTGTATTGTCACTCCACCCGATTGTATTTAAAACTTGTAAGAAGTTATCAAGCCCTGAGAGATTCAGCGCATCACTGCCAATGATGGTGTCGTTACCAGCTCCGCCATTTACCACATCATTCCCAAAGGTGATGTGGTTGCCAGTGTCGATAACAGGAGTTTCAAGTCCAGTAGGTGAACTTCCACCATTGGGATAGGTGATGGTACCTGAAAAATAAGCCCCAGCTCCTGATGCTCCAGATCCAGCATGTGCGCTGAAGCTCAAGTTTTGCAAACTCGCATAGATGACATCATTTCCTGAGCCTCCTTGGATCGTATTACCAGCCAAGGTGAGGGTGTTATCTGTCATATAAGCCGCTGCGTCAGTTTTGGTGATAACGGTCGCATTTTGGAACAGATTAAAGTAAGACCCTTGACCAGGATTCGTTACCGTCCCTCCTTGCACAGAAAAGGAGATCGTCTGAGCATCTCCGTAAATGGTATCAGAGCCATTACCATGATCTGTAATAACGTTTCCTCCCATTGTAACATTA
>JABDDK010000024.1 GCA_013287665.1 Alphaproteobacteria bacterium
GGTGTGATTCGCAATCTCGAGCCCCACAAAGCGGATGATGTGAACTTCTTTCCTTTGGAGGAGTTGCCGCAGACACTCTCTCCCTTTATCGATCACGCCATAAAATGTATCCTTAAGGGAGAAATGTATTCAGAATTTGGCTTTATCCTCAAGACAAGAGAGGCCTTATCCGTACCCTAAAGTCCAAATCTCAAACCATTTATGCAGCTCTTGCCGTCGCTTTTATGATTGGGTGTGGTGTTGGGTATACGCTCGTTCCTGCCCACGAAAGTTGGCCATCAACAACGGGTGAGTCACCTCCAATCAGGGCCTGTTTTAGCCCCAATGGACGGTGTACGAATCTCATTGTTTCCTCAATTGATAATGCTAAAAAATCCATAGATGTGATGGCCTATTCTTTCACGTCTCAGCCGATTGCAGAGGCACTTGTTACGGCTCATAAACGAGGGGTTAATGTTCAAATCCTCATTGATAAATCTCAACTGAAGGAAAAATATTCTCAGCTCAATTATTTGGGACAAAATGGCCTGTCTCTCTTCATCGATTCGGCGCAAGGAATTGCCCATAACAAAGTGATGATCTTTGATGATCGCTTTGTGTTAACGGGTTCCTTCAATTTCAGCAAAGCCGCCGAGTCCCGGAATGCTGAGAATATCGTCATCATTGATGATCCAGTCTTGGCTAATATCTACCTCAAGAATTGGGAGGGGAGGCGTGAGACGGCAAGACTCTATCTTGACACTGAATGATCATCATGTTGAAGTAATCTTCACAATTTAAGGGAGCTAACATGTTTAAAAAGATTTCATATTTTCTCATCCTCTCATTGATATTAAATCTCGCAACCTTTTCAAAGGCTTATGCGGATTATGAGGAGCCTCTTGTCCAAGAGATAGATGCATTTGTGACTCAAAAAAGACGACCTAAAGTTGAAGAGGCTCCTGAGGGGTGGTCTATAGTTGAAAAGGCTCCTGAAGGGTGGGGGTCTTATCTTAGTAACAAAACTGGGACTTTTATTCGATATTTAGGCGATGGACTGCGCGACAAGATTCATAAAACATCTGGAAATACGCTGCGTTGGATAGGAGAGTTCCTGGTTGATGAAGAACCAACGCTTGAAAGAAGGCTACGCGATTTTTGGCTGAGTTGTGACCCAATGCCAGATATGGAAACAATTCTTACAAGTACAGCCTGTGCCCTTTATTCATCGACTGTTTTGAAAAAAGATAGAGATGGTAAAGATCAGAATGACAGTTTAGGAGCATTTCAAGTTACTTATGGATATGAGCTGTTTATAAAGTCATGGAACCAGTCTTCGAAAACGATTCCTTTTGAAGATAAAGACAGTAATGCGAAATATTTTTTAAATGGAATTATTAGAGCTTTGGCGCGACAAAAAGTAACAGTGCAGTCTTTCGAAGATATTGAACGTATGCTGCTCGTTCACAACATATTCCTTGATAACTGTGTTGTCACAAGGGATATCACTGAAGACAGTATCATTCAGCAATATTTTATTGGAAGTAAGGGGTACAAGTTGACGACAATTGGCCTCAGGGAAAAAGTTAATGAGGCACGTAAAGAGGCTTTTATGGCTTATTTTCGATATATATATGAAAAGGAACAGAATACTATTTTGTTTAAATAGAATCGTCTACAGCTCTCATAAGTGAAGCAACGACATAGCCTTTTTGAGTGCAAAAGAAGTGGTCTTTTATCTTCAGGCCCGTTCTTTCAGCGAGGTGATCGAGGCTTTTTACGGAGTATTTACGGGACGTTTCTGTATGGATGTGTTCCCATTTATGGAAATTAATTGTCTTGTTGTATTTTTTAAGCTCTACGATTTGATCTTTTGTGCTGACGAGAAAGCTCTTGGCACCTGGCTCAAGAGGGTCAAAGATAGGATAATGAATAAAGTTATCCTTATTAATGTTTCCACCAAGATCTCTATTTATTCTCTCAAGCATATTCAAGTTAAATCGTTTTGTATGGCCTTCTCTGTCATTATAAGCTTGCAGAATGACCTTGGGATCCTTGATCAAATCACACCCTAACAGCAGGATATCTTTAGGGTGCATAATTTTTCTCACCTCTGTTAAAAAATGATCTTCTTCATGGTTTTTAAAATTTCCAATATTCGACCCCAAGAAACAAATGACCTTCCGGGTCTTCTTCCCCAGGGTTGGTATAATATCAAAGTAGTTCCCAATAAGAGGTTTGATAGGTAAACGAATATCTTTAAAGCGGGTTTGCGCATCCTTAATAAATTTAGGGGAAATATCAACGGGAACATATGTCATATTTTGGCTTTGGGCTAAACATTCATGGATAAGAATGCTGGTTTTCATAGCGTCACCAGCCCCTAAATCGACAAGGTCGAAGGACTCTTCTCCGACATTAAAACTCTCAACGATGTTCTTTTTATTGTTTTCTAAAGCTTCAATTTCGGAACGGATCAAATAGTAGTCTTCACATGATGTAATTTTTTGATAAATGGCGCTGCCTTCCTCATCATAAAAAAAAGGAACTGGGAAGGTATTTTTGGTTTGCAGATAAGCCAGTTAGGACGTGTTGTTCAAGTTCACTCATGTTTATTTTCCTTGTCTCGCGAGTCTTATGCCTGAAAATTGATGACGAATATGGGGATGGAAAAAATTACGGTAGGTGATACGCTTTTGCTGAAGAGACGTTGCACATGACGCACCACGAAGCACCATTTGGTTCACCATAAACTTACCGTTATATTCTCCAATGGCGCCTGACTCTTTTTGGAATCCTGGGTAGGGGAGGTAGGCACTTTGAGTCCACTCCCACCTTTCTCCCCAAGAAAAGTGGGGGGCGGCAACTTCCCATTCAAATTCAGTAGGTAATCGCATGCCGGCCCAGTCGGCATATGCATGGGCTTCATAAAAACTAACGTGACCAACAGGCTCATTCTCGTTCATTTTTTGAAGGCCTTGAAGGGTATAATAAAACCACTCATCCTCACGCTTTTGCCAATAAAGAGGAGCCTTAAGGTGATGGTGGTTGATAAAGGCCCATCCCTCATCATGCCAAAGGCTGAAAGTCTCATATCCCTTATTCTTTATAAATTCCAAATAGTCTCCATTTGTGACGAGACTGTCTGCAATTTCAAAGGGGTGGATATAGGTGTTGTGACGCCCTTTTTCATTATCAAAACTAAAGGCCGACTCTGTTGCACCTATAGGATAAACGCCTTCATTAATTTTGATAAATTGGGGATTCTTTTTAGGGTTTATTTGTTGCTGAGTTTCTTGTCTATAAGCCGGAAGTAATGGATGAGTCCCAAATATATATTTAATATCGGCTTGGAGGAGTTCCTGATGCTGTTGTTCGTGTTCTAAGCCTATGATAAACAACTCTTGCAGTGAGCTCTCAAGAACAGATCCGGCAAGTAACTTCCTTATGTTTTGATCAACATATTCCCTATACGCATAAATTTCCTTAACTGTCGGGCGTGTGAGATTGCCTCGTTCGGATCTTAGAACTCTGTCTCCGCACGATTCATAATAGCTATTAAATAAGTGTGCAAAATCTGAATTAAAGACCTTATATCCTTTCATATAAGGCACCAAAATAAACGTTTCGAAAAACCAAGTCGTATGGGCCAGATGCCATTTCGGAGGGCTCACATCAATGATGGGTTGAACCCCATAGTCTTCCGTACAGAGCGGCATGCAAAGATCAACGGTACCTGCACGAATCGTATTATAGGTATTCAATAAATCGTAACTTGGCATCGTTTCTCCCTATGATCCTCTTGGTTATAACAAGAGAAAATTAATGAATCGTTAAGAGCAATTAGACCCCCTTTTCTTTCTGCTTAAAATACGAAATACTAGGTCATCTTAACCCTAAGTCCGGGGTGAATCATGACCTTAACAGAGCGTTTAAGAACCTATATATTCAATGACTTTCAACGGTGGCCCTTGTGGTTGCCTGTCTTATTAGGGCTGGGGATTTCGCTCTATTTCTATCTGCCCGTTGAGCCGTCCTATCTGTGGGGCGTTGGGTGTTTCCTGTTTTTTGTCCTCGCCTTATTAGGGGCCCGTCTTCGGACCTTTCGCTTGGTTATGTTAAGTATCGGCTTTATCGCTCTTGGCTTTTCGGCCGCTCTTTATCGTACCCATTCCCTCAAGACGGAAATGCTGCATTATCCTTTACGGCCCCTTTTGATTGAGGGACGGGTCAGTCAAGTTGAGCTTAAGCCAACAAAAAAAGGTGAATATTATCAGAGACTTATTTTGACTGAGTTGAAGGCCGAGACGGCGGAAAAGTTGCCTCAAAAGATACGTCTTACGATGAAGGGAAAGCGCGAGCGGCTTTGGCCTGGGCAAATCATTCGGATTCGCGTGAAGTTGAATCCGATCTCAGAGCCGTCCATTCCACGAGGATTTGACTTCCGCCGGCAGGCCTATTTTCAAGGCATTGGGGCAACGGGATTTGCCCTTTCGCCTCCAGACGTCATTGGCACAAAGCCAACCTGGGACTCAAACCTTGAAAAGAGCCGAGAGGAAATAACAGCTTACTTTCTGAATCATTTGACACCGCCTAAAGGGGGCATTGCTGCCGCTCTGATTACGGGCGATAAAGCCGCCATTCCCGAAGAGATCCGGGAGGTTTTTATTAACTCAGGTCTCGCCCATATCCTTGCTATCTCGGGTCTTCATCTCTCTATTATCGCTGGCGTTGTGTTTTTGATTATCCGGCGCGGGATTGCGCTGATACCGTCCCTGTGTCTGGCATATAACAGCAAGAAGATAGCAGCGATTGGCACGATACTGATGACGCTTCTTTACCTTATTCTTTCAGGCTTTGGTATTCCCGCCCAGCGGGCCTTCATCATGATATCCATGGTGATGGGTGCGATCCTTATAAATCGGTCAGCGCTGTCCTTAAGGACGGTTGCTTTGGCTGCTTTTGTTATTCTTCTGATAACACCAGAGGCTCTTTTGGGTCCAAGTTTTCAGCTGTCCTTTGCCGCTGTCATTGCTCTCATTACAGGCTATGAAGCCTTTAAGAACCCTCTCGCTCATTTTATGGTGGGGGGAGGGCCTATCCGGCGGTTTATTGTGTATAGTGGAGGTCTCGCTTTTACCTCTTTCCTTGCAACCCTTGCAACCCTTCCGTTTACGATTGCTCTGTTTCACCGTTTTAGTCTGCATGCTATTGAAGCCAATTTGGTGGCTGTTCCTCTCACAAGCCTCGTCATCATGCCATCCGCTCTTTTAACGTGTCTCCTTGCCCCGTTGGGATTAGGGGAGGGCCCTTTATGGGTCTTTGATAAAGGATTGGATGGATTGATTATGATTGCGTCATCCGTTGCTTCATGGCCGGGTTCGAACATCTGGGTTGCGAGCCCACCTTTTCTCTCCTTCGTTCTCGTTGTCCTTGGAGGATTATGGCTCAGCTTATGGAGTGATAAATGGAGACTGTGGGGGCTTCTTCCTATTGGCTTTGGTTGTAGTATGACTTTCTGGGGGGTGGCGCCTGACATTCTCATTGATGGGCAAGGAAAAGTTGCGGCTCTGTTTGATAAGGGTAATCTATATGTGAGCTCGGTAAGAAAGGGTAAGTTTACGGCAGAAACATGGCAGCAGGCTCTTGCAGCGAACACGATTGATTCTCTTGACTGTGAAGAAGGAGTTTGTAAAGCAAAAGTGAAAAATAAACCTCTTATCATTACGAATACTCAACAGTCCTGTATTAAAGGCGGTATTATGATTCATTTAGAGCCTTGCAGAGTTCCCTGTCTTGAGGCCCACCTTGTCCTTGATCGGTATGATGTATGGAGGGGCGGGAGCCATGCAGTTTGGATCACAGAGGGTGGTTTCTCAATAGAGAGAGCAAGAGATATTCAAGGGGAGCGGCCTTGGACGGCTTTATCGATACCCCGAAAAGACAGGCCTGATTACTCCGCAAGTTTGGGAGGAATCCAGCCAAAGCCCTGATCTTCCAGAAAGCACGCAACAGCAATTGTGAGGTGATCATTGCCTTTGCGCGCCACGGCTTGAATTCCTACGGGCAGGCCTTCCTGGCTGAATCCCATAGGTATTGCCGTTGCGGGTGTGTGGAGGATGTTAAATATACCTGTAAATCCAACTCTTGTAAGATAGAATGCTCCTCTCCCGTGTTTGACGGCGGGGTAGGGATGGGTTGGATAAATGAGAATTCCATTCTTTCCTAGCAGCTTATCTAGTTCATTACGAAAAACTTCACCCATCTCAAAGAATTTTTTGGCTCGTCTTTTTCCAACATGATCAGTAATAGTCGCTATAAGCATATTTAGGATAATATAGAATGGATAGTCAGATTTGCCGAACACTTCTTTAATTAACTCTTTGAGAGGATATATTGCTTTCCCCCCTCCGAGTATCTCCCTAAATTTACGGCTTGGAATGACAGTCACGATAGATGAAAGCCAGATATCAAAAGAGTACTTAAATTTCCCTAAAGGTATTTCCTGAACTGTTGCACCGCTGTCTTTGAGGGCTCGGATTGCGTTGTCTTGTGCTTTTTTGACGTCCTTGTGGAGGTTTTTGTGATTAATATAATAATAGGTCAATTCTGGTATTTTGACCTTTTTTTCATCTCCCAGCTTCATTTTTTCTGTAGATTCATCAAGTCCATCAGGTCCCACAATGACTTTTAAAATCGGCATGAGATCCTTTGCAGTTCGTGTCATGGGGCCTAGGCCCAGATAACGTCTGGCACGAACATCTTCAAAATAGGGAAAGTGTCCCGTTGTAGGAACCAAGCCACTGCTTGGCTTGTGTCCAAAAATGCCACAAAAGAAAGCAGGCATTCGGATGGATCCTCCAATGTCAGACCCTAAACCAAAGGCCGCTCCTGCAGCACTAATGATTGCACCTTCGCCACCAGAGCTTCCTCCAGGTATATGAGCTAAGTTGTAAGGATTATTGGTTTGACCGTAAACTTTATTTCTGGATTCATAATGCAGCGCTAAGGCCGGAACATTCGTCACTCCAATCGGAATTGCCCCTGCAGCCTTGATGCGACTTACGACCGTGGCATCTTCTTTTGAGATATTATTTTTGAGGTACACAAGTCCCCCTGTTTGGGGCATTCCGGTTAAGGCGTATAATTCCTTAATCGAGCAAGGAACACCAAGGAGAGGCTGTTCTTCATTAAGCCTTTCTTTCAGGTGTTGATCAACGTCTTTTGCCTCTTTCAGGGCGAGCTCATATCTATCTTTGACAATAGCATTGAGGGCAGGATTTACCTTTTTGGCTTGAGTGATATAAGTTTTGACAACATCTTCCGCTGATTTCTTCTTTTCGCGGATCATCTTTGCCAATGAAATGGCAGAAGTTTTGAGTAGTGGATTCATATCAACCTCCAAGTCTGAATTTAGAGTAAAGGCAAAGGATAAATAAGTCGTTAAAATTAAACTTCTAATAACTAATCACCACACCACCCGCCCATGTCATCCTCGGATCAATAAAAGCTAACGTTTTCCTCTGGAAAACGAAGCTTTTATTGTCCAAGGATGACACCACACTGCTATTAAGTTAGGGCGAACTGCCCACCGCTAGGGTCGTCCCGGGGATGAGAAATGCTAAGCGAAGCTTAGATTTCTCATGGCCCGGGATCCAGGGCAATAACGCATTGCGAAGCAATGTAATGATTCCTTCTTTCCTCCGGAAAGAGTATTGGTCCTGGATCCCGGACAACAAGAAGACTTGAGCTTCGCTCAAGATATTCTTGTTTCCGGGACGACCCAGGTGGTGGGCTGTTTTCCTTAACTTAATGGCAGTGGGATGACACCTGTGGTGAATAGAAACGAAGGCAAATGTTTCACGTGAAACAAAGTTGAAAAAAATCATAAAAAAATTTTTGTTTACGATATGCAGAATAAACATACCTGAGATGCAAAAATTATGCTGGTTGAAAGTGGATAGGTCTATTATATGTAATGCATCAGCTCAGGAAACACCTCCCTGTACCTGGGCTGAGTTATTTATCTGGGCGCGATGCTCGGATATTAGGGTCTTCGGACCCGGGGGCCGATTTTTCGGTCCTACGTCTCCCAGACGTGAAACCTCCCTGTTAAACTTGGCCGGGTTTTTAACCCGGCTCTTTTTTTTTGTTCAATTTCCAGTAAATATAAGGTCCCTAAGATCGTCAACTTGCATGCACTCTTTGGAAAAAAATAATATCCTCTCTTCCCAAAATGTGTTTTCTGTACAACAGTTTGCCCGCAATTCCCTAGAAATACATGAACCCAGCTAAGCTATCGAGCTTTTGCTGCAAGGGTTCTTCCCAACCCCAACTTGGCGGCAGAATATCCCCTGTTCTAAATTCATAATAAGTAGCGGGATCCTTTGAGAACTGGTGGATAATAGGATCGAGGTTAGGATGGGCACTAAACCAATCGGGGTGACGGTTGCTAAGCTCATCGAGATTCGGGCGATTCTTTCCTCGGGCAAGAGCTCTGCTCACAGCACTTTTGAGCAACTCAGGGGAACGAGGCGTTATCATAATTAAAGCTGAACGACGAAGGCTTCTCGTGTTTTCATTAGCAAAAAAGTACTGGACTAAAGGAAGATCTTGTAGCCCAGGGAAACCCTCTTTTGTATAAAAATCTGAGTTTGTATAAACACCGCCGATCGTCAGTGTTTCTCCAAATTTCATTTTTGCATGGGTTGTAATTTGCGCAATTCTAACAGTCAACCCTTGAGAGAGTTGGTTAAGATCGCTCGTAGGAACGAGTCCTTCAATATTGACATCAAAGCTAACTTCGTCTCCTTCAATTTTCGTAGGCGTGATAACAGTTGTTAAGCCCAAGTTATATTTGAGAAGATTTCCACCATACTGACCTGTAATACCTTGTACGATCTGATCACCTGTAAAAAGAGTCGTTTGTTTATTGAGATACGTCATCAGCGTCGGGCGGCTTACGATTTGAGAACGAATGTCAACGGCATTTGCAATGTTGAGGCTGTAGGTAAGGCCGGCCCATGTAATTCCACCAGAATACACATTTCCAAAGACTGAACCGGCTTGGTTAAAGTTGATTGCTTGTGTGGCGGGGGTAAAAACAGGAGCGGCTCCCCCGGTTATATCAGCCGTTGTAAATTGATTTGAGCCTCCTTCTGTAGCTCTGAATCCAGTTGATGGATTCACGACCGTGGTATCTCCATTCGTTCCAGCATTCGAAACTCCAGTTCCTCCCATTCTTCCTCTGAAGGATGCGAAACCACCTGGTGTAAGAGTTACGGCGAGGTTGTCCATAATATTGTTACCCTTTGAGGTTCTAACGTCTTCAGAAAGTTGAAGCAGATAGACGTCTATAACAATTTGAGGGCCATAAGGAGATTGCAAATCTGTTTGAGCCACTTCTTGAGGGGCTGCTGGAGCTCCTGCATCTCCCTCACTTGGTGCGGTATCACCGCCGCCATCATTCTTGCCGGATAATGATTCCTTCGGCGTCGATTCAGTCGGAGGAGGTGTCACGTCCACATTTGCTGCAGGTAATGGAGGTTCGGTTGTCGCTGCTGCACCGGTTGTTGGTGTTGGTGGGGGGGTCGGTTCTTTTGCTGCTGCAAGAGAGAGTCTTCCGCTTTTATAGAGAGTAACCCAGTCATTGTATCTTGAAGCCAGTTGTTCAATGGCAGGATCTTTTCCGGCTTGTTTTTGAAATAAATCGATGTGTTTTTGTGCAGTCGTGAAATTACCAAGGGCTGCATGAATCATAGCCGCTGATCGGTTAATGAGGGGATCATTTGGTTTTAGTTTTACAGCTTTATCAATGGCAACAAGTGCTGTTTTAACATCATGGGCATAGTAAGAGGCAGCTGCAAGTTCTTGCAAAAGATTAACATCGTCAGGCTTGACCAAAAGAGCATTCGCAAAGTTCTCTTGAGCTTCCGCAAATTTATTCTCACGATACTTAATTTTACCCAGTTGAGTTATTGCAAAAGCATTGGATCCATCTAGATTTATGACGTTTTGATAACCGACAGCAGCAAGCTCTAAACCCCCAGCATCGCCTCGTTCAGCTAATTTTTCGTATGTGAGAGAGTTAAGAAGATGCAATATGACTGACTTCGGCTGAGATTGAAGCGCAAAATTTATAAATTTAGAAGCTTCTTTAAACTTTTCTTCTTTTAGGAGTTGAAAGGCTTGAGCGACAGGAGGAGAAATCTCTTTGTTGGCTTTCAGAAAGGACATGGGGGACTTAACATTCATTTTATCGTTTGGATTTGATGTCTCACATCCGATAAGACCAAGCCCAACCGTTAATACCATGCCAATAGACTGCTTCTTGCTAATCACTCTTAGTCCCCTGTCTTCATTAATTTTACCCGAATTTTAAGTGTTTTTTTACAAATGTAAATCCCTAAAGCGTCCTTAAGAAATTAATTATGGCGCCCTCCTTGTGAGGCCTGTATACTGACCACAATTCTTGAGAGGGAGACTCAAAACATGGACATCATTCTCATTCCTTTATTAGCCGTCTTAAGTGCTGCTATTGGAATATATAAGTGGATTGTAATTTTAAGTGTAATCATGAGCTGGCTTGTCAACTTTAATATCATTAATAATTCAAATAATTTTGTCGTTGGGTTGATGCAGTTTTTGTATAGGGTAACCGAACCTGTTCTTGCGAGAATACGTCGTTTTATACCCATCATGGGTGGATTTGACCTTTCTCCCGTGGTTCTCATTCTTATTCTATGGTTTGTTCAAGAGGTCATTGGAAGGCTTATGTTGAGGCTTTTGGTGAGCAGTGTATAAGATTATTGATGGCCGCAAACGAGCAGAAGAGCTCAAGAAAAGACTATTGACACTTGTCATTGAACTTAAAAAAAATACAGGGACAATACCTGGACTGGCTGCACTTAGAATTGGAGATAATCCCTCAAGTCAATTGTATGTAAAAACAAAAGGACTTCAGGCAAAAGCTTTGGGGTATCATTTTGAAGAACATGTTTTTCCGAATACGGCCTCTCTTCAAGACATTGAGTATAGAATCAACGAGCTTAATCAGGCTGAAAATATTCATGGGATCATTTTACAGCTTCCGACGCCGGATCATCTTGATAGATTTCATCTTCTTTCTTGTATTGATCCCCTAAAGGATGTAGACGGACTCCACCCTCTCAATTCAGGAAAGCTTTTCCAGGGGATAAAAGGAGGCTTTGTGCCGTGTACGCCTTTAGGGTGTCTCGATCTTATTCAGACAGTTAATCCATCACTGAGTGGACTACGAGTTGGAATTATTGGGACGTCCATTCTTGTGGGTCGCCCCATGGCCCTTCTTTTGCTTCAACAAGGGTGTACAGTTTCGATTGCGAATTCAAAAACGAAAGACTTAGCTTCATTCTGCGAGGCAGCGGATATCCTTATTGTCGCTATTGGAAAACCTCGTTTTATTCAAGGAGATTGGATAAAGAAAGGGGCTACAGTTATTGATGTGGGTATCAATCGACTAGCTAATGGAGATCTTGTTGGAGACGTTGATTTTGACCAGGCTCTGCTCAAAGCGGGAGCCATTACACCCGTACCTGGCGGTGTCGGGCCCATGACTGTTGTTTCCCTATTGCGTAATACTCTTGAGTCGGCCTATATGCATGCGGATCAACCTTTCTCCCTTTAATCAACTTTTGGATCTTTTGATCCCTCTGCGATGTATTCAGTGTGGAACAATCGTTGAGACTCAGGACGGCTTGTGTACAGCTTGTTGGCCCCTTATTCCCTTTATCACAAAGCCTTTTTGCGCTTGTTGCGGTCTTCCCTTTGATTTTGAAATTGAAGAGAGCGCCTTATGTGGAATCTGTTCTCACAAACAACCTCACTATTCAACGGCTCGTTCCGTTTTTTGTTATACAACAGAAAGTAAGAACCTGATCTTAAAATTCAAACATACGGATAGTATTGGTTCAGCTCCTCTTTTTGCGAAGTGGATGGCGCGGGTTATTGAGGATGTGGATGATCCTCTTTGTATTCCTGTGCCCCTTCATTGGACTCGATTGTTCATGAGAACCTATAATCAAGCAGCACTCCTGGCCCGCGAGATGGCCACTCTGAAGGGATGGACTTATGACCCCTCCCTATTGATCCGACAGAGACGAACGGCTTCACAGGGCCATTTCTCGAAGGAAAAAAGACGGACCAATGTCAGGGGAGCTTTTAAGATTTCGGATAGCAAGAAGCCCCTCCTTCAAGAGAGAACAGTTGTGCTGGTAGATGATGTCTTTACAACAGGTGCGACCTTAACGGCTTGTTCTAAAGCCCTATTGAAAGCGGGTGCAAAAGAAGTTCATGCGGTTACATTGGCACGGGTGGTGAGGTCCCGTGGTTTGGAGATTTAGACAAATTTAGTAAGCGGTGGATTTGTTCCATAAGATAAAAGGGTAGGGAGAGAAGAGTGTAGGCTACTGTTTGTTTTTGGCTACCTATAACCTCAACATTTGTTATGGAAGGACTTTCAGAATTAATTCGAACGGCTAAGTCTTTCTTTTTGATTTCCATAAAGAGGTGTAATGATTTTAAGCTTCCAGTGCTCCCTGATTTAACCTCAATGGGAATAACTTGATTTCCATGTTGAATGACATAATCAATTTCTGCATTAGAACCCGAGACATCCCGTTGCCAATAATACAAGGCTGGTTCTACATAAAAAGGAAAGATTGTCCGTAATATTTGTCCAACAACTTGCTCAGAAATAGCCCCATTATTAATTAAGTTTAGCTCATTTATAGATTGAATATCAATGTAGTTTAGTCCCAAGGCAACACTACTTAAGCCTGTGTCTAAGAAAATTTCTTTAAAATATTTTTCCTTTAATTCTGAAGAGAGTGGGATTCCACCCGCTGAACTTCCTGAAATTCGATGACAAATTCGTGCTTTATTTAAGAGAGATAAAACTTGTTTAACTGTTTGGCTATTGAGTGATGGGTTTACCTTACTATATACATATTTTTGGCCAAGTCTTTTAGGGATAGACATCATAATTTCATCAAGAGTATTGATAGAAATCCGTCCCCCATATTTGGCAAAATCATCCCTATATGTTGATAAAAGATCATTTTGGATTTGATGGGTCCTCGGAATGGATTGCTCTTTGACCCAATTGATAACAACCGCGGGCATTCCTCCAACGAGAATATACTCCTTAAAAAAAGAGGAAAATTGAGCGTGTATTGCATCAGGTATGACTTCTTCAATCTGAAAATTTTGAAGATAATCATAGAGACGCTCCTGACCTCGAGCTAATAAGAACTCTTCAAAGGAAAGAGGTTCTAAATGCAAATAGGAGACGCGACCGACAGGCATACTAAATGTATGATCTTCAAGTACAAAATCTAATAATGAGCCTGCAGAAATAACGGCCAATTCAGGACAGTTCTCGTAAAACCATCTTAACTTTGCAAGAATATCAGGAACAACTTGGACTTCATCCAGGAACAAGAGACAGTTGGGTATATCGATTGTTTGATTCAAAAAAGCGCTCAGATTCCTTAAAATCTGCTGAGGATCGTTGCTCGTGAAGAGAGTATAGGCTTGAGGATCTTTTTCGAAGTTGATTTCAATCAGTGACTTATTGCAGAGGGTAGCCAATTTACGAACAAGCCATGTCTTTCCGACTTGACGTGCCCCTCTAATAATTAAAGGTTTGCGGTCGGCAGAGGATATCCAATTGTCTTTTAAATAATCAAGAGCCTTTCTATGCATTGATTTAATTGCCTTTTAGAACATTTCATTTTTTAGAGTATAAGGAGTATTTTTGTTAAAGTCAACAAAACAGACGGCTGTTTTGCGCAGAAACATTAAAAACAGCCCCCTGTTTTATATATAAATCATCAAAAACAGCCCCCTGTTTTCAAGGTCACCCAATCGACTTATTGATTAAGCGTGCAGCACGATCGCCTGACTCAATAGCGCCTTCCAAAGTCCCGAAGTCATCGAGAATGGTCGCATGCTCTCCCGCAAAGAAGACCCTGTCTTGAATAGGGCTAAATAGTTTTCTGACTTTTTCTCCGCCGATAACTTCCGTTTCATTTAAGAAGGCTGCTGTGCCAGGGGCACGATTGATATAGCATCCTTTTGCATATGGATCATGTGCCCAGCTTTTATAGACACAATTTTTGTAGGCTACATATTGTGAATCCTTGGCCGTCTCAAGGATTTGAGAATCGACTTCAACATTCGGATTAATCATGTTGATCATCTTAGTGCCTTGATCGAGAAGCGTTTTGGCTTGTTTTACGTCATACGTTCCGTATTCCCCTCCAAAATAGAGGGTCCTTACATCGTCAACATTGTTTGACCAACTGACGAAGGAGGGTGACGCAAATATTTCTTTTAAATTATTGTCTTTTGTTTTGTCGACTGAAGAATAAGAAAAAAGAATTTTTGCACTTGTGCCGTATTGTATGGAATGAATAAGGTCTAATCTATCCTGAGGGATGAAGTCGGTTGCAATATCAATCTCTTTATAGACTGAACAAGGAATGGCCAAAAGGACGATGTCAGTGTGAATGACATGTTCTTTATTAAATTTTAAAACCATTTTTTGATCGACTTTGTAAATAGATGTCAACGTATGGCCATATTCAATTTTGTTTTTTAAGCCTGCGTTTAAGGCAAGGGGAAGTTGAGCATTCCCCCCCTTAATAGAAAGCCAGGGTCGAGTCGGGGGGTGTCCTTCATGAGCTTCTATCATCGTCTCCGTAAATAATGTGCAAAGCATATAGAGTGAATCATAGGAAGTCGCGTCAAGGTGTTGAGGAGGAGATCCCTCATAACTGGTGATGGCACCGGTGAAGATAATCTGAAGATCCTCGTCCTCAAAAACAGTATTTATGACGTCCTGAAGGTTTTGAGAAGTCTCTGATGCGGTTTTCATTTTGTCCAATAACCCCTCAATATCTCTGTAGTCCCATAAAATATCAAAAAGGCGAAAGACCTTGTCATCAATGACATAGAGGGGGTTGAAGGGAATATCATAGTTAAGAGGGACAAGCCCCAGATCACGAAACAATTTAAGGCTATGGAGTGGTTCTCCTCCATCCAGAAAGTTTTTCCCTCCCAACTCTTCGTAGCTTGTCCCCATCTGAGCCGTTAAAACACGACCTCCTGGTCGGTGTCTTGCTTCAAATACGTGAACTTCGTGCCCCATTTCTTGGAGTCTATAGGCAGCGGTGAGGCCTGCGATACCTGCCCCGATAACGCTAATCCTTGGTTTGTGTGTTTCAATCGTCATGAGGCTCCCTGAACGTACGTGAATAGCATTGTTTTACAATGATTTTGATTCAGACATTCTATCAAATTTTGAGCAATTTGCAATAATCTAGATGCGACTATTAATGTGTGTTAACTGAATATCGCATATTAATAAATTATTAATTAAGGCAATGTATACTATAAATAGTAGTAAGTAAGAGCAAAGAAGAGGTTACTTTATGCCAAAAGGTAAATATCAAAGAATTGCGATGGCGTGTCAAGGGGGGGGAGCTTTAGGTGCCTATCATATGGGGGCTCTTAAGGCGATGGAAGAAAAGGGTTATTCACCTGACATGATTGCAGGAATCTCAATAGGTGCTTTTTCCGCTGCTATAATAGCAGGTAACCATCCCCAGGATCGGATTCAAAAATTAGAGGAATTTTGGGATACCATTTCTTGGCCAGACTCACCATTTTTCCTTAATGGAAACGACCAAATGCGTAAAATACATAATTACTGGTCTGCTCTGCAAGGTTTGTATTTTGGGCAACCTCATTTTTTTACCCCTCGCTTTCCTTACCCAGAGTTTAGTCTTAAAGGATCTCCGAATGCGACCAGTTATTACGACACAGCAAAATTGCGTGAAACCTTATTAAAATTTGTTGATTTTGATGTCTTGAATTCAAAGGTTCTTGGAGCTCGTCTTCTTTTAGGAGCAACGCGTGTAAAGGACGGTAAACTTGTCTTTTTTGATAGTGATACAATGAAGATTGAACCCGAACATGTCATGGCAAGTGGCGCTATGCCTCCTGGCTTTCCTGGCGTTGTGATCGATGGAGATCTGTATTGGGATGGGGCTTGCGTGAGTAATACGCCTATCGAGAGTATATTTGTTGCTGAGGCTAAGGTGCCGACGCTTTGTTTTATGATCGACCTCTATGCTCCCAATGGTAAAGAGCCGGAAACGATAGATGATGTGGATATGAAAAAAAGAGAATTAGCCTATAGCAGTCGAACAGCTCACAATATCGCTCATGTCAAGTCGAAACAAAACTTAGCCAAAGCCCTTCATCATTTACTTGAAAATATGCCGGAAAAAAATAAAAATGATCCTATTATTCAGGAAATTATGGGAATGGCTTCAGATGTTAACTTTGATGTTGTTCATGTCGCTTATGATAAACCCGATTATGAAGCATCTAATTGTCGGTATGAATTCTCAAAATCGTCAATTCGCGATCGTGAACGGCACGGCTATGAAGACATGATTGCTGTTCTCGAGCATTCTAACTGGCTTAAAGAGCGCCCCGCACATATAGGATCCACAATTCACATCTATAAGGGTGGTAAATTTTGTAAGGCTAAGTAAGTATACCCCTCGATTTTCAATCTTGTCCTCGCCAAGTCGTTATAATTTTCAGAAAATAATTGCAACTTTTCATTTATACATGCTAAGTATAGATTCAATAGGTCTTATACATCCTGCAAAACCTAACAAAAATTATTTTTTTAATATAATTGAAAATAAGTATTGCATTAATCAATTAAATGTAGTAATAAGACTTCGACTCTAACAAAGGAAACCTGAAAATGACTGATAGAAATGATTCTTTAGAACTTATGGCAATGGTAGCAGAAATTGTTGCAGCTTACGTTTCAAACAATGAAATTAAAACTGAAGACCTTCCTGCTTTTATGCGCCAAGTCCAAAATAGCTTGTGCAGTGTGAACTCAAAGCAATCTTATTTGCTTACGTCCCGCACTGAGCCAGCTGTTGCAATTGAAGACTCCATCCAACCAGACTACATCGTCTGTCTTGAAGATGGAAAGCGCATGAAAATGCTTAAGCGTCATCTTAGAACTTCATACAACATGACACCTGAGCAATATCGTGAGCGTTGGAACTTGCCAGCAACTTACCCAATGGTTGCCCCTAACTACGCAAAGCGTCGTCAGAACATTGCAAAGTCAATTGGTCTTGGCACGCACCGTAAGGGTACGAAGAAAGCTGCAGCTTAATAGCTCTAATAAGCAACATCAACAAATCGTCATTGCGACCCCGTGCGAAAGCCGGGGGAAGCAATCCATCTTTAAAAATGGATTGCCACGTCGCCTTCGGCTCCTCGCAATGACGTTTTTCTATATTATACATTATGTGGAATTTCCTTGAACCTTTGATCAGTCTCCATTAGCTTCTCATCCAGGAGGGGTGCCGGAGTGGTCGAACGGGGCGGTCTCGAAAACCGTTGTGCACTAACGTGTACCGTGGGTTCGAATCCCACCCCCTCCGCCAGTTTCAAGGGGGGTCATTCTGGTTGAATCGTCGGTAGATTAACTCCTTCCAATATCCCCAAGAACCATAAGGATTTAAACGACTTTAAAAAAATCATAGTATTTTCTGAAATAATTACTTGACATATATATATATATAGTAGAGTGGAAATAGAGAAGAAGATTCTTTAGTCTTCACATAAGAACCTCCTTCTGGTTATTAACTTAATAGGGTGTGGAGGTTGTTTGATGAGATCCGACTTAAATTCTCAAAACGATGATCAAAACAATAACCATGACCACAACGATGATCAACATGATCATGGGAGGTTTCATATGAGTGTTCTTGGTAATCAGGTAAATTTGAGCTTAACGCCCTTAAATACTAATCAACCCACGGGAGAGACGATCTCGACGGGTCCACTAACAATTACAAACCTTTCAGGCGGTATATTTACAGTCTATCCTGACTATCAGGATATTTCTTTCACCATTAATGGTGGCACAGATACAAGTCAGTCAATCAACAACGTAAACCTTACCTTTGGGCCCAACAATATCACTCTGGGGAATGGTATTAATGTCATTTATGGCGATATCCGAGACTTGACCATGTCTATTACAGGGGGCACGGCTGACGATGGAGGCACCTACACCAACTTCATGGAAAATGATGTCATCACTATGGCTGGTAATACAATTATAGCGGGGAATGGCATTAATGTTGTTTACGGCAATATGGACGATCTCACCTTAATCGCCGGTGGGAATACAGCCACAAATGGCAGTATCTCGGTTGACCAACTTGATGGTAACACTTTTTATCTAGGCGGAAACACCATTTCCCTTGGAAGTGGGATTAATTTTGTTTACGGCGTGATGGAATCCCTGAGTTTAGAATTAAACAGCAGCTCAGCCAGTGGGGCTGGTAGTTTTGGACTTTCAAGTATTGGTCCTAACGCTGGTGCAGATGATGATGGGCTTGTTACAGATACAGGAAATCCCAATGTCTTCAATTTAGCTGGAAACAAGGTCATCGTCGGAAATGGTGTTAATGTCATTTATGGAGATCTCCAGTATTTGACTATAAGCGTTAACGGTGGGAGTTTAACTTCTGGAGCCTCTCTCTCTGATAACGAAATTTTTGTGAATTCAATAACCATGGGGCCAAATACGATCAATGCAGGGAGTGGAGTCAACACGATCTATGGCGATATAAGCGATGCAAGTTTCTCAGCTAATCGAGGAACGCTTAATGGTAATGGAGTTCTTCTTAATAATTTTTTCGCTAATAATATCACCCTTACAGGCAACAGGATAACAGTTGGAGATGGGGCTAACGTTATTTATGGTAATCTTCATGATTTAAAAGTTAGCGGTGTTGGGGGTAATGGCTCTAACCTCCCGCTTAATAACTCAAGTCCAACCGTCCAAGAAATTCCTTCTGGGTTGAACGTACTTTCAATGGGCGGAAATTTTATTAGCGCCGGGAATGGAGTAGATCAAATTTATGGCACTCTCCATAATCTCTTAGTCGATGGCAGTGGGGGAATTAATACGTCTGCTGTTTTTCTCCCCGGTGGGTTTTCAGAATCAGTAGTTCAATACAAAAGTCATTATGCGATGGGTTTCAATACCATAACCGTTGGGAATGGCAGCGACACTCTTTATGGCGACATGAATGATTTCACCGAATCCTGGACAGGAGGAACGGCAAGCGGGGGGTTGGCCGCAGGTAATGACGATAATCGCCCTCATTATACCTTAGGGAATAATACCATAACAGCAGGTAATGGAGCTGATACAGTTTATGGGGATTTACATGATTTTTTATGGTCCTTGAAGGGAGGTCTTTCTACAGACCCTGGCTCTAACACCCTCGCTACTAATTTCTATGCGCAAGTTCTTCTAGGTAATAATACCATTCACGTAGGAAATGGGGCAGATACACTATATGGTGATATGCATACATTTTCCCTTTCCGTAGAAGGGGGAACTGTGACCAACGGGGGATCACTACCCCTGGGAGCACTTGAATTCCTAACAATTGCACGCGGAGTATATATTGGTGAGACATTTACCATGGCTGGAAATCATATCACCGCTGGAAATGGGCATGACGTGATGTTCGGTGGCCTTGAAAATCTCACTTTTTCAGCCATAAACGGTACAGTTGACGGGACCTCTCAATCTTACATCCCTGGCGTTGGAGATGCAGGAGCTTACTTTGGTGGGGGAGAGTCATTAGCACCAGGCACTGTCACTGTCCGTGATCCAGGCACAATCATCACCTTTGGTAATGATGTCCTTGTAGGTGGTGCGGGTTCAGACTTCATGTCTGGGAATGCGTTGAATTTGAGTGGACTCAACTCCTTCTTTAATGCAACCCAAATTGGAGAGACCAATCTCAATCAGATTGTTTGGGGTAATGATATCTTTCAGGGAGGCACTGGCCCCGACAAGATTGCTGAGTCATTGGATGATCATTCGGGCTTCATGACAATGCAAGGCGCTGACATTGTAACGAACTTTAAATCCACTGATCAGCTTATATTTGGGAATGTGCTTGATGCAAATCATAACGGTCAAGTGAACGCTGCAGATCTAGATGCTGTTTCTACCTTTGTGAACTTTACTGTTGAGGGACATAAGGAACTGGCCATCATTTTCCATCAACCAGGAGCTGGTAGTGGTCTTGCAAGCATTTATGGAACGGCCATCCAGAACTTCGTAAATGCAGATCCTTCATCATCAGTTGCACAGATTCTGACAGATGTGGCTCAGTATATTTATCAATCCGGATCAGCAACGGCAGAAACCTCTGCAGCAGGCGTCCGTGGTCCAACTACCTTCCCACCTGGCCAACCTTCGGGCGTTCCTGGGGTAGCTTTGCCCGCGACTGGTAAGATCCTGGCAAATGACGTTCCAACAGCTGATGCTCCCCAAGGTGCACTCATCCTTGAAGGTCACTCAACCCATGATTATGCCAGCTTTGTCTCAATGGGAAATTTAGTGAGTATCCATGCGGATACGGCTTCTATCAACCCATGGGGGTAAGCAGAGGTCTGCCCGAATCTCACCAGGGACGAGCCAAAACGAAGGGGTGACCCCATCGGAAATTCGTTTTCCGCATCCTATTGAATTTAAACATATTTTGAATGGGGGAATGGGTTTCCCCCATTTGCCCGGACCCCTTATGACGTTTTTTTCTTCTCAGAATTAGCGTTTACTCCATGAGAAGGCAGCAATAGTGCTGCTTCTTATATCCTATTGGAGTTAAAAGAATGCATATTCATAACGAACCTACACAACCTTCTATAAGTGTAGACGACTACGTCACCATCAGACAACTCACCACGAGTAATCCGGCCTTCACGGAAGGAGGCATCCGAGCCCTCATCTTTCGGGCTGAAGCCAATGGCTTCAACCGTTGTATTCGTCGGATAGGGCGGAAGATCCTCATTTCTAAAAGCGCTTTTTCTCGTTGGATTGAAGCCCAAAATGGAGACGTAAGATAATGAAGAATTGGAAAAAAGAAAAACCCCTCATTGGTACTGAGGGGCTTATCAAAGGCTTACATCCTATTTCTAGCACTGTTGCCCATACGGATCAACTGATTTGTGGTTGCCCAACAAAATCTAGGGAGATGTTCTCATGATGTCTCTCGATATTGACGTTATCGCAAATCAGCTAGGCAAAGCAACGCGCACTCGAGGCGGTTGGTCATGCCTTTGTCCTGCCCATGATGATCATAATCCAAGTCTCTCTTTATCCTTGAAGGAGGACGGGACAGTATTGGCTCATTGTTATGCGGGATGTTCTTTTCCGGACATTATGTCTATCTTGCGCAAAAGAG
>JABDDK010000025.1 GCA_013287665.1 Alphaproteobacteria bacterium
CTTAATAATAGAATCAATATGCATTTTATTACGGGTTTCAACCATTATATCTAACTCTGCCATTTTAATGGGGATGTCATATAAAAATCGCTCATGTTTGACTTCAAGAATATTACCTTGACCATCCCCAATAATTTTTGCAACCTGAGCCAACATTCCTGGAACATCGACAATTTTAATCCGTAAAAGATTAAAACGCCCTTCTCGAACTTGCCCCCTCATCATTATTGAGGTGACAAGACGTGCATCGATATTGCCCCCACTCACAACGATCCCAATCTTCTTATTTTCGAACTTTAATGGTGAAGCAAGAAGCGCTGCTAAACCAACAGCTCCAGCCCCCTCTACAACCGTATTTTGCTTGCGCACAAAAAGATCCACGGCGCGTTCTATCTGTTCCTCAGATACAACGATAATGTCTTCAAGGTACTTCTTTAAGATGGGTTGAGGTAACACTCCGGGATATTTTACAGCAATCCCTTCTGCAAGTGTCGTTCCCCCTTTTATTGTCTCATCAAATCCATAAATAACTTGAGCCATTGAGGCATATCTTTCGACTTCAACACCGTAAACCTTTATGGCTGGCTGTACAGACTTTGCAGCTAAGGCAACACCTGCGCAAAGACCTCCCCCACCAATGGGCACAAGGAGTAAATCAAGATCAGGTTCCGCCTCTAACATTTCAAGCCCGATCGTGCCTTGTCCGGCCATCACGTCTATGTCGTCATAAGGATGAATAAAAGAAAGCCCTTCTTTTGACGCAATCTCTTCAGCAACCTGTTGGGCTTGATCCAATGTTTCACCCGCAAGAATGACTTTTGCATCCCATTTTTCTGTGTTTCCTACCTTCGTTGGTGGTGTATAGAGTGGCATAACAACTGTTGCCGGGATTTTCATATTATGTGCATGAAAAGCAACGGCCTGCGCATGATTTCCGGCCGAAACCGTAATAACCCCCTTTTGCAGAATTTCTTTCGGAATACTGCAAAGTTTAATGTACGCCCCCCTCTCTTTAAAGGAGCCCGTTTCTTGAAGGTTCTCAAGTTTCAAATAGACTTGAGCATTGAAAAGTCTGGAAAAATAAGGGGAGTATAGAGTTGGCGTTTTATTAACAATACCCTTAAGAAGAACTTGTGCATGTTGAATATCTTTAAGCGTTAAGTTTTTCATGTCTCTTGCCTTTTACTTTTTCTGAAGTTTTCCTCTTTGAGGGAATCAGTGAAACAAAATTCTTCATGAATTCAGCCATCTGTGTTGCCGAAATCGGCCGACTTACATAATATCCTTGAACTTGATCACAATCATTTTCAAATAACTGTAAAAGCTGTTCTTTCGTTTCAACTCCCTCAGCAAGAACCTTCATATTCAAGCTATGTCCTAAAGAAACGATCGCTTTAACAATTGAAATATCTCCCCCCTTTGTCTCGATCTCTTTAATAAATGATTGGTCAATTTTTAATGTATTAACGGGAAATTGCCTCAAATAATTAAGACTTGAATACCCTGTTCCAAAATCATCAATGGATGTTATGACGCCTAATTTTCGGAATTGAGTTAATATTTTTATAAATTCCTCGGGGTCTGACATCGCAAGAGTTTCGGTCAATTCTAATTCCAAATATTCTGCCTCTAAGCCAGTTTCTTCCAGTGTTTTTTTGACAATCTCAAATAAGTTCTTATCCTTAATTTGTCTTGAAGATATATTGACAGAAATACAAACAGGTGGCAGCCCTTGATCTTGCCATTCTTTATTCTGGGCACAAGCCGTTTCAAGAACCCATTTCGCGATCGGGATGATCAATCCCGTATCCTCAGCAATAGAAATAAAATCTTTTGGTTCAACAAGCCCTTTCCTTGGATCATTCCATCTCACAAGCGCTTCAATGCCTGCAAGTTGATTCTTTTTAATATCTAATTTAGGTTGATATTCTAAAATAAAGCGATTGTTAAGAAGAGCCTCTCGCAGACCATTTTCAATTTCGAGTCTCTTTCTAACTTGAGTTTGCATAGACTTTGCATAATGTTGAAATGTATTCTTTCCACCCTCTTTTGCTTGATACATTGCATTGTCCGCATTCTTTAAGAGAGTATCTACATCCTCTCCATTATCAGGATAAAGACTAAAACCAATGCTGCATGTAATACTTAAATTACGTTTTTCAATAATATATGGCTTTGCTATCGACTCGAGAATCCGATCCAGCAAAATGGGAATCTCACTGGTTTGCTCTATATCCGGTAGAACGACAACAAATTCATCGCCTCCAATACGCGCTAATGTATCACTCGTTCTCAAAACGCTTGTGAATCGTGTTGCTACCATCTTAAGGAGAATATCACCAACAGTATGACCCAAGGCGTCGTTAATAAATTTAAAGTTATCAAGATCAATAAATATGACGGCGACTTTTAAATTATGTCGATTTGCAGAGGCGATAGCTTGGTGCAATCTGTCTAACAGAAGAGTCCGATTTGGTAAACCCGTGAGGTTGTCATGGGTTGCCCTATAGAGTAGCTCTTGCTCATCAATTTTACGCTTTGTGATATCAGAGAAAACGATAACAGCGCCGAGGTTTTCATTGTTATACCCCTTAATCTGTTGACCATCCACAAGCAAAGTATGGGGGGCTCCTTTTCGATCATGGCTCAAAATTTCAACATCCTTAACTTCATCTCCAAGCAGGGCTTGCTTGAGAGGGCGCTCCAGGAAATCAATGGCTTGTAAGAGATCGCCTTGAGGCGCAGGTGTAGGATCACTTACGGTGCGCTCATTCCCTAAGTCAACACCATACATTTCTGTAACAGTTGGGTTTAACAGTGTTAGTTTTCCATGTGCATCACAAGCAACTACTCCCCCTTTCATGGTATTCAAAATAGCATGAAGAAAGTCAGCTTTAAGTTTAACAGCTATGTCTGATATTGATTTAGAAGAGTATATGAGCAAACTGAGCATGATTATATTAATGACCGTTGCTACGACCAAACCATACAAACCAAGTGACTCAATGCTCAAACTAAGATCAGGAGTGACCTTCGGAACAAAAACCCCAGCATACATGGCTGTATAATTCATGCCACAAATTGCCCCTCCGATCAGAAGGGCACTCGCCCACCTCAAGCATAATCTTTTTTTAAATGATCCTTGGAAGCTCATAACAGACAAATAAATAGCACCCATCGCGCCTCCAAAGGCTATGAGCATAGAAAGTACTGTTTCTCCAAGTAAATAGTGAATACTAATATTATTCATTCCTTTCATATTCAGGAAACAAACAATGTTGATAGCAAGACCCAGAAATATACCGCTAATAATGTAATGTATGGTTTTAGGTTTTTTAAACATGAATATTATCAAAGAGAGAGCTGGTAGCAAAATCGCCATAAATATGGACATACCTATCCAATAAATACTATAGCTCATCGCTTTCTCTGGTAAAAAGGAAAGCATTCCAAGAATATGGGATGAGAAAATTGCACCCCCCATCACCAAAGCGGCCCCCAACAACCAATAGGCCCGTAAAACAAGAGTTCTGGGCTTACTTAAGAGAGAGCTCATGTAAAAGCCAACATAAAACGAACAACTTGAAACGATAAAAGAAACTACTAATAATTCAAAATTATAGGTACCATGCAAGGCGTTAGCAGGTATTTCACCAATCTGAAAGAATGCTTGATACCAGTCCAATTGCACCTCCTCTAGCAAATGAATTTGTCTCTAATATTATTGTATCATGGCATTTAATATTTTCAAAATAATGCACTATAAAATGATTATGGAACCATTACCGTAAAGTTTCCGGGTTGAAGCACTGTAATAACCCCTGCCCAAATACACATTGATATTGACGTTTGATCAAGGACAGGAGCTGTCGCCATCACATTCACAGCTGCCGTTATCCAAGGAGCTACAACGATCGGAACGCAAGGCATAGGCGTTAATATACCAAAAGCGAGAATTGTTCCCACCAATACCTGAGGGTTAGACATAGACGTACACATTCCAAATGTCGTGATGTTTACCATCGGCATGAAATCTGTAATATTTCCCATCAACATTCCAGAGATGACGACAGTCCGATCTGGCAAAACAATCAAGGGCGTTGGAACGAGTCCAAACGAGCATTTTATAAGAGAGGCCCCCCCTACAACAGCGAGGCTCATACGTCAATTCCTGGAGACATTGAACGGCCATTTGGCGTAAAAAACTCGGGCTTTCGCACAGGACGACCCATATCAAATACGAGACGTGATTTGTGGGCTCCCGTATCATAAAATGTATCAAACTCACCATGTTTTCTTCCCTGAACATAGGTCCCAACTTCAAGAATCGCCCCATTTGGATAATAGGTTACAGACTGCCCATCGAGAAGATCCTTTTGATAGTGTTGGATACTCGTTAATCGACCCTTAACATCATAAGCTTTTGAAGCTCCCTGTTTAAACCCATGTTCATACTGAATTTTAGCCCTTACAAATCCATTTTCATCAAAAAGAGTCGTCTCTCCGTGTTGGTCTCCTTCATGATAATTTGTATGCATAACAGGCGTCCCAGCCTTATAGAACTCCGCCGGACCATGGGGAATACCTTTGTGATAAGTCATTTTTTGCTTGAGTTTCTGATCCTCATCAAAGTGGAGATTATGTCCGTGAAGTAAACCATGTTCAAAATTGAGATGAGAAATTAAATTATTATCCTCATCATAGTCCTCCAAAACACCATGCAATTTCCCATCAATTTTCTGACCAACAAATCGTCCCGAATCGGTTGGGGAAACATCTTCTTCTATAAATTCTGTATCAACGTCATCAGTCATCATTTTTCCATTAATTAAGCGTTATCAGGCCGCCCTTGATTCCAACCATTGCTCCTTTAACATTCACCATGCCCCCACCGGTGATATCTACCATGCCTCCCCCCTTTACAGCAGCATTCGCAGCAGCTTGAAGGGTTGCATTCATCCCAGCACGCATTGTTGCACTCGCCCCAGCTTGTACAGTGACACTTGCACCTGCTTCAACTGTAGCACTTGCAATAGCTTCCATAGTAATGCTCGCACCTGCCTTAATCGTTGTATCAAGCAACGCTTCTAGGGTCGCACTTCCTCCTGCTTTCACAGTGGAATCGAGTAAGGCTTCTGCTGTAAAACTCGTAAGCGTTTTCATCGAAATAGCTTCCAGCGCATCAACACTAAATTTTCCTGTACACTTGAATGAAATATTACCGATGACGTCAAAGTCCACATCACCTTTCAAACATTTCACTTTTATATTGCCATCCATTAAAGTGATGAGATAATTTCCTTTGATAATCTGGAGCTTTTTATTGCCATCATTAAGTTTTAGAATATCGTGACTTCTTGTACCCGTGCGTCTCTCATGCTTTTCTGACGCAGCCTTCAACAGAATATTTCTGTTCCCTCCCACAATGGTAATATCGTGATTATTTTGAATATCCATTTTAAAGTCTTTTTGTGCATGGATATAAATTTCCTCGGAATATTTCTTATCCTCAAAACGAAACTCGTTGAACCCTTCACCCTTTTTTGTAGAAAGCGATCTTATCGTTGATTTTGTCGGACTACTCGGCAGGTAGGGCGGTTTATTATCTCCATTATAAACCGATCCAACAACAAGAGGCTTATCTGGATCACCATCGATAAAGGAAACAACAACCTCATGACCTATGCGTGGTGTAAAGACAGACCCCCACTTTTTACCAGCCCAGAGTGTGGCAACCCGAATCCAACAAGAGGTCGTTTCATCATTCTTTGTTGAGGGATCCCAATGGAATTTTACCTTAATGCGGCCATATTCCTCAGTATAAATCTCTTCATTTTTCTTACCCGTCACTTTGGCAGTTTGAGTACTATAAATACGGGGTTTAGGCGTTATTTGAGGGGGCCTAAATTGAATCGTTGCAGGAAAGGCGGTATACGTATTTTTATAAAGCGGTTCCTCATGATCATCTGATCCAATCTGCGCCTCATGGATGACTTCATAGAGAATATACTGAATATTTGCGTCCCTTCGGGGATGGGCTTCCAATTTAAATTTATATCCACTCAAGAAAAAGGGAACGGTTGACACACCTTCAACTCTTTTTTGAGGGAATTCTTCAGACTGAAGCCTGACTTTGACCAGCTCATCCCCATGAGATTGCTTCTCATAGATCTGATGATAACTGGTGAGGTTCCCACCACCAGCACGCCTATCGCCCGTCGCATTCGCTTTAAGCGCTGTGTGAGGTGTCAAATAATTATAGCTTTTCAACGTATCAGAACCTGTGACAATACGCTGAGAGATAAAGCACGAGCTCACCTTCATCATGAATTGATCATCCGGCGCACTATCATGAAAGCTAGCTGACGCAGCATTGGGGCAAGCTGGATGAGAGGAAAGAGAATCAGCAAGAATAAGTTTATGTCCCTCTTTATCTTGCTGGAAAAAATAAAAGATGCCCTCTTCTTCCATCAATCGACAAATAAAGTTAAAATTCGACTCATTATACTGGACACAATATTCACGAGCCTTCGTTCCTGATTTCCTCACATGATCTGTAAAAGGAATTTTGCTTTCTTCTAAGACTTTTTTAATGATCTCAATGACAGATTTATTTTGAAATATTCTGCATTGTCCAGAAAATGTTAATAACCACAGTTTGGGATAAAGTATTGCCCGATAGGTCGTCCACATATCCAAAGGCTTAAAAGGAGTATCCACTTGCTCAAACTGCCCGATAATCCCATTAAATGTCCGGGTCGCTGTTCCCGCACCAATCGAAACCGTCGCATTCCCCCCGATCATGGTATCAAAAGAAACTTCTTTACTTTTAGCCGTCATGAGAAGCGAATATTCAAAAAGGCTAGACAAACGCTCAATGCCACGAAAAGAATTCAATGTAAAGGGAGTCGAGCCAGGTGCTTTAACCGTTAAAAATATCTTGGCCTTTTTAGATGCCATTTCCCTGCCTCGTTTATTTTATTGAGGCAAACTTTAACATTCATTAACCCAACGATCCAGAACAAAGTGGGGGCAGTTTAAGGTTTAGTGAACTTGTAGTTTACTAAATTTGAATCTTGTCCTATTGAAAACTCTACATCAAAGCCAAACCCCTTACCAAAGGCAACAATATCGTCCGGTTTGTTTATTCCCTGTATACCAGCCCATGTGTAAAAACGTCCGGGAATTGAGCCTCCACTCTTCAATTTTACCCACAAGGTTTTCAAAATATCTGGATGCTTAAGAAATATATCATGACCTGATTCATCTTTTAATTCTAGGATAGAGTTATCAGCGAAACCATCCCAAACTCGAGGGTTCAGTCCATCTGCAATCACATCTGGCATTTGGATGGGATCAAAGTTTATTGTCAGATCTTCAACATGTGCTTCAGTACAACACCCACAATTCATTGCCGTAGGGATGCTCAAGTTATATTCGTCCAAAAGGAGTAGATTCGCAACATACCTACGATCAAAACGACCGCACCCAACGATAATTGACTTATATTTACCGCTTCTCCATGTTTGCGAAAGGGTCTCTGTCGGGGAGTATTTAAATGAACTCATATCAATTTTGCTCTTTAAAATGCCCGTTTCAAGCATTGTATTCCAAATCTGTCGCTTAGTATCCATATCGAAAACAAAGTCAAATTTACCAAAATCACCACCTTTTATAGATGAAGTCTCTTCAATATCCTCATTAATGCCCAAAAGAAGCCTTGAAACATAGGCATTCCAAAGTGTTACGGGATACTCAGTAGGATGACCTCCCATGCGTGATGTAACTATCTCCAGTGCTTCCTTGCGCTTTTTAAAGGCAGTCCGTATCTTCTCAAGCGTTGTCCTTTTTTGCTCATCGTTCATAAGTTTAGGATCGGCATTCGTAACCTTGTCTATTAACGTTTCACAAGTATCTTTCGTAGATGTACGTAATTCATGGGAGATTTTGATGTCATAACAGATGATCTTCCAAGTAATCCGTCTATCAAGGATGTCTTCCGTTAATTTCTCAGCCACCTTAAAGGGTGCAAAAATCTCTTCAACGCGACTGGCCTGAGCCAAGCCTTGATTTGTGCGAAGTTTCGCAAGAAATGCGGGACACTTTTCCATGTCGATTTCATATAAAGGGTTGGCTTGTGCCTGTGCGAAAACAAAGCCGAGCATAACCAATAAACACAATAACCTAATCGCCATTTTCATATAAAAACCTCATCTGATAAAACAATACAATCAAGTATGTAGTGACAAAGGTTGGATTAATCAAGTCCCCCGTCATCCCAATCCCCAAAGTGGCCGTCATTGCGAGCGGAGCGAAGCAATCCATCTTAGTCTAAGAAAGGTGGATTGCCACGCCCCTATCGGGGCTCGCAATGACGCGTCTGGGGTTGAAACACACTATTTACTCACAAGCTCCACTGTTTTCTCAGGGAACTCAACCTGAGGCAAGGGGCCTTTTGGATCTTTTAGAATCTTAACGGCCATGCGGGCTGTTTGACGGCCGAGCTCTGTCTGATCGGGACCGAGAGCGGCACGGGCTCCTTGATCAACGATATCCACGTCAGAGACAAAGGCAGGGATCTTACAGTCCTTTGCAGCTTTCACAACGCTTTTAAATGCAGAAAGAACTGTGCTGTCATTGCTAACAAACAGCGCATCAGCCTTTCCACATAAGCTTTGGCTCGCAGCCAAGACATCGCTTGTCTTAGGGGCCGTGGCAAAGATCATGTTTAAGCCCATCTCTTTAGCCGTTTTTTCCATCTCTTTATTGAGGGCCACCGAATTGGCTTCTCCTGGGTTATACACAACCCCAATGGTTTTAAGCTTAGGGACTAGCTTTTTAAAGAGCTCAAACTGGGGTTTCACAGGAATAAAGTTAGACACACCCGTGACTTGCCCGGATGGCGCCTTCAGATCTTCTACAAGCTTTGCCGAAAGAGGATCGGTCACTGAGCTAAAGACAACTTTGATGTCTGTCCCTTTTACAGCCGTCATCGCAGTTTGCGCGGCCGTTGTCCCAAGCGCCATAATAATATCGGGATTGTTTGAGACAAATTTCTGAGCAATTTGTGCCGCAAGACTTGTATTCCCTTGGGCAGATTGCACATCAAGGACAAGGGTCTCACCTCGGCTGTAACCCAAACGAGCCAGCTCATCGATGAAACCATCTCGGGTTGCATTGAGTGCAGGGTGTTCAACAATTTGAAGGATGTAAATTTTAGGGGGGGAAGAAAAGGCAGAAGTGATAGAAAGTGTTAAAGCAAAAAAGAGCGTCGTTAGAATTTGTTTTAGGTTTTTAAAGTCTCGCATTTTAGTTTCCTCATAATATAAATTTGTTTCATTTCAATAGGTTGTATTTTGGTATGATGATGATGCATAATCAGTCTCCGTGCGTTAAAGGCTCCCTCATTATTAAGGGAAATTTATACATAACAATTTTTGCTATTGAAGTCAACTGTGCTATACTTAAAATATATATTGGAGTTTTATTATGTATAATATTATGCACGAAAGTACAGGAAATGTAGTTGGCATTAAGGTTACAAAGGAATTAAAATCAGAGGATTATGCAACCTTACTTCCCTTTACCCATCAGCTCATTCTTCAGCGAGGGATGATTCGTGTTTTAACTGACCTTACAGACTTTGATCATCCCAATCACTGGGCCAATTTTAAAGCCGCTTTTCGAATTTTGAGATATTCTAAATTCGTTGAAAAGGATGCGATAATTAGCGATGCCCCATGGGTTTTAACCTTTGCAAAATTGGTTTCTCCCTTTTTTAAAACTGAAGTTCGTGTCTTTCCAAGCCATCAATCCAAAGAAGCTTGGGATTGGGCAAAAAGATAAATCCTTTTAAATCAATGCATTAGCATGTTTGTCTTGTCAAACCTATCCTCACTCCTTTAGATAGGGATTTCAATTTAAGGAAAAGGTTCGTCCTTTTCATTGTTTGGAGTTGATAATTTGACAGTTGCGACGCTTACAGTTAAGCCACTTAACCCTCCTAAAGAGAGCGGTTATATTCAACGAGTCATCGTTTCGTGCATGATTGGGAATGCTTTAGAGTGGTATGACTTTGCCCTTTATGGGTATTTTGCAACGACCATTGGCGCCCTTTTCTTCCCTAAGTTCAGTCCGTTTGCGTCATTAATGGCCACCTTTGGCATTTTTGCAGCCGGCTTTATTATGCGCCCCCTAGGCGGTGTTATCTTTGGGCATATTGGTGATAAAATAGGACGGAAGAACGCGCTTTTATGGTCCATCTATTTAATGGCTATCCCGACAACCCTTATCGGCCTCCTTCCTACCTATGAGCAAATCGGCTGGATCGCCCCTCTCCTCTTAACCATCATTCGACTCGCTCAAGGATTATCCATGGGCGGTGAATTCACAGGTTCCATGGTCTTTGTTGTCGAACATGCACAACAACGCAATCGCGGACTCTACGGCAGTTGGGTTGTCTTCAGCCTTCTTCTTGGCATCCTCGTGGGATCCGCTGTTGCAACCGCAACCTGCCATTTCCTTTCCGAAGATCAGCTTATGGGTTGGGGTTGGCGAATTCCCTTCATCTTAAGCGTTGCCGGAGGATTTGTGGGATCTATTATGCGACGCACCGTCCATGAGCCAGAACAATTTACCGAGGCGAAACAACGTCACAAAGAACATTCAACGCCTGTGAAAGAGCTTTTCAAGCATCACCTTGGAACCATCGCCTACGTCGTCATCATTGAACTAACGCTGTCCATTGGGTTTTATCTCATTGTTACCTTTATCAATAACTTTCTCACCGCGCTCCTTAATTTTGACATGGTAACAAGTCTCATGATGACAACCGTAAGTATGGTTGCGATGGGTATTGTCATCCCTATTGCAGGATGGCTCTCAGATAAAATCGGACGGAAAGCAGTCCTTATTCCAAGCGCTCTCGCGTTTACTTTCTTTGCCTATCCCCTATTTACAGCCCTCGAAGGCAGCTTCACGTCGGCTCTCTTGGCTCAAGTCTCTCTTTCCTTTATTATGGGTGTGTTCTTTGCCCCTATTCCTGCAACCCTAGTCGAGATGTTTCCCCTCTCTGTGCGCTATTCTGGTCTTTCCATTGCCCACAGCATAAGCATGGCCGTCTTTGGCGGAAGTGCCCCCTTAATCGCCACCTGGCTCATTCAAGCCACAGGAAACAATGCGGCCCCGGCCCTGTATTTAGGCGCCGCATCACTCATTTCAGCTATTGCTCTCTTGTTTCTAAAGGATCGCTTTAAGGAAGAGTTGAGGTAGAGATTTTCTAGATTACCGCGCCGGGATCTATTCAATGTGAGATTTGCAAGGTTAGCGAAGTGTTGCCGAAAAGGCATAATCGGCACAAACATGCCCACATTTAGGACAACCGCTGCTGTCCATATGCGGCTTGCAATGCGCGTTATTCGGGCCACACGTCCCAGTCTCACAACTTCCCTCAGGGGCATCACAATAATAGCACCCATCACTCATACAGAGGTTATAGAGTCGGTACCAACGCTGGACAATTTGAGGAGATATTCCTTTTGGAATAGGGCGCCCCTGAAGATCAAAGCTCACACGGGTCATTCCAAACTTCTGTTCTAATGATTTCTTTTCACCTTGACTAATCTCCCATTGAGCACCAAAGCGTAGGGATACTTCAGAGGTCGGATTTACAACAAGATGATCTTTAGGGATTTCATGGGCTGATAATTCGTGAGACACAACAAAAAGTCCGGTCCATAACAGAAATAGACATTTGATTAATCGATGCTCCACAAACCCCTCCCCTAGAGAATATCTACGGTAAGCGTGCCATAGTTTAAAAGATAAAAAAAGAGTTAATTTTCTTTTACGAGCCTATAGCGCTTCCCAAAAAGATACCCTATAACAAGAGAATAAAACGCGAAATAGAAGGAGATGATTATGGCCGGAACAGTTAACAAAGTCATTTTAGTAGGCAATTTGGGTAAAGATCCCGAAATAAAGTCCATGCAAGATGGGACCAAGATCGCAAACTTAACGATCGCCACCTCCGAACAATGGAAAGACAAGGAAACCCAAGAACGGAAAGAAAAGACGGAATGGCACCGGGTTGTTATCTTCAATGACAGACTTGCAGACATCGCTGAAAAGTACCTGCGTAAAGGCTCAAAGATTTATGTAGAAGGTCAGCTCCAAACACGGAAATGGACCGACCAAAGTGGCCAGGAACGCTACACCACTGAAGTTGTGCTCCAAAGGTATCGCGGTGAAATCACCATGCTGGACAGCAAAGGCCAAGGCGGTGGAGGTGCGACTGAATCCTTTGACAGCTCCGCCCCTGCTGGCCGCGCCGCAATGCCATCTATGGAAGACATCGATGACGAGATCCCGTTTTAGGCGAACCCTAGAAATCTAAAATCGTCACTTATAGATATTACCGCGTTGGACCTGGAGAACCCCGGGTCATCATCTACAAGTTCGACTATATGCCAGAGTTTCCCTATTGTTTTTTCATGTGAACTTTGCTTTTTAAGCGTAATCTTCCGACTATTACAGGCCTGTGAACCTGAATGTAAATGGTTACTATTTATATCACCGCCACATTTGGTGTGATTTCAAAGATACTGACCTTTCGCGTCATTCAAAAACATTTGCTTTACTCGAAAATACTCTTTACCCTCATATAGCTGAATCAAAAAACCTATCTCGCTCAGCGTCAAAAACTATTTCTTCTAAAGTCATTTTCTCTCTTTGAACTCTATTAAAGAAAGGATTTTAAATGCTCAACATTACTGAACAAGATAAATTACTAGCAGAATTAAGATCGCTTATCGATACTTCTAAAATTCGATTGGCAAGAACACTAAATCAAGAAATGACAATACTTTATTGGCATATAGGCAAGACGATTCAAACAGAAATTCTAAAGTTTGAAAAACCTGAATATGGAGAACAAACTATCAATAAGATAGGAGCAATACTGCGATCAGAATACGGAAAAGGTTTTGGTCCGAGGGTATTACGCAGAACTATTAGTTTTTATAATTGTTATTCTGATTTTGAAATTGTGTCGACGGCGTCGACAAAATTAACTTGGAGTCATTTTGTTGAACTTATTCCTATAAAGGACAAACTCAAACGTGACTTTTACGTCGAGATGTGTCGTCTCGATTCTTGGAGTGTACGCACCTTAAGAGAAAAGATTGGCAAAATGTTATACGAAAGGACGGCCATATCTCAGCAACCTGAGGAAGTTATTAAAGATTCTTTGAGTTTGGTGAAAAGCGAAGACAAGCTAATCCCCACTCTTCTCCTTCAAGATCCGTATGTTATCGACTTTCTGAATATTCCCCAGAACTATAACGAAAGTGAGTTAGAAACTGCAATTCTTGATCAAATTGGAACGTTCTTGTTGGAACTTGGTGTGGGGTTTTGTTTTGTCGCAAGACAAAAAAGAATCACAGTTGGAAATGAGGACTTTTATATGGACCTCTTGCTTTTTAATAGGTACTTAAAGCGAATGGTCGTTGTCGAGCTAAAGACAACCCATTTTAAACCCGCCCACAAAGGGCAAATGGAGTTATACCTTAACTGGCTTGATAAACACGAGAGAAGACCCGACGAAGACTCACCTCTAGGAATTATTCTTTGTACAGAAACTGATCAGGAAATAATCAAGCTATTCGATCTGGTCTCAAACAATATACATGTCGCTCAATACCTAACCGTATTGCCTCCAAGAGATATTTTTATTCAGAAGATTCAGAATATCATAAGTAAAACGAAAGAAACATACCCACTTCGTTTAGAAACAAAGAATACGGAATCAAAACAAATATTATGTGATTAAATGATTTTAAGATGGTGTTGACGATGTCGACGTGATTTTCATGGAATCTTTTTGTTGATTTAAAACTTTCTCTTCATAAATATAAGACTCACCTAAAGGACAGGCGTGACAATCTGACCTACCGGTATTATAGTGCAAAGCAGTTATCATTTTTATTCATTAAAGGAGTCTGTACTTGACTGAAAATCTAGCAGTTCCTTCGGTTTTTATCGAAGATGAAATGAGGAATTCCTTTCTCGATTACGCCATGAGCGTCATCGTGAGTCGTGCCTTGCCAGATGTCAGAGATGGACTCAAACCTGTCCACCGCCGTATTCTTTATTCAATGTATGAATCAGGCTTTGATTTTAGCAAGCCCCACAGGAAATCTGCCCGTATCGTTGGAGATGTGGTGGCGAAATACCACCCTCACGGTACAGAAGCCGTTTATGAAACTATGGTCCGTATGGCCCAACTCTTTTCCATGCGCTTGCCCCTCATTGATAAGCAGGGGAACTTCGGTTCCATGGACGGCGATCCAGCGGCAGCCATGCGGTATACGGAAGCACGCCTTTCAAAGGCAGCCCATTTTCTTCTCGAAGATATCGATAAAGAAACAGTCGACTTCCGCCCAAACTATGACGAATCCACGAGCGAACCTGCCGTTCTCCCTGCACGTATCCCCAACCTTCTTATCAATGGTGTGGGCGGTATTGCTGTGGGTATGGCAACAAATATCCCCTCACACAACCTAGGTGAAATTGTGGATGGATGTTGTGCTCTGATCGACAATCCAGAGATCACCATTGAAGAGCTTATGACCTACATCCCAGGTCCCGACTTTCCAACAGGGGCTATGATTATGGGAAGACGTGGCATCTACAGTGCCTTTAAAACAGGTAGAGGCTCACTTGTCGTAAGAAGCCGCACCCATATCGAGACCATCCGTAAAGATCGTGAAGCCATTATTGTTACTGAAGTTCCTTATCAAGTGAATAAGGCAAAGATGATTGAGCGGATTGCTGAGCTCGTCAATAACAAGGAACTCGAGGGAATTTCTGACCTTCGTGATGAATCCGACCGCGATGGTGTCCGCGTCGTTATCGAACTTAAGAAAGACGCCATTCCTGAGGTTATCTTGAATCGTCTTTATATGATGACCCCCCTTCAAACCACGTTTGCTGTGAATATGCTCGCCATTAATGCGGGGAAGCCTCAGCAGATGGGACTCAAGGAAATCATGGAGCATTTCCTTGTCTTCCGCGAAGATATCATCACGAAACGAACCCGTTTTGACCTCAAAAAAGCCAGAGAGCGGTCCCATGTGTTGGTTGGACTTGCTCTTGCGGTTGCGAATTTAGATGAGATGATCGCCCTGATTCGTAGAGCCCCAGATCCTCAAACGGCTAAGGAAGAAATTCTAAGCCGTCCTTGGAAAGTCTTCGATGTTGAACCTCTCATTCAGCTGATTGATGAGCCGGGTTATCCTATTGAAGATGGCGCTTACCGCATGTCTGAAATCCAAGCCAAAGCCATCCTGGACTTGAGACTTCATCGCCTCACCGGTCTTGAGCGTGAGAAGATCGCAGCTGAACTCAATGAAATTGTTGGCGAGATCAAGGAATGCTTGTTTATTCTCGCAAACCGCAGCAAACGCCTTGAGATCATGAGAACAGAACTCATTGAAATGAAAACAAATTTTGCAACACCACGCCGTACGACAATCGAAGATGGCGAGATGAATGCTGACGAAGAAGATCTCATCCAACGGGAGGATATGGTCGTAACCGTTAGCATGGGTGGTTATATTAAACGTGTTCCTTCAAATACGTACCGCGCACAAAAGCGGGGCGGAAAAGGACGCTCTGGAATGTCTACTCGTGAGGAGGACGCCGTTTCCGAAGTGTTTGTCGCCAATACGCATACACAAGTCTTGTTCTTCACAACAACCGGTCGCGTCTTCGGAATGAAGGTCTATAAGCTGCCTCTCGGAACGCCTCAAGCCCGTGGGAAAGCCATCATCAACCTTCTCCCACTTGAAGCAGGGGAAACCCTTTCTACGATTATGCCTATGCCTGAGGACGAAACCCAATGGGAGAATATGCACATCATGTTCGCGACCTCTTTAGGTTCTGTGCGTAGAAACTCTATGTCTGATTTTACGAACATCAGATCCAATGGAAAAATCGCCATGAAGCTTGAGGAAGGAGAACGACTCATTGCGGTCAGTCCCTGTGATGAAACAAGCGATGTCTTCCTCACAACCCATGCAGGACGTTGCATACGTTTTGCTGTAACCGACGTACGCGAATTCGTAAGCCGCTCATCGACAGGCGTCAGGGGAATTCGCCTTGGAAAAGGGGATGAGATTGTCTCAATGACCATCCTTCGTCAGGTTGAGTTTAATATTGAAGAAAGAGATTCCTACCTCAAGCAAGCCAGTAAAGCTCGCCGTCAAGAGGGCGAGGAAGACTCAAATGGGGATACGGTTCTCTTGACCCCAGAGCGTTTTGAAGCCATGGCGGCTCTTGAGGATTTCATTCTAACCGTCAGCGAAAATGGATTTGGAAAGCGTTCATCCGCTTATGAATACAGGTGCACAAACCGGGGTGGTCAAGGGATTACGACTATGGATGTCACTGAAAAGACAGGACAAGTTGTCGATTCTTTCCCTGTAAAGGATGAAGATGACATCATGCTTGTCACAAACACAGGTAAGCTCATTCGCTGTCCTGTCCATGACATTCGTATTGCGGGGCGCAGAACACAAGGTGTGACTCTTTTCCGCGTGGGAGAAGACGAGATCGTCGTCTCCGTTGCTCGTCTTCCAGAAGAGCCGGAAGGTGATGAAATCTTAAGTGATGAGGAAACCTCAGGAGATGAGTAAACCCCTCCATATTGGTATTTTTCCGGGGACCTTTGATCCCATTACCTTTGGTCATTTGGATATTATTCAAAGGGCAACAACGATCGTCGATAAACTCATTGTGGCTGTGGCAACGAATGTGGGCAAGGCTCCCCTCTTCCCCATCGAAACACGGTTAGAAATGATTGAGGACGAACTAAAAAGCCTTTCTCTCCCTCAGAATGTCGAAATTGTTGCAAAGCCTTTCGACAACCTACTTGTCAATTTTGCGAAAGAGGAAGGCGCTCAGGTTATTGTTAGAGGACTGCGAGCCGTATCAGACTTCGAATATGAATTCCAAATGGCGGGCACAAACCGTAAGCTTTGCGCTGAACTAGAGACCGTATTCCTGGTCGCATCCGAAAGCTTTCAATTGATTGCATCCCACCTTGTTAAAGAGATTGCACGCCTCCAAGGCGACACAACACCTTTCGTTTCAAAGAATATCGCAGCTCACTTGAAAAAGAAATTTTCAATACAATAATTGATTTCTTTTTTAATTATAAATGAAATAAATATAGTATCATTCTATTGACTTTCAACACAACGATGATTATGTGCTTATTTAGTTAAAACATACTTTGGTGGATTTATTATGTTTCTTACCTATGCCAAAAAGGCGCTTCTGTCTGCAATCGCTTTTTCTATGTTGATGCAATACCCTCAACAAGCCTTCGCTATGCAGAATCCCGAGGAAGACAAACCCGCTGTCCAATCAAAATCAAAGAAAAAGAGAGACAAACAAAAAGCAAAAAAAGCGGCTCTCCCAGCTGCATCAAAGAAAGAAGACTCAGATAAGCCATCCAAATCTGGCGCGTTTATCAAAAGAACACAAGCTGAAGCTGATCAAGTTGTTATTCAAGTTGCAACCCGTGTTTATAATAAAATAGCTGCGAATTGGACTCACATAGATGACGCCCCAGATGCCAAATTATCAGTGAGTTCTCACTTCTGGAGACCAAAAACCCGAAAGAAACTCGTAGATGACAATGGAAGAATTGTAGAAATATCACTTCCAAGAATTATTTTCACAGGTCACCTTAATGAGATCTCTGAGGCTTTAGATGATCTGATTAATAACCCCGCGACCCTTAATAGCAAAATTGCACTAGATACAGTACTCATGCATGTTAGCAGAGAACTTTTCGGAGAAGACGCCTTTCGATTACAATCAATAGAGTTTTCTAGGGAAGTTCTTAAGGATGCCGAGTTGACCTCTGATGATTATTTTCACGAATTACCCCGACAATTTTTAATAGAACAACAGGGAATTTCTGCTTTTCCAGCGTCTATTTCTTATATAACGAATTTAAAGCAATATCGATCGTTTAAACCCCATGGTAAAGCAGAAGGTGACGACTTTTTTTGTGTAGGTCCCAATCAATATCTTTGCTTTTACCCAGGAAATAAAAAACAAAGTCCATTAGAAGAAATTGAAACGTATTATTTACAACAATTCGTGAGAACAGATGACCTTCTTGACTGTAAAGCAGAATATTTAGTCATACATCCAAAATTATCTAAATTATTTTTAGAAATGCCAGGAGAATTTACTAACCGTCGAAGGACACAACAGCAAACTTGTAATAAAAGCCTGTTCTTTGATATTGGCGGTATAGAGAATTATGTTAAACGTAAGAAGAATATTCTCTTACGTCATGCAGCCTTGTCTGATCAAGATTTTAAGTATCAGAGGGAAGTCTTTACGCTTCAAAAACACAATTTCTCCCGCTCAGATATTCCTTCGTTTGAAAGTGTTTATGAACAATTTCAAGAAAGACTGAAATTCTTTGATGCTCTGTTTGAATTTGTAAACGAACATAAATTAGACGCCTCAACGACAAAAATGTTTCACAGTAACATTCAGTTCCTTAGTCAAATATGTAAAGGTAGTTATTCAGATAAGCTCTTAGCTTTATCATCGATAACAACTGATTATGCAGCGGAGCGAGACCTCGTCCATTTTTTTACAAGAGTCTTAGACTCCATCGTAAGCTCAGCTAGAGATGAGAAATTTCCAAGCGAAGACGTTTTTACAGAGCTTTATAAGCAAACAGTTTATGTTGTTCGTAAAAATGTTCAAAGTTTATTTAACGATGTGTTTATGCATCTCCTCGTTCAATACCCTGAATATGCCAAGAGGGAAGACAATGGAGATCAACAACTATACTCTGATGTATCTCTTGATTCATTAGATCCCGAATACAGACTTTATTATGATTTCCTTAAAAACTTCTCTCACTCTAAAGACTCAGGCGTTGTTGACAGCGTCATGAGAAGAAATACGTTTGAAATTGAAGAGATGGCTTATTTTCTTTTGGAAGGAATAGAAAATCTTCAGGCTTCCAAAGTTATTGCGAGTCTTAACTCCCTTCATACTTATTTAAACCTTGAAAAAGCTTTGCTTTCAAACTGTAGCTCGTTGGAATTTGATCCTGATATTTATGATCTAAGCGGACGAACAAGTGCTCAACAAAACGCCTTTGTTCTCTCAAGAGTGTTTAATACATATCAAGACACTGCAATGGGTAAACTCTTTTCTGAAGTCTTTGATCCTAAACGTGAAGATCGCTTAATGCGCCTCCAGGATTCATGTTTAGCAAAAGCCTGCGCGCCCTTTAAAATGGATCCGTATCAGTCCTTTTTTGAAAAACTTTTTCCTGAAAAAAAGAAAGCTGTTCAAGCGAAAAAGAAACCTGCAAAGAAAGGAGCCAAAACAAACAAACCATTCGTTAAGAAGGTGAAAAAAGCTGGACCGAGTCGTCCTGCACAACCGCCGGTTCCTTCAATTCCAGAGGCGACTGTCAAACCTACTGTCGTAGATTCTCAAGTCTTTGAGAAAGAAATAGAAACCGATGATAAAAAGGAAGATGATGTTGTACAAAACAATAACAATAACAATAACAATAACAATAATGATGTCCCTGTACTCAGGCCCTATGTGTCAAAGGTTTCTTATAAAAATATTGCATACAAAAAAAGGAATACGACACAAAGAACATCCCCCTCTTATGTCTTGGACGGAAAGCTCTACACATTCCAAGTCGCTCCCATAGATGTAAGACTTCTTGAAGAAATTAAATCGCTAAACTCTGATAGCCATGGAAGTGAAAACCTTCCTAATCTGGCACGATATCGCTTACGTTTTCATTATACAGTTGATGGTTCTGATGTGCTTAAAATGCATGAAGTCATCAATCCAAGACTTTTTCTATGTGGTAAAAAATATTTTTCAAGAGAATTTATTGAGCTTAAGTCTCGACATAAGATCATTGATGCCTTTGATTACTTACAGCCACACCAAAAAAAAGAATGTAAAAGCTTAAGTTCACAAGGACCTGGCGAGGATGCGAGTCAAAAGCGCTTATCAGCAAGAGCTCAATTTATGGAGAGTATTTTCGCAGAAAAATGCCAGAGACGAATTTCAGGTGGGCACTGGAAAGCTAATTGTCTTGACTCCGAAGCCTTACTTCTTTTGGAATTAACGGGTCAAATCCCTTACTACCTTCGTGATCTTATGGCCAAATCGGATAAAAAGATTACATTACGCAATGTCGCTTTGTGTATTTCTACATACCGCACGTGTTGCTCGAATTGTCGCCTTCTGATCCAAAGTTTTCAATGGGGTCTTAATGATCTGATTAACCATCATTTTCCAGAAAGTGATCGGATCGCAACTCACGAGGACTTCTCGACTGTTGCGGTTACAATTGGTCAAGTTGAGACTAAATTTCCAGATCTTTTGAGACCTGCTTTCGATAGCCATGTTACTTTAGGCTACGAGGGCAAGGAAAATACGCGACACAAGTTTACAAGTGTTCTTAAACAAGTGCCTGACAAGAAATAAACCTAATTGTTCCTCTCACAATTTTAGAGTATACTTCCAAAAAAAATGGGAGGAACAACTATGCCTACAAAGTCATTATCAAATACCGCTGGAATCATATTTATCTTATTAGGGTTGCTGTCCGTAGCGTATCCCTTCTACAGCTCGCTTGGGATTGAGGTCTTCATGGGAGCCTTGTTTCTCGTAGGTGGTATTTTCCAACTTTTTAGTGCCATCGAAGGCAAGGAAAAATCGGGCTACATCTGGAACTTTTGCATTGGCGTCTTGTATATTCTCGCCGGAGTCTATCTGTTAAGCCATCCCCTTTTAGGACTTGCTATCTTAACAACGATCTTAATCGCGCTCTTTTTCACTCAAGGCGTATTGATGCTTATCTTTTCAGTTCAACAAAAGGGGCACACGGACAGATGGGTTTGGGCGTTTATTAACGGTCTCATCACAATCGGCCTTGGCGTCATTCTCATGGCTGGCTTCCCCATCAGCTCCCTCTGGGCTTTTGGACTCTTAACAGGCATCAACCTCTTTATGTTTG
>JABDDK010000026.1 GCA_013287665.1 Alphaproteobacteria bacterium
CGCTTTCGCGAGGATGACGCCGGTGGGGTTGGTTTGGAGCAGAACTATTAATTTCTTTACAGCCTCGTTCGCGAGGACGACGCCAGTGGGGATAGGGTTTCTTTACTATTTAGATGCGTTTACCGTGATATTTTTTATGATAGCGAGGATTTATGAACCATATATTCTCATTAGCAAAGCTCAGGATAATTCAAAAAATTAAGCCCAATATACTATAGTTGTACTATTAATAAATCCCATAAAAAATTGTATAGTTACCCGGTTTGTTCTTTCACCTAGGACTGGTCCCACGGCATGGACATTTTTTCCGTTAAGTAAAAAAAGATCTCCTCCATAGACAGGAAATTCTATTTTATCAAATTTTACAAGTGATTCTGGAGGATAAGGATGCCCCGTCTCATCGATACCTAATTGCTTCCTATCATTATCAGTTGGCCGTATATTCCAATAATTAAATCTTCCAGAATTTGGTTCATCATCTTTGGCTAACGCGTTTGCTAAACATAAGTTTACAGTAACTATATCAAATTCTTTAACATTTTGTATTTCAAACCCCTTTTGTTTCTTATCTTTAAGTTGAGTAAATCATCATGAGGTTTAACAGCGAAGGGGCTCTCTTGAGGAAATGCTGACATACGAAAGGGGCTAGCTTGCCGCCCAAAATGTTCAGCCAATCTAAAGTTTATTCCTTTTCCTTTTAAGAAAGTTTTAAAACCATTGATAAAATCATTGAAGAAATGGTTGGTTCCTTCAAAAAGACTTTCCAACTTGTCTCTATATTGGCCTGCTTCCTGTAAATATTCATCAAGATTTTTATTATAATGAAAAGTTCCAAGATAAAGTGCAGATACTTCATCTGAGCGATTCCTTCTAAAAGGACTATTCCAAAAGTTTTCTTCTATTTTTTTGCAAACATAAGAAGGAATTGCAGATCTATAAATATTTCCTGCTAACTCACCGTTTAAAACTTTAAAAACTTTATTGAAATCGATTTCACGTGCTTCATAAAAATGAAACATATTTTTGTCACATTCACTTCCTGTCAAGGTATACATAAGTTAATACTACTCAAGTTGTTTATTTATTTTTTCTCATACGTACAATATATAAAAATTATTTATATAATAACCCGTGTAAAGTACGGGGCTGTGGTTGTCCTAGCTCTCTAATGAAGTTAATAGTTTATTGTTCATTAAACTTTCTGGTACAAATCGAGTAAGATCAAGTTCATAAGCCTTTTCGATCAACTCATCTTTCGTATTACATTCAAATTTTAATTTGATTGTACTTACATACTCTTCAACTGTTCGATGGGATATGTTTAAAATTCTTGCAATTCTTTTGTAAGATCTTCCGCGAAGAATATAAAACATACATTCTAATTCGCGAGGAGTTAATTTTATTTCGCATTTAGAAAATATATAAGTATTATTAGAAATAATAAGAGGTTTTCCGCGAGCAAATGGCGATTCCGTATCAAGCAAGTAAGCCATTTTTGTAATTTCTTTATTCGTTAATTCCATTCCACAGACAATGACAGCCGGCGTATTCCCTTGTTTATCGTGATAGGGTGTTTTTGTGACGAGAAGAACCTTAAAACCACTCGCAGAACTAACAGGGTCAAGCTGTTTATAGACCAAACCATTGTATGCATCGATGTCATGTTTTTTTAGGCTTTCATTTAATTTGCACCAGGGGGCATCAAAGTCAGTAAACCCTGTAAACTTATCTGGGGTATTTAAACCAGCTAACTGGGCAAGCATTAAATTTCCAAAGAAAAAATTATTATTAAGACCCCTCACACCAACATATCCTGGAAGCTGCATGAGGAGCGCTTCAGCGGAAATGTTTATATCTTCAGAACTTTTATGCATAGGCTTGGACCCTTTTCTATCTTATATTCTCTTTATATAACAGTTGAGTTATTTCTAAAAGCTTATCAAGCGGTATATCCTCCATGCCTTCAATAAAAAGAGTATCATTTAATTGAGATAAAGTTGAAGGACTTGTAAGTAGACGTTTAACTGATGGGTGCGAACGAGAAAATAGAAGTGCCGCTTGAGAAAGAGAGGCTCCGGGTTCAATAATGTTTGCTATTTCCTTTGGCAACTTTTTGAATAATTCTCCTCCAAAGAGAGGAGAGCTCACATGAACATCTATGTTATAGTTTGTCGCTTCCCAAAGTGGGCCGCTTTCATTCAAATACTCTAAAAGTGGTGAAAGTTTTAATAAATTAATGGGAAATTGGATGACTTTAAAATGGTGCTGAGATCCACCTACTTTTTCCGCAATTTCTAAGAAATCATGAACTTTAAAATACCCCCCCTTATTGTTTTTCTCAAATGCTGACCAAGTAGCTACTCCATATGATTTAATTTTCCCTTGCTGAACACATTCTTCTAGAATTTCAAACCCGCATTTCACAAGTGTAAGGACTTCATCATAATTTCGGATATTAAGTTGTGTTTCAGGATTATGAAGAAAAATAGTTTCAAGGTTTGTGTGACGAAAAGAATTAATTATGTTATCAATTTCATATCTTATATATTTGTTTGATAGATTATGAAATTGAAAAGTATCCTGCTCATTCACAATTCCTTTCTCGATTAAGAATTTTTTCTGTGTCTTGGGTATAAATCCAACCTTAGTAGATATTGTTATCGCTTTCGGACTACGGATTAACCCGTCTGAGAGGGCTGCTTCTATACATTGATTAAGTTCAAGATGGGCATTGCCTGCTCTGTAGTTGGGTGCAGTATCTACAAAATGGAAACCTCTTTTCCAACTTTCGCTTAGAATTGGGTATAGATCATTGTGAATTTGGTAAGTTCCAATTGTAAGGCTTTTCTTTGACATGGTTAACTCCGTAGTGATGAATAGCCAGAGCCATCATAAAAAAGTAAAAAAGAATAACATATGCGCGCTGAAACCCCACATTATATTAAATATCATTCTCATATACGTAGTTTCTACGATAGTAGAAAAGTCGGTCGTAGTTAGTACGAAGAGTATTTTTCAAAAATCACTCGTATGTTTTTGTTCAGTGGAGTGATTCAACTTGGTCTTTTTTGGCACTAAAGACATTTTTGAAATCTTCTCCGCTTAAAGAAATAAAAGAGGAGATTATTTATGAAACTCGTTGTTATTGGAACTGGTCCAGGCGCTCAAGCTCTCGCTTCAATGAATGCAGAAAATCCTATGTTTTCGGAAGTTGTTTTGCTCGAATCTCAAGAAGGGAAAATAGATAGGAATACAAAAATTAGTTGGCCTGATGGAAGTTGTTCAAATCTCAAGGGGTGTATTATTACTAGTAATCCTTTTGTAGCAATACCAGATGCCGATGTTATATTGCTATGTAATCCTGCTAATAGCTATCCGAAAATTCTTGAGAAGATTTCTGATCATATCACCTCTGTTACTAAACTCATCTGTGGAGTTCCAGGTGCGACGGGATTTGATTGGATGGTACGGGATGCTTTTGCCGGGAAACCTAAGTTATTTAACGTTGCTGCAGTCGAGAGCCTTCCCTTCATTTCCAAAAGAGATGGGGAGAATAAAGTTAGGGTTTATGCTTTTAAACACCAGCTGTATCTAGCAACAACGTCATTTGACGACTCAGTTAAAGAAAGTGACATAGATTTAGAGGGAATTTTAGGCGTTTCTTTAAAAAAGTTAAATGTTTTCTTGTCTCTAACTTTATTGAATCCAAATGCAAAGGTTCACCCTTTGCTTTTTTTGGAAGCTCTGAAGCACTCACAAGATCAAGCGGATAGAAATGTTTATATATTAGGAGATGAAAACGCTGCTTACTTAGAAAAAATTGAAAAGGAAGTTTATTCTATAGCAGCAAGCGTAGAGTTAAAAACAGGAATTAAACTTGATCATATTCCAAGTTTAAAAGAATGGTTTACGGGTTGTTATCAATCGATCATTCAGGATAACTCAACAGCACAGACATGTTTAGCAACACACAAGATTTATAATGAACTTAAAGATGATTTCCTTAAAGGAATAAATGACTCAAACGCAAATGAATCTGATCAAGGTAAAAGCCGCTATTTAACTGAAGAAATACCCTATGGTCTCATTTGTTTTAAGGGACTAGCAGAATTAGTAAAAGTAGACACCCCAACCATCGATTTTGTCTTAGAGCAATGTCAAAATTTTTTGACAAAAAGATATTTTAAAAATGGAAAATTATCCAAAGAAGTTTTAACCGATACCGTAGCACCCCAACGTTTCGGAATTGATGTTCTAACAAAGCTAAGTCGACAATACCAAGTGCATTCAACGGAGAAAAAACAAGAAGTTAAAGAATTTGATGAGAATGGGATTGTCTTCTTTGGAAAAGTGTTGCCAAGGGAAAAATGCTTTCAAATTCAACAAACAGTTAGTGAGAAAATCTCTGATGTGGATGCAGTGGATACTGAGAAACTTTTATTAAACTTACATTGGAAAGATCGAAGGTTTGCCGATTTTTGTTCAGCTCCCGAGTTCGTTTCAGCAGCATGTGACCTGCTTCAAGTTGAAGACGTCCGAGTTTTTAGCAGTTTAATTGTCTTTAAAAAACCTAATGAGAAAATGCCAGTGCCATGGCATCAGGACCCAGCGTATCAATGGCCAATCGAACCTCTCGAATGTGCATCTCTTTGGTTCGCATTAGATGATGTGACAAATCAAAATGGTGCCATGAACATGGCAGTTGGTGGTCATAAGGTAGGAATATTACCTATGAGACCAACGCCCCCGTTGGTAGACGGAGAATATCATTTTTCGCCTCAACTTGCGGAGTCAATTTCAGAAGAACACTTAACGGGTTTTCCAATTGTTAAATGCGACATGCTTCAATATGAAAGCTCTTTTCATCATAGTATGATGCCTCATTCTTCCCCACTAAATTTTTCTCAGAGCCGTCGGTGCGCATTTATTGTGCGTTATTGCAAGGGCAATACAAAGATCAATTTGTATCCGGGCATGCCGAGAGAAAATTTTTTCAGAAATTATAAGCTCTACAATCCACACAAAGAATATGCAGCTCAATAACTAATAAAACAAAGGAAACTATATTATGGAACTTCAAGGCACTCACATTCCTACATTAAACAGTATGGGATATATGACAAAAATACTCGATCCCTACTGCGAGGAGTTTATTCAATTCTCTAAATCAGCTCTTTATCCCGTTGCGGATTTAGGGGTTGCATTTGGACACACAACAAAAGAACTTTTAAAAAATGAAGATCTAATCGTCTATGCGAATGATATTGATGAAGGTCATCTTGACTATTTAAAGTCAACCGTCTCAACGGAAGAAGAAGCTAGACTAAAGCTCTTTCCTGGCAAGTTACCTGATGTATTTAACCTGGATCCAAATTCACTCAGCGGAGTTCTTGCTGCAAGATGCTTGCACTTTTTTAAGGGAGAAGAAATAGAAGACTTGGCTGCTAGAGTTTATAAAAGCTTAGTGCCCGGCGGCATTTTCTGTGCGGTTGCCGAAACACCTTACATGAAACACACAACCTCATTTATCCCCGTTTTTGAAAAAAGAAAAGCAGCTGGTGATTTGTGGCCCGGGTACGTTGAGAATTTTAGTGATTATACAACCAGGGCTAACACGACAAACTGGATAAATCTTTTAGATCCAGATGTCCTTGAACGAGTGATAAAAGCTGCTGGGTTTAAAGTTAAAAAAGTGGGTTTTGTCGAAAGACCTTATTTTCCCGAAGAAGTGAGATTAGCAGGAAAAGAATCAGCTGGAATTATCGGAATTAAACCGTAATTCAAAAAATCAAATTTAATCAATAACTTAAATGGAATTGTTATGAAAGCTCGTCATGCAAGTTTTCAGCGATTGAAATTCCTATGAGGAATGAATTGATGTTTAAGAATATCATCTGCTATCTCACGATTTTTTCGATCTTTAATTGTCAAACAGCTCACTGTGGGCAAGGATCAAGTCGTGCAAGAATTGTTAATGAGGAAGATCCCCTAGTGAATAAAAGGGTATCACTAAAAAAATCAATACAGGAAGATTTAGGGGATCATGCTTCAACCTTTCAAGGAACATTTGATCTCGAAAAGGGGAACTCTAGTCAGGCAGAGTCATCCGATCCTGAAAATGTAAGATTAGGAGACCCCAGCCCGATTGATTTTACACGTGATTTAGAAAAAGATGATTCTACAGCAAAATATCAAGAAGACAATTTTAGACTTAATTTGAAATTAATAGAATGGGTAGATCAAGATATACTAAACTCGCCTCCCCCTAGTAAATGCAGAAAATATACTATTCTTGGGGTTGGAATTTATAGTGGTGCATCCAGGGGTGCTGTGTATTTTATGTTAGGCTATGACTTAATTGGGCGTGCCAAGCTGCAAGGTCCTGGTAATATTGTATTGTCAACCATATATGGAACGGGCGTTGCAGCACCTATGACAATCTTAGGCTTAGAAACAAGCGGAGATTTTATAAATAAATTACTCAAAAAGAAATCAATCAAAGAAAAAGGCATCGAGTTACAGCGTGGGAAGATTATCAAAGGAATTGAAGTTGGTGCAAAAATTATACTGGTTATCACTTCTTTAATCTCTGCATCAACTATTACTTATCTTACATATTATGAGTGTCATAATCTTATAAGTTGGTTTTGGTTAGTCCCAGGTGTTCCTAATTTTTATACAAGAGCAGCAATGGATTATGATGCAATCCCAATTGTTTCCAAAACGATATATTGCGAAATCAGACGTCCAATAGATCGTTGCATTGGGCGGAACTATCCTGGAAGCAGAAACGAAGCTCTAACATTTATCAAAGATAAACTGGAAGATGCTCGTGACTACATTTTAGCATTTAATAACGAACAAGCAGATAACTTTCTTACTCACTTTCTGAATACAGATAGTGTTATTGGAAAAATACGTATGCTTTTAAAACCTCAGTTGTTTGAAGAAGTCATTAACGTTAAAAAAGTTAATACGTGGTCAAGAAAACTGTCTGGACTTGCAGGGGGCGCAATTGGAGTTGTTGGCCTTTGGGTATATTTGCCAGCAACAAAGGATGGTTTTAAAGCTCTACTATCGAATCTCTTTAGTTCAGGAGAGCCTTGGCCTCAACTTATTGATGGTTTGACTTACACAGCTCTGTTAAGTGCAAGTTCAATTATGTCGTTAGCATCAGCAAGCAGCGCTACAAAATTTTTTGACTCGATTGTCGGGCTCATTTCAAAATGTAAAAACCGTCATATTCAGGAACCCACTTCGTTTAAGAAAAAGTGCTGTACGATTCAAAAGAAAAGGGCTGGTGCAGCTTTAATTGCGTCCATTCTAGCTTTATGGAATGCAAGCCAAACTATTGAAGTCGCTCTTGACTTCATGAATTTAAATAAAATTAGCTCACAATTAGCACTTGCAGCATCCTTATTCTCATTCTTTTCCCTCTCATTTTGGTCAGTGGATGAAAAGTTACTAAAGATATTGAAGTCAAGTGATCCAAGAACTCCTATATTAGGTAAGATGGAAACAATTGATAAAAAAATATATGAAATGTCTGACGAAAGTCTACAATCATTAAGAGATTTTTTGAGTGAACAAGAAGACTGAAATTCTCTAGTTTCTAGGCTCGCTCGCCAGCCGTAGTTCGTAAGAGCGTAGGCTGGTGCCCCCGGGGAGACTCGAACTCCCACATCTTTTGGATAACAGACTTTGAGAGAGCACCTCCATCTAGCTGATGCACCTTTGAGACAAGCGACTGAGTTTTTTGGAAGTAAGATGGAGAGGTTAACATCAAAGTAGGGTTAATTAAGGGCGGTAGCTTAAGTGATGTTTTTGAATAAATTTTTTCTTGACCATACGCACCTGCCGCATATATCTTATTTATATTCGGCAGGTGCATGGAATATTAAGCGCGTACATGCCGGTTATAATACTTTTATAAGCGGCACGTGAGAGGAACAAAGATGACAAAAATAATTGGGCGCATAAAGGAACGCGAACTTCTTAGTCGGCTACTAAGATCAGACAAAGCAGAGTTTCTTGCTCTTTATGGACGCAGGAGGGTCGGAAAAACATACTTAATTCGGAATTTTTTGACTGAAGCTCCCTGTGTTTTTTTTCACACAACAGGCATTCAAGACGGCAGCTTAACGGAGCAACTTGACCAATTTATAGAAAAACTAGGAGCCACTTTTTATAAGGGTGCTGCATTAGCACCATGTAAACGCTGGATGGATGCCTTTAAAGAATTAACCAAAGCTATAGAACAGCTCCCCAAAAATAAAAAGGTTGTCTTGTTCTTCGATGAATTCCCGTGGATGGCAACAAAGCGCTCACGCCTTCTCCAAGCCCTCGATCATTACTGGAACCATTATTGGGTGCACGACCCTCGAGTAAAACTGATTGTTTGCGGTTCTTCTGCATCCTGGATTATAGAAAATATTCTGAATAACAAAGGAGGACTTTATAATCGCATTACATTTTCTCTTAAGCTTGAGCCCTTTTCCTTAGCAGAAGTAAAACTGTATTTAAAATCACAAGGTGTATATCTAAACCATCAACATATTTTAGCTTTATATATGGTGATAGGAGGAATTCCCCATTATTTGTCTCAAATAGAAAAGGGCAAATCGACGGCTCAGTGTATAGATGAACTCTGCTTTCAAAAAAATGGTCTTCTTTTTAGCGAGTTTGATCGCTTGTTTGCATCTCTGTTTAACGAATCAGATGTATACTTAAAGCTTTGTCAAACGATAGCTAAGTACCGCTATGGAATTGGGCAAGCACAGCTCATAAAAGAAAGCAAGGTCTCCCTGGGCGGAAGAACCGTTCACCGTTTAAAAGAACTAGAAGACGCTGGCTTTATCATGAGCTTTATTCCTTATGGACACCAAGAAAAGGGAATTTATTATAAAGTCATTGATGAATATACATTGTTTTACTTTCACTGGATTAAGCCTAGCTTATCGTCAATTCGAAAAAAGGATCAGGTCAGCGGGTACTGGCTTTCAAAATCAAGAGAGCCCAGTTGGAAAAGTTGGACGGGATATGCCTTTGAAGCTGTTTGCTATAAACATATCTCAAACATTCGAACGGCCCTAAACATTGATCCTGGAGCAGAGGTTGGATCTTGGCGACACGTTCCCCAAAAAGGGAATGTGGAAGCAGGAGCACAAATCGACCTCTTATTTGATCGTCCAGATGGAGCCATTACAATTTGTGAGATCAAATATAATGAAAGTCCATTTGTAATTGATAAGCCGTACGCTAAAAATCTACTGAATAAAGCAGAAATCTACAAAAAACATTCACAAACAAAGAAACAGATTTTTATTGCACTTATAACATCTGGAGGACTTAAGCCAACAATGTATTCAGAAGAAATAGTTGCGAAGTCTGTTAATTTGGATGATTTGTTTAAGGGATAGGGCTTTATACTAAACCCATTCAATCCATCTCTTTCCATGGGTTTTCTTGAATCCAAGTGCGGGCATACCACGGTATTTAAGGAGCTGTGTTGTGTTGCTGTTTCATCTTATGTGTCTCCCAATTATGAAGAGCTTTTAGACGATTGACCTTTTGGCGAAGGAGCCTCAGCTTGTTGGGCAGGGCGGCACTCTCGAGGTTTTGAGCGACGGAGAAATCGTTCGCCAGCATCGCGCCAGACCTCCATAATTGAGTCCTGAGTGGCTGTTTTGTCTTTGATAAGGCACAATCCACCTACCAAGGTTTCATCGTCCAGATCGGTTAAATCGAGCGTTGTGATGAGGTGAGCAATGTCTTGCTGGCGTTGCTTTTGAAACTCATCATATTGGTGTTGAATGGCGATGATTTTGGCTTTGGTTTGGTTCATCCCTTGGAGGGGTTGTATGCGAGAAGGTGTACGATGTGATGTGGACGTACGTTCTAAAGAGGCGGCCATGGTTAGCTCCTAGCTCAAGTTTTTGTTGCGGCCTCTTTGAGTGAACAATAGCAAACTAAGATAAAGTGGAAGGGGTATGAGAGGTAGGGAAGGTATTTACCTTAAGCCAAGACTTCATTGAGCCATCACCTGGCCTTGATTTATTTGCCATTTTTATATTCCACTGTTCCTCAAATCTACACAAAAGTATCTTTCACGTTCGTTGAAGATCTTACGCCAATGTCATCATAGTATTTCACGAGCCATTCTGCGGCTACAGTTCGGCCCCGTTCATAGAGCGTCATTAGAAAATTCCAATCTGTATTGAGCATGCTGGAGGGATCAAGAGAGGAGAAAAATGTATGATCTTCAATGACATGAACGTTTATTTTTTTTAGTTTTGTTTTATCAGCAATCCCTTCATCAATTAAATTTGTAATAAATTCAATGGCTCTCATTTCTCGAATCAGAGTACTTGTGTGAAAAAGCTCCTGCATACGCCATTTGATCTCTTTATATGTTGTCGGTATATGGGAAATCTCGTGGGGAATAACGAGAATGACAATAATATCAGGGGTGTCACAATTATAAATGAGGGGAAATAAAGAGGGATTGCCGATATAACCTCCATCCCAGTAGACTTCTCCATCAATTTCAACGGCCTGGGATAATAATGGTAAACAGGCAGATGCCATCACTGATTCAACTGTAATCTCATTTTCCGTAAAGATTTTTAATTTAGAGTTCCGCACATTGGTTGCGGTTAAGAACAACTTAAAACATTCCATATCGCTTAGTTTTTCAAAATCAAAAAAATCGTTGAGAAGCTTTCTAAAAAGTTTTAACCCATAAGGATTCCATTGATAGGGGGACAAATGAGCTAACATGAGGCCATTTATGACGCTTACTGCAGGGGAAAATTCCATCTGTTGGCCTGTTAGAAACTTATCGAATGAGGAGGGAAATAAACCAAGTTGCGCTCCTTGTTCACTAATCATCTTCCAAAAATTGGCGAGTTCATCTCGTCCGCCTTGCCTTCCATTTTTCAGCAAGCCTTGAGCCAAGGCAGTGCAGGTTAATCCACCTGCACTTGTCCCACTGCCGCCTTCAAACACAAAACGGCCGTCCTCAAGTAGGTAGTCAATGACTCCCCATGAGAAAGCAAGGTGCGTCCCACCGCCTTGGAGAGCTAAAGTGACTGTTTTCTTCTCCAAACTGATCTCCCTTTAACTTAATTTATTCTTCCATAAAACGATTAATAAATGTTTAACTAAACATGCCTTATCCTTTTAATGTAAATGATAAGGAAATCATTGATGATAGAACTTACTTTTTGGGGCGTTCGCGGATCTAATCCGGTCTCAGGAAAAGATTTTGAGAAACTTGGCGGTCACACGAGCTGTGTGAGCGTGTCTGTGAATCAAGATCCGATTATTATCTTTGATGCGGGGAGTGGGCTTTTTGATTTAGGAAAAGAACTATACGCTTCATCCCCGAGTACTGTGAACCTTTTCATTTCCCATCTTCATTTAGATCACATTATGGGGTTGCCCTTTTTTCCCCCGCTTTGGGATCGGAAATGGATCGTTAATGTGTATTCACAAAACCACAACTTAGAAGATACCTTGAGAAATAAACTACTTTGTCCTCCCTTTTTTCCAATTTTTGTTAATGATAAAAATTCGAATCTGATTGTTCATGATATTGTGCCGGACACAGAATTGCACATTGGAGCAAGCAAAATTACAACCTGTTTGTTAAATCATCCCGGGGGAGCTATAGGGTACCGGCTAGAAGCTGAAGGACATTCGATTTGCTATATCACTGATGTTGAACATGATTCAAATGGCCTTGATGAAGGAATAATTCATTTTATTAAAGAATGTGATTTATTTATTTATGATAGTTCTTATACAGAAGAGGAATATGTTAGTAAACATGGCTGGGGGCATTCAACCCATATTCGAGGCGCAGAACTCGCAAAGGCTGCGGATGTTAAGAAATTAGCTTTATTTCATCAAAATCCAACCCATACTGACATGATCTCTGATCGGATAGAAAAGGAAGCCCAGGTCCTATTTCCTAATACAATTGCAGCCTATCAGGGATTGAAATTGCGGTTTTAAAGGCTGAGTTATAAACTTGCCTCAATAGGACAAATTATGGTTAATTATAATTAAAAAAATGAATATGAAGAATGTCTAATCCAGAGAACGTTAAAAATCCCCCTCTCCTAAGGGTTGATGATATTGTCCTATCCTTTGGCGGTATTCATGCGATTAAGGGAGTGAGCTTCGATATTATCAAGGGAGAAATCCGGGCCGTTATTGGTCCAAATGGTGCTGGTAAAACAGCCATGCTCAATGTCATCAATGGATTCTATAAGCCTGATAGTGGCAGTATCACTTTCAAAGGCACGACTTATTCCTCTGTAAAACCCCATACGGCAGCTTCAGAAGGAATTGCGCGCACATTTCAGAATGTTGCCCTTTTTCACGGTATGTCGACGCTCGACAATATTATGACGGGACGTACCCTGAAGATGAAAACATCCCTGTTTTGGCATCTATTTCACTGGGGTCCTGCGGAGAATGAAGAGTTGGCTAATCGGGCTGTTGTTGAGGAAATCATCGATTTTCTGGAGATTCAACACATTCGTCATACACCTGTTGGGAAATTACCGTTTGGTCTGCAAAAACGCGTTGAGCTAGGACGGGCTTTGGCGGCAGAGCCACTGATGCTCCTCCTCGATGAACCTATGTCAGGAATGAATGTTGAAGAAAAAGAAGATATGTCCCGCTTTATTTTAAATGCGAATGAGCAACTTGGCACAACGATTGTATTGATTGAGCACGATATGGGAGTGGTGATGGACTTATCTGACCGGATCGTTGTGATGGATCGTGGGTTAAAGATTGCCGATGGAATCCCCGAAAAAATTAAAACCAATAAAGCCGTCATTGATGCCTACTTAGGAACAACTCACCAGGAGCATGCAAGTGCTTGATATCTTACATAAAATCTTTGTTGGGCCTTTTATTGAAATGTCTCACGCACCTGATCTATTGGTGCAAGTTCTTTGGGAGGGGTTCGTATCTGGCACTTTGTATGCTCTGATCGCCTTAGGTTTTGTCTTAATTTATAAGGCCTCGAGCGTTTTCAATTTTGCACAGGGAATAATGGTCGTGTTCTCTGCATTAACATTGGTAGGACTCATTGAAATGGGCTTACCAGCGTGGCTTGCCCTATTAATGACTGTTGGTGTGATGTATGTGTTGGCGGTCTCGGTTGAACGCACCATTTTACTTCCTTTGGTGAATCAATCACAAAGTACAATGATTATGGCCACAATTGGATTGAGTTCCTTTTTGATTGGCTTTGGGGGCTTTATATTTGGGGGAGAGCCTAAATCCATGCCTGTAGCTCTGTTAGGGATTCCCACCGGTTCTATGCAATTCAGTGTTTTTAACGGTCACATCAACATTCAAAATCTAGATCTTGCAGCTGCTGTTATGGCTCTTGTTATGGTAACTACCTTGGGAATTTTCTTCAGCAAAACAAGAATTGGCCGAGCGTTGCGAGCCGTAGCTGATGATCATCAAGCTGCGCTCTCGGTGGGTATCACCTTGAAGCAAATTTGGGTTATTGTATGGTTTACAGCGGGTATCGTTGGTCTTACGACGGGGATTTTCTGGGGTGCACGCTCGGATGTATCCTTTTCCTTACAAATTATTGCCCTTAAAGCCTTACCAGTCTTAATTCTTGGTGGATTTACGTCTATACCAGGTGTCTTCATTGGGGGATTGATCATTGGGATTGGGGAGCAACTCTTTGAGTACTATTGGGGAGTTCAAATGGGTGGGGGCACTCAAGGATGGGTGGCCTACATGATAGCCTTGTTATTCCTATGGGTAATGCCGCAGGGGCTATTCGGCGAAAAAATCATAGAGAGAATTTGACATGTTTTATAATGAAGTTGGCCAATTCAAAACCAGTTATCGAGCCGATCAAGCCTTGTTTCCCATAAGGCAAGATCTCATTGCTTTAGGGGTATTTCTTATTTTTTTGTATGCGGTTGTGCCTTTCACTTTCAATAACTTTTGGCTAAATACTGTAGTGATCCCAACGCTCATTTTCGGAGTCGCAACAATTGGTCTCAATATTTTGACAGGTTATGCGGGACAATTATCCTTTGGTACGGGGGCATTTATGGGAGTGGGAGCCTACACAGCTTTCAAGCTCACCACCTATTTCCCAGAGATTAATATTGTGATTTTAATACTAACCTCAGGGGTCACTTCTGCAGCTATTGGCTTGTTTTTCGGCATCCCTAGCTTAAGGATTAAAGGACTTTATTTGGCCGTGGCAACACTGGCGGCCCAATTCTTTCTCGAATGGGTGTTTATTCAGATGCATTGGTTAAACAATTATTCCGAATCTGGTGCGATTGTAGCCCCAACGCGCACCTTATTTGGTGTGGCTATAACCGGACCATCGGCAACAGCATCCGCTAGATACTTAGTTGTGTTGTCCATTGTCGTACTCTTGACTTGGATCGCTGCAAACTTAGTCAGGGGGCGATTTGGCAGGTCTTGGCGAGCCGTCCGTGATATGGATATTGCAGCAGAACTGATTGGTATATCCTTATTTGGTGCAAAGTTAAGGGCTTTTGCAGTCTCGTCCTTTTATTGTGGAGTGAGCGGCGCCATGCTGGTTTTCTTTCTCTATGGAGCGGCAGAGCCTAATGTCTTTGATATCAATCGATCTTTTTCTATTTTGTTTATGGTTATCATCGGGGGTTTAGGGAGCATATATGGATCATTCCTCGGTGCTGCCTTTATTTGGAATTTACCCATCATCATCCGGCTGATTCCTTTAGCACTGGGGTTAAGGGTAGAGCCGGTGTACACAGAGTTTCTGACATCCATGATAGAGGGAGCTTTAATTATATCCGTTTTAATTGTTGAGCCACGTGGTTTTGCGCGATTGTGGCAAATTGCGCGTGAAAAATTACGTCTTTGGCCATTTCCGTACTGATAGGTGATAACATGATTCTTGAACTTGATAGCATCGATGTTGTTTATGACCATGTCATTCAGGTCCTTAAAGGGGTTTCTTTGCAGGTGCCGCGGAGAGGTATTGTGGCCCTTCTCGGTGGGAATGGAGCTGGAAAAAGCACAACGCTAAAAGCAATCTCAACCCTTTTGCAGTTCGAGCGGGGAGAGGTCACTAAAGGCAGCATTCTATTTGATGGGGTGCGCGTAGAACACTCTACGCCGGATGAGTTAGTCAGGCGTGGGTGTGTTCATGTTATGGAAGGCCGTCGTTGCTTTGAGCATCTCACTGTGGAAGAGAACTTACTCACGGGGGCATTCACACGCAAGGAAGGTTCTAGCGTCATTGCTGACGATCTAGAGCTGGTTTATGGATACTTTCCCGATTTAAAGCTGAGCCGCCACTCCTTGGCTGGGTATGTCTCAGGAGGTATTCAACAAATGTGTGCCATAGGACGTGGATTAATGGCTCGCCCCCGACTGATGCTTTTGGATGAGCCTTCGATTAGCTTGGCTCCCCGGGTTGTAGAAGAGGTTTTTGAAATTGTTCAGAAATTGAATCATGAACAAGGGGTTTCAATTTTGATCGCTGAACAAAATATTAACATTGCGCTCAAATACGCAAGTTATGGTTACGTTCTTGAAAATGGGCGCGTCGTGTTAGATGGCGAGGCAAATGAACTCCGTAACAATGAAGATATTCGTGAATTTTACCTTGGAATTGCTGGTGAGCATCGAAAGTCTTTTCACAATGTTAAATCCTATAGACGTCGTAAAAGGTGGTTAGCTTAAAATGAGTCATCAAAAACACGATACATTTTGCAAGCTCTTGGTCCGCAATGCAGAAGTCTACGCCCATGTTCCTGCCATGCGTGAGAAGTACCTTGGCATTTGGCAAGTCTGGACGTGGGCTCAAGTGCTAGATGAAGTCATAGCCTTATCTCTTGGGTATAAAGAATTTGGTGTCAAAGAAGGGGACCTCATTGCAATTATTGGTAATAACCGTCCCCGTTTATATTGGACCATGTGTGCAGCACAAGCGTTAGGGGCTATTCCCGTGCCCCTTTATCAAGATGCTGTTGCTGAAGAAATGCGCATTATACTTGAGAAGGCAGGTGTTACTTACGTTGTTGCAGAGGATCAAGAACAAGCTGATAAAGTTTTACAAATTCAGGGATCATACAAAGAGATCGCCCATATCTTTTACGACGAGAAACGTGGATTAGAGAAGTATCCTATTGAGGGGCTGACCTCTTTAGATGAAGTACAAGAACGGGGACGATCTTTGCAAAATGAGGATGAATCGGCACGTCAGAAATGGTTGAATGATGTATCAAAAGGAGCGCCGAAATCGGTTGCTATCATACTCTATACCTCAGGTACAACGGGTGCGTCCAAAGGAGTTGTACTCACTGTGGCTTCGTTGATGTGGGGAGCCCGTGTTGGGAACAAATTGTCTGAAATGACAGAAAAGGATACGGTGATGGCCTTTTTACCCATGGCGTGGGTGGGCGATCATATATTTTCCTATGCTCAATCCCTAGAGGCTGGGTTTTGTGTTAATTGTCCAGAAAGCCCTGAGACGGCCCTTGCAGATCGTCGTGAAGTTGGACCCACTTGTTTCTTTGCTCCGCCGCGTATTTACGAGAATTTAATTACTTTGACCTTGGTCAGAATGCATGATGCAGGTCAGGTTAAACGTCTGTTATTTAACTTCTTTCTGGACGTTGCACAACGTGTCGGTGGAAATGTTTTAAATAATGAGACGGTCCGTTTTATTGATCGTCTATTGTATATGATGGGTAAAATTATTATCTATACCCCTTTAAAAAACCGATATGGCTTCTCGAGATTGCGGGTTGCTTACACGGCGGGAGAGGCCATAGGACCCGATATATTCAACTGGTTTAGAGCCTTAGGCATTAACTTAAAACAATTCTATGGTCAGACAGAGGCGTCCGTGTATGTCAGTATGCAGCCTGATGGTGAAATTTACAGTGATTCAGTGGGCAAACCAGTCGAAGGTGTGGAAGTCATGCTCAATGAAAGTGGGGAGTTATTGTATCGTTCTCCTGGAGCGTTTAAAGAATATTATAATAATCCACAAACCACCAGTGTTGCTAAAACTGAAGAAGGGTGGATTCATTCAGGAGACGCTGCCCTCTTTGATGGGAGGGGGCATTTAAGGATTATGGATCGTGCTAAAGACTTAGGCCTGCTGAATGATGGCAAGGTTTTCCCGCCTAAGTACATTGAAAACAAACTAAAGTACTATCCAGAAATCAAAGAAGCCGTGGCGTTTGGGCATCACCGAGATTACGTCACAGTCATGATAAATATTGATTTATTAGCCGTGGGTTCTTGGGCTGAACGCCATAATGTACATTATAGCAGCTATCAAGAATTGGCAGCTAACCCTGATGTGTATGCTATGATTTTGAGATGTGTGAATCTGGTAAACAAGGATTTAGCGACTGATTATTTCACGTCCCATCTTCAAATTAAGCGGTTTTTAATACTGCATAAGGAACTGGATGCTGATGATGGAGAACTGACACATACGAGTAAAGTACGTCGCAGTCTTATTAATGAACGGTACAAAGTGTTAATTGATGCTCTCTACGATCCCTCAAAAACTCATCAGTTCATTCGAGTTGAGATGACTTATGAGGATGGCCGAAAGGGTATCGCTGAAGGCGATTTAGCCCTTTGGGATGTTGAGGTTACTTAGCGGGACACTGTTGGGTTATCCAATTGGGATTGCCCTTCACATAATCATCTGCACTCTTTTCAAGCATGGGGCGGACGACATCATACATGGGCTCAATCCAATCTGACACTCGCTTCCACTCCTTGCCATCCCACTGTTGAATAAAGATTAAATTGCTACCACCATCGTGTTCTTTACATGTCACACGCATGGGTTTAATAAAGCCTTCAAGGCCAATTTTTTTAAGCCGTTCTTGATTAAGATTAAGGTTTTCAAGGCCTTTGCGCATATCCTCGCTATTAATGAGTTTCTTACCGGTAAGATTCTGTGCGGTCCGAATGCCTTCTGCGATAATAGCCGCATTAATAATTCCACGAAGGTAATAGATATCCCCAAAATTTTCCTTGCCTGAAATCGAGAGGCCCTTGTCGATGACGTAACGTTTAACATCTTGAATGGCGGGGAAGTTGCTATTCGGTTCATAAAAGGCTGCCGTTTTATAGCCTTTTGCTGAGTCCCCAACCGCTTTCACCTCCGCAGTTCCGGAAGCCCACCAATCACCAATCATATGATCCATCGGGAAGTTAATTTTTGCAGCTTCTTTAAGCGCAGCAGGTGTCATAGAACCAAAGCTCCACATGACAACCCAATCCGGACGTTCTTTTCGAATTTCTAGCCATTGTGAGGATTGATTTTGCATTTCTTTGCTATCAACAGGGATGGTTACAAGTGTAAATCCATATTTTTTTGCCGTATCTTCTAAAAACGGTATGGGTTCTTTTCCATAAGGTGTATCAAGATAAAGAAATGCGATCTTTTTTCCCTTAAGCTTCTCCATACTTCCTTCTTGTTGGCCTATGTACTTTATGATGACTGAGGCTTGACTCCAGTAAGTTGAAGGGAGGTTGAAAACCCATGGAAATTTATCCCCGATAGCAGAAGCAGATAAGCCATATCCCATCGTAAGAATGGGAACCTTATCAACAGAAGCTTTAGGGATCATCTGTAGAGCTATCCCCGTTGAATAGGGACTGTACACGAGTGGTCCTTTTCCTTTTGTTGATTCATAACATTCAATGCCTTTGTCCGTTTTGTAACTCGTTTCACACTCGTCCACTTTAATCTTGATGCCGCCAATACCCCCATCGCGTTCATTCAGCATCAACAAATAATCACGGATACCATCAGCAATAGGGATGCCACTCCCGGCAAAGGATCCTGTTCGGTATGAAAAGATAGGAATGTATAAAGAATCTCCGGCTTTGGGTTCTGTGGGATTGTCTGCTGTGTGTGCAGCACTGCTGTAGAGTAAAGCAGCGGCAATACAGATGATGTGTGTTAAAGATCTCATTTCCATCTCTTTTTCATGACTCAATGTTCTAAAGAAAACCATACTTCAAAAGCATTAAAAATTTACTAAGACTATTTAATTCTAGCTTTCATCTCTTCAGAAGCTATCACAAGCTCCTTGAGAATGCCCGGCTCACCGGATACGTGACCTGCGTCTGAAACAAAGACCAATTTTGAATTAGGCCAATTGAGATGCAATTCATAAACAATTTTAGGTCTAACTCGTAAGTCATAGCGCCCATGAACAAAGATGGCAGGCAAATGGTTGATTTTATTTACATTATTAAGCAGTTGATCATGATTAAAGAAAGATTTGGTAGTGTAATAGTGCGCATATGTTCTCGATATTGACAAAACATAGGTATCATTATCGAGTAAGGGATAATATCTGTTAATGAGTGCATTGTGAGTTGACATGTATGTTGCATATGCACGAGCGAATGGAATGTGTACAGCTGGATCAGGATCCATCAAACGTTTGTAATAAGCCTCAACCAAATTGGCTCTTTCAGCCTCCGGTATAAGATTGGCAAAGACATGCCAGGCTTCTGGATATCTTTCTCCCCCCGTTTTCCAGAAAAATTCACGTTCTTCTTGACCCCCAATATAACCTCTTAAAATAACACCTAAACACCTGTCCGCATGCGTTCCTCCATAGACAATTGCCAACGTCGTTCCAAAAGATCCTCCGCAAAGAACCCATTTGTCTACTCCCAAGTGAGTGCGAAGGCTCTCCATGTCTTTAATTGTGTGGGCGGGTGAGTTTTCAGTCATCTCAGCGGCAGGTATCGACTTACCAGAGCCACGTTGATCAAAAAGGATAATGCGATAGAAACTAGGGTCAAGACTCCGCATATCTAAAAGACTTGATAAACTGCCTGGTCCGCCGTGAATTACAACCGCTGGTACACCCTCTGGATTACCATATTCCCCGTACCAGATTTGATGAATATCTGATACTTTAAGATAACCTTCATTATAAGGTTTTGTTTCAGGGAACAATATTTGATCTACGGTTTGAGTGAGTTGATAAATCGGCTCAGTAATAATTATGTTTGTTTTAGCCATGAAGTGTCATCCTATATCTTGAATTAAACAAGTAGCATATAAAGCTTAAAAAGAAGTTAAGTGCGCGTTTAGTAACATTCACAAAATACCCCAGCCTTAGTAAGGACAAGCATATGGCCCAAGAATAACCCGCGCATATAATAAAGGCAAAAATATTTAACAATAAATTAATTTATATTCATTATAATTATAATAAGAGCCGATACTATACTTTATCATATCTATAATTCAGCAAGTCCTGGATGAGATGATGAGTGTACGAATAGGAGACAATGGTAAGAAT
>JABDDK010000027.1 GCA_013287665.1 Alphaproteobacteria bacterium
GGAGAGGTGCAGTTAAGTCGCTGTACTTTCAGCGTTTTTGGTCTCTTTTTTCCCATAGATGAAGATGGGTTCTGCATTATTGAGGATCACTTCCTCGTTAATGACGATTTCCTCAACGTTTTCCATGGTGGGAAGGGTGAACATTGTATCCAGCAAGGTTGATTCAAGGATGGACCTTAACCCTCGAGCGCCTGTTTTTCTTTCAATGGCTTTCTGGGCAATTGTCTTGAGTGAGCCTTCCGTAAAGGTCAACTCAACGCCTTCCATGTTGAAGAGGCGCTTATATTGTTTAATGAGCGCGTTCTTTGGTTCTGTCAGGATTTCAATCAAGGCTTCTTCATCTAAATCAGTAAGCGTCGCAACAACGGGCAGACGCCCGATAAATTCTGGAATAAGCCCAAATTTCAAGAGATCTTCTGTTTCCAGATCCTGGAGAACTTCACCAGCGCGTCTGTCTTCTGGGCCTCTTACGTCAGCGCCAAACCCAATGGATGTGCCGCGTCCGCGCCCTGAGATTATCTTTTCGATGCCTGCAAAAGCGCCGCCACAGATGAACAAGATGTTTGTTGTATCAACCTGAAGGAACTCTTGCTGTGGGTGCTTACGGCCGCCTTGTGGAGGGACAGAGGCAACTGTTCCTTCCATGATCTTGAGAAGCGCTTGTTGAACGCCTTCACCTGAGACATCCCGTGTAATGGAGGGGTTATCTGATTTGCGTGAAATCTTATCGACTTCATCAATATAGACAATGCCGCGCTGCGCTTTTTCAACATTGTAATCCGCCGCCTGCAAAAGCTTAAGAATGATATTTTCCACATCCTCACCCACATACCCGGCTTCCGTTAGGGTTGTGGCATCGGCCATCGTAAAGGGGACATCAATAATACGTGCAAGTGTTTGAGCGAGAAGGGTTTTTCCGCAACCCGTTGGCCCAACAAGAAGGATGTTAGACTTGGAAAGCTCAACATCACTGGAATGACTGCCATGTTCTAAACGCTTGTAATGGTTATGAACGGCAACGGATAGGACCTTTTTTGCCTTGTTTTGACCAATAACGTAATCGTTTAAGACTTCGAATATCTCTTTCGGTGCGGGAACGCCACCCGGTGACTTCAGGAGCGGTCCTTTGTTTTCTTCCCGAATGATGTCAGTACAAAGGTCAACGCACTCATCGCAAATGAACACGGATGGGCCCGCAATAAGTTTACGAACTTCATGTTGGCTTTTGCCGCAGAATGAACAGTAGAGGGGGCCTCTCGGATCTTCACCATTTGATTTAGCCATTACACCCTCCTTAAGCCTTCGACAGAAGCTATATTTTTCTTGTCATTGCTTATACGCAAGATCAAATTCCTTCCATGAAAAGCATTCTCTTCTACTATCATTTTCGCACGTATATGCAAACAAATAGTTAACAAAATCGAAAAAATGCAAAAATATTTTTTTCCTTACCACCCGATATTCCCCCACACGCGTCATTGCGAGGCCCGTAGGGCCGCGGCAATCCATCTTTCTTATATATTTAAGGTGGATCGCCACGCCCATTTCATGGGCTCGCGATGACGAGTGGGGGAAATGTCGTTTCGCCTTATGCACTTTTCTTCACTTCTGTAGGGACATTGCGGTGCGTAACAACATCATCAATTAGCCCAAATTCTTTTGCCGCTTCAGCAGTCAAGAAGTTATCACGGTCCATAGCCTTCTCTATTTTGGCTAGGGTTTGACCTGTGCAATCGGCATAGATCTGATTCAGCCGTGCTCTGATTTCTAATATCTCTTTTGCATGAATTTCAATGTCCGCAGCTTGTCCTTGATAACCACCTAAGGGCTGATGGAGCATGACACGAGAATTCGGAAGACTGAATCTTTTGCCTTTCGTTCCTGCCGTAAGGAGGAGGGATCCCGCTGAAGCCGCTTGTCCAAAACAGATTGTAGACACATCCGGACGGATGTAATGCATCGTATCATAAATGGCAAAAGCAGAAGTTACGACCCCTCCTGGGGAGTTAATATAGAGATAAATATCCTTGTTCGGGTTCTCTGACTCAAGAAAGAAGAGCTGCGCACAAATAAGGCTTGAGATATTGTCATCAATTTGACCATTGAGAAAGATAATTCTTTCTTTTAAAAGCCTTGAAAAAATATCAAATGATCTCTCTCCACGAGCTGTTTGTTCAACGACGACTGGTACTAAATTATTCATACGTATGTCCATTTTGAGACTCCCTTGTTAACCGTCTTTTTTGGGTGATTTTTTTGTCTTTTTGGCCGAAGACAGAATGTTCTTTTCTGCTTCTTCCTCTTCTTTTATGAGGAGTTTCTCAAAAGCCTCTGGAGACATTGTCTTTTCATTTACTTTTGAGATACTAAGAATATAGTCGATGACTTTATTCTCAAATATTGGCGCCCTTAATGAAGCTAATGCTGACTCATTTGACTTGTAATATTCGTAAACTTCTTTTTCTTGTCCTGGAAACTCACGGGCTCTTGCCAAAAGAGCATTCGACAGCTCTTGATTCGAAACTGTGATCTTGTTTTTATTTCCAATTTCAGCCAGTAGAATGCCTAAGCGAACACGTCGTTCAGCAATAATTTGATATTCTTCACGAAGCTCTTTTTCACTTTTTCCTGTGGCTTCCTCAAAGGTTTTTTTATCTTTTGCATTGGCATTCGCTGCATCGCCTTGATCAACCCCAATCTCACGACAGAGTTGCGCCCAAATGTTTTCGAACTCAAAATTCACCATATTTTGGGGGACTTCGAAAACGAATCTTTCAGCGAGCGAGTCCAACACATGGCGCTTTGTATTCAAATAACTTTGTGAATCATAGGTTTTACCTATGCTTTTTTCGACCCATTCCTTCATCTCATCAACGGATTTGAATCCAATTTTATCAGCCAGAGCTTGGTCTATAACGACAGGTACGGCTTCATGAATATCATGGATTGTAACAGCAAAAATCGCTGCTTTATTTGCGTAGCGGTCATCATGATACGCTTCCGGAAATGTGACATGTACGTCAACTATGTCGCCTTTGTTCTGTCCAATCAATTGATCTTCAAATCCAGGAATAAAGGAGCCTGAGCCAAGTTCAAGGGCATGATGCTTCGCAGCACCCCCTTCGATAGCGGTCTTTCCAACAAATCCTGCAAAATCAATGATGACAATGTCACCCTTTTGTGTCTTCCGGGTTTGTTTGATAGGCTTTGTTTCACGATTTTGCTTTGCAATTTTCTCAATAAATTCAGTGACTTGTGTGTCAGGAATCTTAACGACAATTTTATCAAAGGACAGATTATCGAGTTTGATGTCGCCAACCGTTGGAAGAATTTCCATTTTCATTGCAAAATCAAGGTTACTTCCGTCCTCAAATTTAATTAAATTAACTTCTGGCTTAAGTGCTGGTTTAAGCTTGTTATCTTTCAAAACTTTTTCCACTGCCGTATCAACGCATTCTTGAAGAACCTCAGAAAGGGCATCAGATTTATAGCGTTGCTTTAAGAGAGGCAGCGGTATCTTTCCAGGACGAAACCCCGGCATTTTAACTTTCTTCCCAATCGTTTCCAATCGTTTTAAGAGTTTCTCCTCTATGATCTTTGCTGGGACTGTAATTTCGAATTCACGTTTTAGGCCTTTTGAAAGAGTTTCTTTAATTTGCATAATCATTTTCTCGCTTGCTTTAAAATTATGTGAAAAACCTTAATGTTCCTTTTGTTCTTTGTACAGCATTTTGGTGCGGGTGAGAGGACTTGAACCCCCACGACTCTCGTCACCAGATCCTAAGTCTGGCGTGTCTACCAATTCCACCACACCCGCTTGGGAAAATTCATAGCATACCTTAATGAAATTGGAAACTGAAGTTTAGGGTTAATTTAAGAATGTAGTTGCATCACTTCCCACGAGGGGAGAGGTAAAAAAATTCCTCAATTTAATTTTATCTTAAATATTTTTGAGTAATGTGATAAACCATAGATAACAAGTGGAGGAAAAAAGATGACGAGTAATGGAAAATTTTCACCTTATTGGGATGAGGACAAAATGTCTTGGGGTGAAATCGAAAATATCATTGAAGGATACAAGCGTAATGTAGAGCTTATGGCTGTGACGCAACAAATAGCCATTGAAACAACGAAGTCTGTCATACAACTTCAAACTCAATACATGAAGCATGCTTTTGATCAACTGAGCTCTCAAGCAAAGCACGGGTTATCCCCTAACGTTAATGATGATCAATCTGAATTCGGAAAAGCAACTGTAGATAGTGCTGTCCAGCATGCGACTAAGATTAATACAATTCTCACCAAATCTAATGAAAAGATCATTGAGAATGTTCAAAAGCGTTTTAAAGAGGGTTTAGAAGAGTCTGCGGCTACTGTTAAAAAAGCAAAGTCTTCAACGAAAAAATATAGAAAATAAAAAAAATAGTATTCAGTGTTCCTAAAGAATGCTGAATACTAATTTTGAAACTAACTGGTGGTCGGAAATGAGGCTTACGGCAAATAGTTGCAGCTTAGCCGAATAAGATCTGATGGCTCACCCATGTGATAAGGTGTGATTGATTGACCATAAGAATAGGCAAGTCCCATAAAGATGGCTGTAATCATAAAGAAGGGAACAGTTTGGCTTGCAAATTGTAAAGCATCCGTAATTTGTTGTTTCGTCATTTTAGTCTCCGTTAAGTGTTTAATAATTCTTCTGTGGAGAACATAATGCCGGGAAATAGTTAATAACTTATTAACAGAGTGGTTAACAAAACCCTTTTTTTCCGTTAACTTAAAAAAAGTTGTGGATAACTTTCACCTCTCCCCCTGTGGGAGAGGTCGCTCGAAGAGCGGGTGAGGGGTAGGCGGTACGCAGTGTTCTCTGAAATTTCGTTAAAGTTATCTGTCCCCCTCACCCGCCGCTGCGCGTCGACCTCTCCCACACAGCAGGGCAGAGGTGATCTAGGCCGCTTCTTCCTTACCTTCCAGTTGATCAGGTCGCAAACGGACATGAAGGAGAAGGGGAGCAGAGACCGTTATTGATGATATGGTTCCTGCAGCGATCCCGACAATAATGGGTAAGCTAAAGGCTGCAATGACAGGGCCCCCAAAGAAATAAAGCCCGAGGAGTGAGAGAAGCGTTGTTGTCGATGTTAAAATCGTTCTGGACAGGGTTTCGTTAATACTTTTGTTAATCAAATCTCTGAGAGGCATTTTCTTAAACTTTCGAAGGTTTTCCCGGATACGGTCATAGATAACAACCGTGTCGTTAATAGAATAAGTCACCGTGATAAGAACAGCGATAATGGCTGTTTCATTAAATTCCAATTGAAATATCGTGAAAAGTCCTAGAACGATAAGGGCATCATGGGCAAGGGTAATGACCGAACAGACACCAAACTGCCATTCAAATCGAAACCATATGTAGACGAGCATGGCAATCAAGGACCAAAAGATCGCGTAAATACCATTGCGAACCAGATCTTCACTGACTTTAGGGCCAACGGTGACGACTTGGCGATAATCCACGCTCGTGCCAAGTTTTTCTTTAATCTTATTCAGAGCATCAAGTTGGGCTTTCTCTCCGCCGGGTTGCTTTTCCACGCGAATGAGAACATCATTGGGGGAGCCAAACTCTTGGATAGAAACTTCACCCTGAACGATACCGTGTAAATCTGAGCGTAATTTTGAAACATCCGCAGGGCCTTGGGTGCGAATTTCAAGTAAAAGACCACCTTTAAAGTCAATCCCGTAATTAAATCCACGTGTAAACATGGATCCAAAACAAATCAGTGCAATAGCAATAAGTATTCCAAAAATAATGTTTTTCTTGGCTACAAAGTCGTAATTTGTATTATACGGAATAAGCTGTAATCCCATGGGATCCTCTCTTTAAATAGGAAGACGGGTGGGGCGTCTCCATAGTATCCACCAGGCAACAATTTGTTTGGTTAAGGAGATGGCTGTGAACATGGATACAATGATTCCAATTGAGGTTGTCACTGCAAAGCCACGTGTGGGACCAGCTCCAAATTGATACAAAAGACCGACACCAATAAGGGTTGTCAGGTTTGAGTCAATAATGGTCGTCATGGCTCGGTTATAGCCCGCATCAATGGCGCTGAGCATTTTTCTTCCCATCCGTATTTCTTCCTTAATGCGCTCATTAATCAATACGTTAGCGTCCACAGCCATACCAATCGTAAGTGCGATACCAGCAATACCGGGCAAAGTCAGTGTGGCACCTGTCACAGAAAGGGCTGCAAATAAGAGGATAAGATTGAAGATAACGGCTATGTTAGCAACCGCACCGAAGAAGGAATAGGCAATAAACATAAAGGCTGCAACGAGAAGAATCGCAATGATAGTCGCATGTTCACCGGCTATAATGGAATCAGCTCCCAGTCCTGGACCCACTGTCCGTTCCTCAATAACGTTAAGAGGAGCGGGGAGGGCACCGGCTCGCATTAGAAGCGCAAGATCTTGGGCTTGTTGAACTGAAAAAGACCCTGAAATTTGTCCTGAACCACCCAAAATAGGCTCGTGTATATTTGGAGCACTGATGACTTTATCGTCTAAAACAATGGCAAATATCTTGCCGACGTTGTTCTTCGTTGCATCTCCAAATTTCTTTGACCCTATTGAATCAAATTTAAAGCTCACTATCGGGCGATTATATTGATCAAAGCTGGGTTGAGCATCAACGAGGCTATCACCGCTAACAATGACTTGTTTCTTTACAGCATAATATCTCAGCTTATCTCCATGCTCTTCAGCCAGTACATCATTTCCAGGTGTTGGTTTTCCTGGCTCTGCACTGACGGAGGTATCCACAAAGCGGAACTGTAATTTAGCAGTCTTGCCTAAGAGATTTTTGATACGCGTTGGGTCCTCAAGGCCTGGCAACTGAACGAGGATGCGGTCTTCACCTTGTTGTTGAATAAAGGGTTCAGCCGTTCCTGTCTCATCGACACGGCGGCGTACGATCTCAATCGATTGAGCTAGGGCTGATTTCTTACGTTCTCTAATAGCGCTTTCACTCAGTTTAAGAGTGATCCCACCATCTGACGTTGATATGACCTCAGCATCCCGCTCTTCCTTTTTCAGGATTTCCACGGCTTTCGCTAAGTCTGCAGAATCACGCAGCTTTAATGTAACTTCTTCGCCTTTTGGTGAAAGACCGGTGTAACCGATTTGCTCTTTTCTCAATACGGTTCGAGCAGAATCAGCAAGCGTTTGCATTTGCTCTTTCTCAACAGCTTTAAAGTCAACTTCGAGGAGCAAGTGTGCTCCCCCTTGAAGGTCAAGTCCTAAGACAATTTGATGTTTCGGAAACCAACTTGGGAAGCTTTCGAGTTGTTTTTTTGTAAAAAAGTTAGGGCTGACAAACAGGATGCCAAGTAAGCATACACCCACAATCAGCAGTGTTCTCCATAAAGGGATGTGAATCACTGGGCCACCTCATGAAAATTGTGAGACACCATCACCTCTCCCCTTGTGGGAGAGGTCGCCCGAAGGGCGGGCGAGGGGTCTTTAAAATAATCTTCTTCTAGCATATTGTCCTTCATCAAGCTGTATCACGAGTTTTTTCTCCCCCTCACCCGCCGCTGCGCGGCGACCTCTCCCACGCAGGGGAGAGGTGATGGATCTATTAAGCTGACTTCTTTGAACGACCAGCACCCTTTTTCGCAGTAGACTTAGGTGCTGGCGATGACTCTTCAGAGTCATCTGGGACGTTCGCTGTAGATCCTGAGTTGGATATAACGTCAGCGATCATCGAACGAGCGACACGAACGCGCACACCTTCTGCAATCTCTACTTGAACTTCTTGTTCATTGAGGATCTTTGTGATGAAGCCAAAAATACCGCCACTGGTAATGACACGGTCCCCACGCCTCAGGGCAGATAAAAGCAACTTTTGCTGTTGTGCTTTCTTTTGTTGAGGGCGAATCAGAAAGAAGTAAAAGACAACACCGATGAGAAGGAGTGGGAGCAATGACATTGGGTCAAAGCCACCAGTTGAGGCTGTTGCAGCTTGAGCGTGTGCGTCGTTAATCATAATTTCCTCTTTTGGTTAGTAATTATTATTAATGTCCTTTATGACCCAAGTTTGGGTAAAGGATCAATGGGTGTTTTTCCGTCTCGGACTTCAAAGTGCAATTGAGGGCTCTTCACATCACCAGTTTTACCTGATTTTGCAATGACTTGACCTTGTTTGACTTTGTCACCTTTTTTTACGAGAAGTTTTGAGTTGTGAGCATAAACCGTCATCATACCATCCTGATGCTTAATCAAGATGAGCTCTCCTTGAGCGGTGAGGTCGCTTCCCGCGTATTTAACTTCACCAGCAGCTGCAGCCTTTACGGATGTTCCTTCTGGGACTTGAATGTTGATCCCGTCATTTTTACCAGGCTTAAATTTGGAGACGATTTCACCTTCTACGGGCCAAGACAGCTGGACCTGTTGTGGTGCTTCTTCTTTCTTTTCTTCTTTTTTGACGACCTTCTTTTCTTTCTTTTCTTCGGATTCTACTTTTATTGTCTTAGGTTTTGGCGCCGCTTTTTCTTTCTTTTCTTCAGGGGCAGACGCGACTTGTGTCGGCGCTTTTGGCTTTACGACCTTTGCTTGACCAAGAGTCCCCTCGACATTTGGTTTTGATGTGGAAGAATCGGATCCTATTGAATTATCAACAATTTTTGTAACTGCACCCTTTGGTTTTACACCTTTTTCTTCAGCAAGCTCTTGTGCAAGATCATCCGGTAATCCAGCCGGAGCCGCTGTTGGAGCCAGAGCTGCAGCAGTCGTTGCTGGATTTGGTCTTACAGGTGCAGGCTCAGATTTAACCATGGGAAGGGGCTCAAGCGAAGATTTACTGATGTTTTCAGCAGGAGGTGCAAGAGCTTCCGCCATAGAGATCGTATCCGGTGGCGGGATCAAAAGCGTATCGCCCTCTTTCACGTATTGAGGGGTGTCATTCTCTTGATACAGAACTTTTTCATTAACGCCATAGTCTTCGGCAATGGATTGTAAGTTTTCGCCCCCTCGAACAACATGTTCGTTGGGAGCCGGAATACGGAGGACCTGACCCTTTTTGAGCTCATAAGGCGGTTTCAAGTTGTTCGCATTAATCAGAACTTGTGTACGAATGCCATGCTCATGGGCAATTCCATAAACAGTTGAATCGGCACCAGCTGTGACTTGCTTTGCGGGAGCAGCATTAGCGACGGCCCCTAATAACAATGAACAACTGACTAATAATGTAGATGTGTAACGCTTCATAACTTCACCTTCTGTGCTTTAATGACGGACTCTCCCCCCATATAAGGCCTTAATACGTCGGGGATCATAACAGATCCATCTTGATTTTGGTAGTTTTCTAACACAGCAATTAATGTTCGTCCAACAGCAAGGCCGGAACCATTGAGCGTATGGACAAATTGAGTCCGTTTCGTTTCATCTCTAACCCGCGTATTCATGCGCCGTGCTTGATAATCTCCACAGTTCGAGCAGCTAGAAATCTCACGGTATGTGCCTTGACCTGGCAGCCAAACCTCAATGTCATAGGTCTTTTGAGATTGAGCTCCCATATCCCCTGTGCACAATACAACAGTTCTATAGTGTATATTAAGTTTTTCAAGAATGGACTGAGCTGCTGAGAGCTTGCGCTGATGCTCAGCCTCTGACTTGTCAGCAGTTGTAATGCTCACCAGCTCAACCTTATGGAATTGGTGGTTGCGGAACATCCCTCGCGTGTCTTTCCCGGCTGATCCAGCTTCTGAGCGGAAGCAAGGTGTATAGGCCACATATCTGATAGGGAGTTGATTTAATTCAAGAATTTCTTCAGCGACTAAGTTTGTTAAGGGCACTTCCGCCGTTGGGATGAGCCAGTACTCATTCGTCGTTGCAAAGGCATCTTCCGCAAACTTAGGAAGTTGACCGGCCCCATACATTGCTGATGAACGGACAAGATAGGGAGGTGAAACCTCAACATACCCAAATTCTTGTGTATGAACATCGATCATGAAGGCGGCCAGCGCGCGTTCTAGGCGGGCAAGCTCACCCTTGAGGACAACAAAGCGGGCCCCGGAAATCTTAGCGGCTTCCTCGAAATCCATCAGGGCGAGATCTTCCCCAATCTCAAAGTGTTGCTTAGGCTCAAAAGTAAAGGTTGGCTTTTCCCCCCAAATGCGAACTTGTTGATTGTCTTTTTCTGATGTGCCTATGGGAACGTCAGAGCTGGGTACATTCGGCAGCACCTCAAGCATTTGCTTCAATTGTTCCTCAAGGATGGCCGTTGCTTCTTCTTCAGCGGGGAGCTTTTCACGTAACCCTGCAGCCTCTTCCATCAAAGCATCCGCATTTCCGCCTGAGCGCTTGGCTTCACCAATCTGCTTTGCGAGCTGATTGCGCTTGTTTTGGAGGTCTTGAACCGATTGAATCGCAGCACGGCGAGACTCATCATGTTCAATGATTTGATGGGCGCTTGGCTTCATTCCACGATTTTTTAAAGCCGTATCAAGGGCCCCTTGGTTTTCTCTAATCCATTTGATGTCTAACATCAGCTCGTCCTCTCTTATTCAGAGATACTTTTACCAAAATTATAGAAATTTCATAGAGGGCATATAAAGGAATTATCAAACTTAAAGGACTAATGATGTCCGGTGGCGTGATAATAGCCGCGATAACGACAATGGTGAGGAAGGCGTACTTGCGTTGTCGCTTAAGGCTTTCCAGGGTAATAACCCCCAGTTTTGAAAGGCCTAAGAGAACGAGCGGCAGCTGAAACGAAAGGCCAAAAGCCATAATAAGCTTGATCATGAGGGAGAGGTATTCGCTCATCCGGGCTTCGAGCTGTAAGGAGAGTCCGTTTGCAGAGCCGGGCAACTCAAAGCTTAAGAAGAAAGCCCATGCCCAGGGGCATACGACATAATAGGCAAGACTTGCTCCCATAAGGAAGAGCAGGGGACTTGTGATGAGAAAGGGCCAAATGGAGCTCCGTTCATGATCATAAAGGCCCGGCCCTACAAACAGCCAGGCTTGAAGCAAAATATAGGGGAAAGTAATAAGAAACCCACCGAAGAAGGCGATCTTCAGATAAGTCATAAAGGCTTCCGTAAGGCCTGTATAAATGATCCTGCGCCCTGATTCCTCCCCCATGGCTTGCCATAATGGTTCGGTCAAGAACTGGAACAAGGTAGGGGCAAGCGGGTAGCAAAGTGCAACACCAAAAGCAAGCGCGAGAAAGGCGTACAACAACCGGCGCCTTAATTCAATGAGATGTTCAAGAAGGGGCTTTTGCATCACCTCTCCCCTTGTGGGAGAGGTCGCCCGATAGGGCGGGTGAGGGTACGTAAAATTCTCTTAATCTGCATAATGTCCTTCATCAAGTTCTATCACCCAGTATATCTCCCCCTCACCCGACCCTTCGGGTCGACCTCTCCCACGTAGGGGAGAGGTGAGGGTGCCGCTTTGTTCTTGATGGCATCCTCACCTTTTTTCATAGGGTTAAAGGTATGTATAATACTTTCTTTTATGACATTCTATATAATAATGCAATATAAACTTACTGATGAGTTACTGATAGACCATAAGTAATATCAACATCCCCGCCGTTATTGTATACAGCAGACGCTCTTATACCTTCTAAACGTGAGTCATTAGGGAACTCACCAAATAATTGCCCTGGAGACTTATGCTCAAACATAGTATTGGTATGATGATTTAGAACAGAGAGTGTGCAATCTTTATAAACTACAAAACAATTATGGCCTGTTTTTTTTAGTGTGAAGAACTCGCACTTATTTTGTAAAACAGCTGGTGTTTTCTTTAGGACTTCTTCTGTACAATAATTTCCTTCCTTGCCCGGCGTAGAAGATGTCGCAAGAGCCAATTGCGTTTTAAGATTGGGATATTCTACATGAATTTTTAGGGTTTTTAAACTTGCATCATTTTTGAATAATGTTGTGCTCTTTAGGATTAAATCCTTACGGTCCTCTAAAATACCCGTTTTAGCATTCAGAACCTGTATTAAACAGTGTTTAGCTAATATATGGCACATTCCTTCCTTAGTAATATGAATGTCTTCTAAAATGCACCCGCTTTGGAGAACGGCTGGTGTATTACCAAGAATTTCTTTTCTACAAAAATCCTCTGCTTTGCTTGCTGTAGATATGATAGCACTCAATGCTACGAGGCTTGTCATCGCTAGGATATTTCTCTTGGTCATTTCAGGGTCTCCTTTTTTATATTGGTGTTATTGGAATGCTTCGTTTTTTATAATCCGAGGATCTAAGAAATGATTGATCCCCGGATCAATAAAAAATACTTACTTAGTTACCGCGAGGCCATAAGTAATCTCAATTTTGTCAGGGTATCTAAAGTTAAATTCCACTTTCTCTAAACGCGAGTCATTGGGCAAAGTTCCAGATACATGACTTGTTTTAGCCTCTACCATTTTATTCGTTTTGGGGGCAAAGACCAATGTGGTACAATTGTCATATTCAACATGACATTGATTCCCTTCTACTTTTCGAAATTCACCCAATTTGCATCCTTGTTTTAAAACAGCAGGAGTTTTGTTAAGCGTTTCTGAGTTACAATAATCTCCGGCCTTGCCAGGAGTACGAGGAATACCTAAGCCTCCATCCTTGGTGCTACGGTCTTCCAGTCTAGGATATGTGACAAATACGTGTAATGTTTTTAAACTTTCGTTATTATCGAATAGGATTGTCTTCTCAAAGCTCAAATCAGTCCGATGATCCATGCTGTCTGTCTTTGCATTAAATATGGGAACTATGCACTTATGAGCTAAAATATGACATTTATTTCCTTCTTTATGGATATCTTCTAGAAGACACTTACTTTCTAATATAGCTGGTGTATGGCTCAGATGTTCCTTATTACAGAAGTCCTCTGCTTTGCTTGCTGTAGATATGATAGCACTCAATGCTACGAGGCTTGTCATCGCTAGGATATTTCTCTTGGTCATTTCATGTGCTCCTATTTTTATATTAGTGTGAACGTTAAATTCACATAAAAAATAGCAGGGATTACTTAAAAATTCGTTAATGTTGTTTTTTGGAAAGTGGCGTCCGCTTCTTCTTCGCATCCTCAACCTCTTTCACATGGTGAATAGCCTCGAACTCGGCCATGAAATCAGCGGAGAGGCGGCGGAGGGTTTGAATGAGGCGTCCTACCGTAAAGAGGACTTTGGGAAGATCTTTCGGGCCGATGATCACGAATGCGAGAAGTGCTATGAAAAGGATCTCAGCCCAGCCGGCGAGTGTCATGCGTCTTTCTCAGGCTTTGATGCATCAACGAGCTTGTGTGGTTTTTCCTCACCGTCCTTCATTCCATCCTTAAAAGCTCTGAGGCCTTTTGCGAGGTCGGTCATGATGTTCGGAAGCCTGCGGGCTCCGAATACAATCAATACGGCTACGAGAACGAGTAGGATATGACTTAAACTTAATCCCATAAAAATATCTCCTCTTTAATTCAATATACTATATATACATTAATCTAAGATAATCCAGCTAATAATGCAATAAATTCGACAATTGATTCGATGGGGCCTTTAATAAGCCAGGAAATAATACTAAATCCTAACAAGGGTCCCATCAAAAGAAGGCCGAAAATGATAAAGATTCCGTAAGGTTCCGTGCGGGCTAAGGGTCTAGCCAACACATCTGGCAAGAGTCCTACGGCAACCCGTCCACCATCGAGAGGGGGGAGGGGAATCATGTTAAAGACGGCAAGCGTTACGTTAAGGAAGAGGGAGAGTGTTAGCATTTCCTTAAGAACGAGAGCAACCTCAGCTGAAAAAAAGCCTAAGAAATGCATGAGAAGGGCAGAAATAAAGGCAAGCAGCATATTCATCCCCGGCCCAGCGCCCGCGACGTAAACGCTATCGATGCGAGGATGGCGGAGTCTTCCAAAATTGACAGGGACCGGTTTTGCATATCCAAACAGTATGGGTGATCCTGTTATCAGCAAGACGCCAGGAATCAGAATTGTCCCGATCGGGTCTATATGACGTATGGGATTGAGGGTAACACGTCCTAAACGTTTAGCCGTATCATCTCCAAACATCAACGCAACATACCCATGAGCCGCTTCGTGAAGTGTAATCGCTATAAGGATAGGAACACCAAATATGAGGATGCGCAGGAATAGATCCATTAATTAGCCTTCCTTTGTAAAGGATGGGTGAAGGCGATCACACCCTTCATGACCTCAATCATTTCCTTCATGTTCCCAGAACAGTGTAATACCGCGTCACACCCAGCATCAAGAGATTTATAGGCTCGATCATAAAAAGAACCGGAGAGAGCTTTCATGCCTAAATCATCACTGATGAGAAAGCGTTGAAAGCCAATCTCGCTTCGAATAATTTCGTTGATAAGGGTTGAGGATTGAGTTGCGGGATTATAAGGATCGACGGTTGAATAAATAATGTGTGCCGTCATAGCCCAAGGACAAGAGGCATTTGCTTTAAATGGGGCAAAATGAGGGAGAAGTTCCTTAAAGGACAGAGAAACGACGGGCAGTTCCTCATGGCTATCACAGACTGCGGGTCCGTGACCGGGAATGTGTTTCATGATAGGAATAATGCCGCCCTCTTGCAATGTCTTTATGGCAACGGCTCCCAGTTCAGCGACGATCTTTGGATCTGAGCTAAAGGTTCTGTCGCCCATGATGGCACTCGCTCCCTGGACATCAAGATCGAGCATAGGGGTGCAATTTGCAGTGATGCCGATATCCTTCAATTCTTCAGCAATTTTTTTATAGGCTTCCTGGACATTTCTTGTCGCATCTTCAAGACTTCCCTTTGCGAGGACTGCACTCGGAGGTGGCTCAAACCAATGAGGTTGTTTAAGGCGAACGACTCTCCCCCCCTCTTGATCAATTAAAATCTGGCAATTGGTATGAGTGACGGTTGATTTAAGGTCTTCAATCAACGCTTTAAGCTGGGGTTTATCCTGAACATTGCGTTGAAAAATGATAAATCCAAGGGGTTGTGATTCTTTAAAAAACTCTCTTTCCTCATTTGTAAGCGTTAGAGAGGAACATCCAAAAACAACAGGGGAGGGAACATTACCGAATGACAAGGCATTCCACCTTTCTTTCCTTAAGGGTTGAACATGATTGACTTGCGGATTCCTGACTCTCAAAAGGGCCAGTACGCAATCTATAATAAATACCTTTTTCTGCCCCTAAGTCAACTTTTTGAATGGTTGGCTTGTATCCTCCTAAAACATCGCTATGCTTTTTTGAAAGACGAGCCCATTCTGATTCAGCAATATCATAGCTTTTTAAAGACCCCAGTTGAATAAAAACGGTGCCTTTAACGATTTTCTTTTTTTCTTTTGGTGCTTCTTGCTTGACGACCACTTTCTCGACTTTCTCTGCGGGTGTATCGACTTCAATTAAATCTTCAATTGAGGTAATCTTTGGGGAGTCCATTTCAGGGGTTGAAACCTTTTCTATATCTAAATCTTCGGGTTGATACTGCTCGACCATCTTAACGGTTTCCTGGTTGACTTGTGCAAGAGGGGTTTCAGGATCGGGAAGGATATGTTCAACCGTTGATGTATTTTTATCCTCACGGATACGTCCATAAACCAACTTATCCTGGTGTTTAACTGTGGGAACCCCTTGGTCTTCCGCTTTTATTTTGGTCGGCGCTTCATCCGCACGCACAAGAGGTATGCTATTTTTATTGTTTATACTTTCTTTCGGAGAAAAATAATACCAACCTCCAAGTATAAGACCAATGAGAATTATGACTAATACAATAAAGCGAAAAGGGCCTCCAAAGTGAAACCAGCTGTCATCCTCAGAATCCCTCCAAAGACGATCATTTTCATTCGGTGAATAAGTCATTCTCTCATCTCCTCTACAGGGGTAATCCCAAACACTTGAAGCCCGGAACCAATAACAAACGCAACAGCTTGAAGCATCGCCAAGCGAGCCCGTGTGAGTTCGCGGTTTTGGGGTAAGATAAAGCGCAACAAGGTATTGTCCTTTCCTTTATTCCATAACATATGAAATTGAGCGGCTATTTCATACAGGTAATAACACAACCGATGGGGCTCTCTGGCTAAGGCTGCAATCTCAACTTGACGTGGCCAACCTGCGAGCAACTTAATCAACTGAAGCTCATCTTCATCAGTGAGTTGATCAAAAGAACGGGCAGGGGATTTGTCCCAATCGGGGAAGGTTTCACTGGCCATCCGCATGACAGAATGGCAACGGGCATGGGCATATTGTATGTAAAATATGGGATTATCTTTTGTTTGTTCAAGGACCTTTTTGAAGTCAAAGTCAAGGTGAGCGTCACTCTTACGACTGATCATCATAAACCGATAGGGGTCTTTACCGACCTTTTCAATAACATCGCGGACCTCAATAAAATTCCCCGACCTTTTCGACATTTTGAAAGGTTTCCCATTCTCCATGAAATTGACAATTTGGCACAACAGAACGTCCAAATGTCCTTTGCCTTCTGTAATGGCTTTTACGGCTGAGGTCACACGCCTTACGGTTCCCGCATGGTCAGCTCCCCAGACGTTAATCATTTGGGCGTATCCACGACGATATTTGTCATAATGATAGGCGATATCGCCTGCAAAATAGGTCCAGGATCCATTCGCCTTTTGAAGGGCACGGTCTGAATCATCTCCAAATTCAGTCGATCTAAATAGCAGCTGCTCACGAGGTTCCCAATTCTCAACTCCTTTGCCTTTAGGGGCCTCAAGGGTTCCCCTATAGACGAGGTCTCTCTTTTTCAAGAAGTCGATGGCTTCTTCAACAGCATTTGTGCGATGAAGTTCTGTTTCTGAGGTAAATACTTCATGGGTGATTCCCATCAACGCAAGATCATTCCGAATCATGGTCATCATGGCATTAACAGCAAATTCACGGAAGGGTTCTAACCATTGTTCTTCGGGCAGATCGAGCCATTTAGAGCCATCTCGTGTCGCCAAGGCTTCTCCAACAGCAATAAGATAATCACCAGGATAATAGCCTTCCGGTATTTCTCCAATGTCCCGACCCAGGGCTTCGCAATACCTCAGGTAAGTTGACTTTGCGAGTTTTTCAGCCTGACCGCCAGCATCATTCACATAGTACTCACGTAAGACGCGATACCCAACCTTTTCGAGAAGGGTGGCAAGAACATCAGCGACGATAGCCACACGCCCATGGCCTGCGTGTATGGGGCCTGTAGGATTAGCTGAAACGTATTCCAGGTTTATCTTTTCACCAAGACCCATTGTGGAATCGCCAAATGCCAATTTCTTGTCCAAAATGACAATCAGTTGTCCATACCAAAATTCAGGGGTTAGCTTGAGATTAATAAAGCCAGGACCTGCAACAGAAACACTCTCCACAAAGGGCACACTCTTCAACTCGTCCGCAATAAGTTCTCCGAGTTCACGGGGATTCTTTCCCGCGGGCTTAGAGAGCATCATTGCCGCATTCGTGGCTAAGTCCCCATGGGAGGGATCCCGTGGAGGCTCAGTTGTTATCTTGTCATAGTCAAGACCCTCAGGCAAAAGACCTTTATTTTCGAGGGTTTTGAGGACTTTTAAAATTTCGTCCCGGAAACTATGGAAAAAGTTCATTCCCATCACCATTTAAATGTTATAGAAGGCTTTTACCACATCATTAAGGATTCGTCCAATAGCCTTGAGAGGAAAAAGAAGCGTATGACAATTCAACTGACAGACAGTGCTGCAAAAAGGATCTTCTCGCTTATTGAAGCTGAGGCAAACCCGATGGCTTTTCGAATTACTGTACTGGGCGGTGGCTGTTCAGGATTTCAATATAGCTTTGCTCTAGACGGTGACTTGAGTTCAGAAGACCAAGTCTTTGATGTTAAGGGTGTTAAGGTTGTTACTGACGAAGCCTCACTCGCCCTTCTTGAAGGGGTGGAGATTGATTTTGTGGAAGAGCTGATAGGGGCTTCCTTCCAAATTAAGAACCCGAATGCGAGTTCTTCCTGCGGTTGCGGGAATTCCTTTTCAATCTAGGATACTTTTTTAACCGGTTCATCTCGATCTGTGAGAACTCTTGCTCGGTTGTTCCAGGTGAGTGCATAGAAAAATGCGCCGATGAGGGAGGTCAAGATAAAGATTGTGAATCCCCACTCCCAGCCATAAACCTCAACAACCTTTCCAAATCCGGCTCCTGAGGCGATGGCTGATCCAGCATAAGCAAAGCTGCCTGTGAATCCAGTTGCAACGCCGACAGCTCTCTTTGACGCAAAATCAGCAACGGCAACGCCATTGAGAACTTGAGAGCCATTTAGGAAAAATCCTGCAACCATTAAGATGCCGGCATCCAGGAAGGGTGATCCTCCTGGAACTTTCAAGAGGACAAAAAGGGAGATTGAAAGGCCGATGAGGCAAATCGTGCCGACGGGGCCGCGCCTTCCATCAAACACCTTATCAGAGACAATGCCTGCGATAATCCCTCCAACGAGACAAGCAATTTCAAAAGCGACAAGCTGCATCCCTGCAATCACAAGTGTTACACCCTTAAATTCCTTTAAAAAGGTAGGTGCCCAAAAGAAAATTCCCATACGGGGTATATAGAGGCACATATTTGCGAAAGCCATATACCATACAAGCTTGTTCGCCATGACGGTTGTTAGGACTTCTTTTAAGGTGATGCGTTCATCATAAACGTTGGAAACATGATCAATATCCCCTTTGTACTCTTCAACGGGAGGGAGGCCCACTTCTTTTGGTGTGTCTCTTAAGCGGTTAAAGAGAAAAAAGGCAAGGCCCATTGATATAAAAGCGGGTATAAAGAAGGCGTATCGCCACCCAAAATTTTCAATGACGAATCCACCAATTCCAAAGATGGCAACAGCGCCTATTTGGTGAGAGGAAGCCCAAAGGGCCCATTTTGATCCGAGTTCTTTAGGACTAAACCAATGGGTAATAATACGTGCACAAGCAGGCCATCCCATAGATTGGAACGCACCGTTAAGACCCCACAGGAGAGCAAAAAAGATAAGACTCGATCCAAAGCCCATGAAAATGCTTATGATGGCTGAGAGGAAGAGGCCAATGGACATAAAGTAGCGAGCATCAGAACGGTCACTAAAATAACCATTAATGAGTTTTCCAACGCCATAGCTAATAGAGAAAATCGAAGCAATCCACCCAATCTCGAGTTTAGTATACCCAAACTCATCACCAATAGCGGGCATGGCCATGGATAGGTTTTGACGAACCAAGTAGAAAGCGGCATACCCAATGATTGTGGCATAAAGCATTCGCGTGCGCCAATAAGTGAAACTTCCCTTTTCAGCTGAGAAGATCTTACCGACTGTACCGGTAACGTTTCGTGTAATGGCTTTCGCAACTGTAGTCATTCAACCATCCTTATCGTTACTAAAAGTGGGCTAAGTTTAGGCAAAAAAGGGAGTAAAGTTCAAACAAAAAGTTTTCCTGAAAAATCAATGCACTAATCAAAAAAACTGAATGTGAAAAGCATGTTGTTGTAAAAAAGTCATTATTGAGAAATGAAAAGGCCGTTCACCTCT
>JABDDK010000028.1 GCA_013287665.1 Alphaproteobacteria bacterium
CCACATGATGTGTGTCCTTCTGTGGATAGGGTGTGCATAACAACGGTATAATTTGGGGATGCTTTACCAAAAGAAGACTTCTTGTGGATAAGAGTAAAGTATGAGCATTTATATGCACCTGTTAATATCCTTATCCCGTCCTCGGGATAAGTGTAACTCTGCGCTTGATGTTCTCTTCTTATCCCCATATGTCCTCATACTCTAATGGCTCTAAGATAACATAATTTTGTAGTTTTCCACACTGTTCTCAATTTTACCCTGTGGATAAAAAAACCTGTGCACAAGTCCGGGATAAAATTTAATCCCCACAATTCATGGGTATCCACTACTACTACAAACTCTTATATATAATTAAAGAGAAGAAAGAGGAGCGACGGCGCATGTCAAAATTTCTAGATGTTTTCAAAGGCAAAAGGGACGAGAGTCCTCCCCTCTGGTTTATGAGGCAAGCGGGTCGTTATCTTCCAGAGTATCAAGAGGTGCGCAAAATAGGCAAAACGTTTTTGGATCTGTGTTACGCCCCCGATCTTGCAGCCAAGGTCACTCTCCAACCCATTGAGCGGTTTGGACTTGATGCGGCCATTATCTTTTCAGATATCCTTGTCATCCCACATGCTTTAGGGCAAAACGTATCCTTCGAAGAAGGAAAGGGTCCCATTTTAGGAGACCTCCCAGACCTTCATATAAATGTGGAAACACTCTCCCCGGTTTATCAGACGATTCGTCGGGTGAAAGAGAAACTGCCGGCGGATACCCCGCTCATTGGCTTTGCAGGGGCTCCATGGACGCTGGCTCTTTATATGCTGGAAGGACAAGGGAGCCGTGATTTTGCGAAGGCAAAGACGCTAGCTTTTTCAGAGACGCAAATGTTTGATGACCTCCAAAACGTCCTTGTGGAGGCGATTACGGCCCATCTCACAGCGCAAGTTGAGGCAGGGGCGGATGCGTTACAGATTTTTGATACATGGGCCGGGCTTTGTCCTGCAACGCACTTTGAGAGGTGGGTCATGGGGCCGACACGGACCATTGTGACAAGCCTTCGTCAAGTCTATCCGGACATTCCTATCATTGGCTTTCCAAAGGGGATTGGGCCTCAGCTGATTGAGTATGGAGAGACGTCTGGTATTTCGGGGCTAAGCCTGGACAGCTCGACTCCACTGACGTGGGCCAACCAATACCTCTCTAACCATTTGATTTTACAGGGAAATCTCGATCCTCTCCTGCTCGTGGTTGGAGGAGACCCCTTAAAGCAAGCCATACACGCCATTCATGAGCAAATGAAAGATAGGCCTTACATTTTTAATCTCGGCCATGGTATCGTTCCTCAAACACCAGTTAAACATGTGGAAGATTGCGTTAAATGGGTCAGGGCTCTCAAACAACCAAAACAGCTGTCGTCCTGCTCAATTTAGGAGGGCCAAAGGCGCTTGACGAGGTGGAGCCTTTTTTGATGAGCCTCTTTTCCGATCCGGCCATTGTCACCCTCCCCAATCCTTTCCGCTATGTTTTAGCTAAATGGATTACGAAAAAAAGACTCCCAGAGGCTCACCACATCTACAGTCTCTTAGGAGGGGGGTCGCCCCTTCTGGAGAACACAGAAGCTCAAGCCACCGCATTATCTAAAGAGCTAGGAGAGGCATACCGTGTCTTTGTTTCCATGCGTCATGCAGCTCCAAAAGTGAACCACGCCCTTGATCAGGTTAATGCTTATAGACCGGATAAAGTCATTCTTCTGCCTTTGTATCCTCAATATTCGACCACAACGACAGGATCCGCATTTAAAGCCTGGGAAAAGGCTACAAAGGATTTTCCCTGTCAGACGACCACAATTCACAGTTACCCCTCTCAAGGGGGCTTTGTAGAGGCCATAGGGGACCTTTTTACACCGATTTATAAGGAGGCTTTGTCCCATGGCACTCCCCGTATTTTGTTAACAGCACACGGCCTGCCTGAGAAGACCATACGAGCTGGAGATCCCTATCAATCTCATGTGGAAGAGACCGCGGGAGCTTTTCTTGAAGCCCAGGGGCCCCTTGATGCCGTTCTCTGTTATCAAAGTCGTGTCGGTCGTTTAAAATGGACCGGCCCCTATACGGAAGATGAAATTGTGAGGGCCTCTCAGGAAAAACGTCCTCTCATTGTCGTCCCGCTCTCCTTCGTCTCAGAGCATTCCGAAACCCTTGTTGAACTTGATATGACTTACAAAAAACTAGCGCTTGAGAAAGGGTGTCCTGCCTATTTCCGCGTGCCTACGGTAGGCTGCCATCCCTCTTTTATTAAGGGCCTTGCTGAGTTGGTGCATCTTCACCTCTCCCCCTGTGGGAGAGGTCGCCCGAGTGGGCGGGTGAGGGGGCCGTAGTTTCAGTAAGGCTCTTTGTTTATGAGTAAGGATATAGATATTCTTAATCCATAATGTCTGTCTTCATTTGTGTTGACCGCCCCTCACCCGCCGCTGCGCGTCGACCTCTCCCACAGGGGGAGAGGTGATGCTGCCGCCTATGATTTCCATGGATAAGTTCTGGGGTTCGCAAATCAAACTTATTCGGAGTATACTCCGGATAGGATAGACTTATCCGGAATAAGTACCGTTAACAAACAAAAAAACCACTTAAGGACAAAACATGCTCGCTGATTATTATCTCACTCTGAAAGCTCTCCATTTTCTGGCTGTGATTGCTTGGATGGCGGGGCTTTTGTATTTGCCTCGGCTTTTTATCTATCATATGGAATTTGAGGTGGGCTCGAAAACCTATGAGACTTTTTGTACGATGGAGCGGCGGCTTTTGAAAATTATTATGCTTCCCTCCATCATTATGACCTTTGGATTTGGGATATTGCTCGCTTTTTCCATGGGGACGTGGTCAGCGCCCTGGTTTCATATGAAGCTCATGCTCGTCCTTCTTCTTGCGGCTCTTCATGGCTATTTGTCACGCATTGCAAAACAATTTGCGAAGGGGGAAGGGTCTCCTCTTTCAAGAAAAGCATTGATTTTACTCAATGAAGTGCCTTTTTTGCTTGCCATAGGCATCGTCTTTTTGGCTGTTTTCAAACCTTTTTAAAATAACACTTGTAATTTTGGTAAAGGTTTGGCATTGATAATTTCATTCTAACAAACAATCCCCAGTGATAAAATCAATGAACCTAAAAACTTTGAAGTTAAAGACCCCTGCAGAGCTCTTAACCCTTGCTGAAGAGCTCTTGGTTGAAAATGCGAACACAATGCGCAAACAAGATATGATGTTTGCCATTTTAAAAAAGATGGCCGAAAAAGGCGAAATCATTTTTGGAGGCGGCGTTGCTGAGCTTCTTCAGGATGGATTTGCTTTTCTCCGCTCCCCTGAAGCTAACTATTTACCCGGCCCGGATGATATCTATGTTTCCCCCAGTCAGGTGCGGAAATTTGGACTTCGCACAGGGGATACGGTCGAAGGAGAAATTCGTGCCCCGAAAGATGGCGAGCGGTACTTTGCTCTCCTGAAGGTGAACACCATTGATGGTGAAGCCCCGGATGCTTTGAAGCACCGTATTAACTTTGATAACTTAACGCCTCTGTATCCTGAAGAAAAACTCAACTTAGAAATTGAAGATCCGACCTATAAAGACCTAACCCAAAGAGTTATAGAACTTGTTGCTCCCATCGGGAAAGGTCAACGTGCATTGATTGTGGCTCCGCCTCGTTCTGGTAAAACCGTCATGATGCAAAACATTGCTCACTCCCTTGCGGTGAATCATCCTGAAGTGACGTTGATCGTTCTTTTAATTGATGAACGTCCTGAAGAAGTGACAGACATGGCCCGCTCTGTGAAAGGTGAAGTCATCAGCTCCACCTTCGATGAACCCGCATCACGTCACGTCCAAGTTGCTGAAATGGTTATTGAAAAGGCAAAGCGCCTTGTTGAGCTCAAGCATGATGTTGTGATTCTTTTGGATAACATTACCCGTCTTGCCCGTGCTTATAACACGGTTGTTCCCTCATCAGGTAAGGTTCTGACCGGTGGTGTGGATGCGAATGCGCTTCAACGTCCAAAGAGGTTTTTTGGAGCGGCTCGAAACATTGAAGAAGGGGGATCCCTCACGATTATCTCCACGGCCCTGGTGGATACAGGCTCTCGTATGGATGAAGTCATTTTTGAAGAATTTAAAGGAACCGGTAACTCGGAAATTATTTTGGATCGCAAGTTGTCTGATAAACGTACCTTCCCTGCCATTGATATTACAAAGTCAGGCACGCGTAAGGAAGAGCTTCTCGTGCCAAAAGATCTTCTCACTAAAATGTGGGTTCTCCGCCGTGTTCTCATGCCAATGGGAACAACAGACGGGATGGAATTCCTCCTTGAAAAACTCAGGAATACAAAGAACAACGCCGAGTTTTTTGAGTCGATGAATTCATAAAATGTTTCACGTGAAACATTTTTAGTTTCTCTTTGAACGAAGTGGAGCAAGGACGTGTTTTCTAAATTTGAGCGATTTGTAGCTTTCAGGTATTTGAGAGCCCGGCGGCAGGAAGGATTTATTTCTGTCACCGCCTGGTTTTCCTTTCTTGGCATTGCCTTAGGCGTTGCGGCGCTCATTATCGTAATGTCTGTCATGAACGGCTTTCGCCATGACCTTCTCGAAAAAATCATTGGAATGAATGGTCATGTGACGGTTTATGGAAGAGCTGACCCTCTCCCCAATTTTGATACACTCACAGACTCCATAAAAAAAATACCCGGCATTACGCGAGCTAACCCTATTGTAGAAGGCCAAGCGATGGGAACGGCTCATGGAAATGCTACAGGGGTGATGGTTCACGGGATGCGTCCCGTTGATCTTGAAGCTCATAAAAATATAACAGAGAATTTAATGGCGGGCGGGATGACTCTTTTTGATCGTCCGAATTCAGCGATTATCGGGCGAAGGCTTGCAGAAAAACTGGGGCTTATTGTCGGGGATAAGCTGACGCTCGTTGCGCCTCAAGGAACGGAAACCGCATTCGGGACGATGCCACGAACCCGTACATTTGAAGTCGCCGGCATTTTTAATGCGGGTATGATTCAATATGATTCCGCCTTTGTCTTTTTACCCCTTGAATCCGCACAGAAGTTTTTCCAACTTGGGGACGGCGTCTCAGGGATCGAGATATTCACCGATAATCCAGAAAAAATTGATCTCTATAAAGATCAGCTTTATAGCACCGTCGGAGATCGAGACGTGAAAATTGTGGATTGGCAACAAACGAATAAGGAATTCTTTAGCACTATTAAGGTGGAGCGGAATGTGATGTTTATCATTCTCACCCTCATTATTTTGGTCGCGTCCTTTAACGTGATTTCAACACTCATTATGCTGGTTAAGGATAAGGGCAGAGATATCGCCATTTTACGAACAATGGGAGCCACAAAAGGCATGATGATGCGTGTCTTTTTTATTGCGGGTTCATCCATTGGTGTGATGGGAGCTTTTGTCGGAACGGTCTTTGGTCTTTTATTCTGTTGGAATATTGATTCCATCCGTAAAGGAATTGAAGCCCTCTTGGGGACTGAGCTTTTCCGCGCTGAAATCTATTTTCTTACCAAACTGCCCGCTAGAGTTGATTTAAATGAGGTAGCACTCGTTGTCATGATTGCCCTTGGCCTAACATTCCTTGCGTCTCTTTATCCCTCGTGGCGGGCCTCCCGCCTCGATCCAGTGGAGGCTCTTCGCTATGAGTAAACCTGTTCTTTCGTTAAGAGGTCTCACCCGTACTTTTCATCAGGGCACAGAGGTGCTCCATGTCTTGAAAGAAGTGAATCTCGATCTCTACCCCGGTGAGATTGTAGCCCTAGTCGGTCCCAGTGGATCTGGAAAATCGACCCTGCTGCAGACGGCCGGCCTTCTTGAAAAGACCGATGGAGGCGATATTATTATTGATGGGAAGTCCTGTGCTACTTTAAATGACGCAGATCGTACCCAAATCAGACGGGAAGTCCTCGGCTTTGTCTATCAATTTCATCACTTACTCCCTGAGTTTGATGCGGAGGAGAACATTATTTTACCCCAAATGATCGCCGGTAAATCTTATGGTGAGGCTCGGACGCGAGCAAGGGACTTGCTTCAAGAAGTCGGTATCTTAGAGAGGGCGAACCATCGTCCTGCGCGTCTCTCCGGGGGAGAACAACAGCGGGTTGCGATCGTCCGAGCTCTTGCCAATCGACCGAAAGTTTTGCTGGCAGATGAGCCAACAGGGAATTTGGATGAGCAAACGGCGAAGGCTGTTTTTGAAAAACTAACGAATCTCGTTCGAAAAGATAATCTCGCCGCGCTCATTGCGACCCATAATATGGACCTTGCCTCAAATATGGATCGCATCCTAACGTTGCATGAAGGTAAATTGGTGGGTTGATAGATAAAGGGTTCACCTCTCCCCTTGTGGGAGAGGTCGACGCGCAGCGACGGGTGAGGGGTGTCGTCAACACAAATGCAAACAGACATTATGTATTATGGATATCTATATCCTTACTAACAAACAGAGAATCTTACTGATATTACGTACCCCTCACCCGCCCTTTCGGGCGACCTCTCCCACAAGGGGAGAGGTATAAAAGTAAAAGAAATTACGCATTTTAATAAAATATTAAGTGCATATCATATACTATACTATTGGGTAAACTTTTATTCATACATTAGGAGGAAAAAATGTCTATTCCAGTTATGCAGATCTTCAGGGAAAGTTTTAGTTCCTTTAAGGGGAATAAGCTTTCATGGCTCAGACTCGCATTTGCGCCCTTTATGCTTTATGTCTTTGGATTCTTTGTCATTATGGTGGCAGGCATTATGTCAGGACAGCCTATACACACAGGGCAAGCTCCGGTCGGGTTTTGGCCTGTTTTTGCGCAAATTCTCTATTTCATTTTCTCAATCATTGCGTCAGGAAGTCTTTATATTAATGGGTATCGTTACGGTATTCTTAAAGAAGGGGGCGACCATTGGTGGCTATTGCAAATGAATGCACGTCTTGTAAAGTTAATATTGTATTCATTATTACTTGGCTTGATCGCTATTGGTTTCATCCTCTTAGGAGTAGGCATTGTCTTTGCAGCCCATATGATGGCTCATAGTGTATTTCTTAATGTCCTCTTAGGAACAGTTGTTGGACTTTTTGGATTTTATGCTCTGATACGTCTGACTCTCCTTTTTCCTTTGATTGCTATTGAGAGGGAAAATCCATTAAAGACAAGCTGGAATCTGCTAAAGGGAAATGTTCTTCGTTTGATTGGACTTTCCTTAATCATTGGCCTTAAAATCATTGGGATCATGCTTCTCGGATTCATTGCTATAGGTTTTGTGGGATATCTATTGTTCCTCATTTCACCGGTTCTGCTGGTTGTTCCTATAGTTGTGGGAGGACTCTTTATTGCCTATATCTGGCTTTTGAACTGGGCCGTTATGACGAAGGCAATATCTCTCGTGTATTTGTCCTTTACGGAAGGTAAGGTTTAGTTTCAAAGATTGATCCTTATTTCGTTTTCGTGTAGAAAGGCTCCTTAGGGAGCCTTTTTAACGATTGAGGATAATAATAATGTCACTTCCAGTTATGCCGTTTTTTAGAGAAAGTTTTCGTTCCTTTAAGGGAAATAGACTTTCATGGTTCAGGCTAGCCTTGGCACCAGCAATCTTACTTGCAATCGGCTTTTCTATATATTTGAGTATAGAAATCGCCCATGGTCTGGATGAAAGGAAATTAACCTTTTGGACTGCAGTAGGGAATATTATTTATATGATTTTCTCATTCGTTGGATCTGGATGTCTTATTATTAATGGATATCGCTATGGTATTCTTAAAGAAGGAGGCAATAAATGGTGGGTATTGCCTCTGAATAAGCGCCTTGTAAGGGTCATATTATACATACTCTTAATTGGTTTGATCACAGTTGGTTTCGTCCTTGTAGGGGCGGGACTTGTCTTTGCAGCCCATATGATGTTTGAAAATCTCTTTCTTAATATACTCCTCGGAACGGTCGTTGCCATTATGGCCTATTATACGAAGTTGCGGCTTACGCTCACTTTTCCCTTGATTGCGATTGATAAGGAAAATCCATTACGGATGAGCTGGCAGATGCTAAAGGGAAATGTTCTACGTGTATTTGGGCTTCTCTTCATCATCACATTGAAGATCCTTGGAATAATGCTTCTGGGAGGCCTTATCCTCATGCTTGTGGGATACCTCTTGTACCTCATCTTACCCGTTCTAGTCGTGATTCCTCTCATTGTCGGTGGTGTATTTTTCGCCTACATGTGGCTTGTTAGCATTGCAGTTTCGCTAAAATCTGTATCTCTCGTTTACTTGTATCTTACTGAAAAGCAGGCTTAGTTTTACCGGTCATCGTGTAAATTGTCAGGATGACTTGCCCTAGAGCCGTGATGAAAATGAGAGCAGGGACCGTAACGCCTATGGCGAGTAAACAAAAAGAGCTAAAGCTTGAAAAGACCATGAAACCCGCATTGATGATGTTGTTGAAGGAAATGACCTGAGACCTTTTATTCGCAGGGATATGGATTTGGATAAAGGCGTAGAGAGGGACGATAAAGAGGCCTCCCACAAAGGAAAGCGCTAAAAAGTCAAAGGTGAGTTCAAGTCCTTGAAATGTCGTTAAAAAGGAAAAGAGAGTTACAGGGTTTACGTCCAACGCTGCTCTAAAACTTGCAATATCAAAAAGAAAAGGAATCATCAAAAGGGCAAATAGAGGGACACGCTTTATCGTGATTTCCCCTTTAAAGAGCCAATTACAAAGGATGGATCCAGATCCAATTCCAATTGTGAAAAGAAGAAGAAGGAAAATAAATACACTCTCTGTTAAATTTAAAACGTCTTTTGCTAAAATGGGAAGTTGGGCAAGGAGGACGGCGCCCACAAGCCAAAACCAGGAAATGCAAACGATTGACTTTAAGACCCGCTCATCCTTATGAGCATACCCATAAAGAGCTTTCATTTCTGAAACCCAAGAAAACCGAATTTTAAGAAGGGGAGCATCGCACAACCCTCTTTTGATTTGAAAACTCGCAAGAAAGCCAAGAATGGAGACGAAAACAAGTTGAAGACTAATGAGATATAAGGAAACTTGAAGGTGGATCATCAATGCCCCCGTGAGAGTCCCCAACATAATGGCTAAAAAGGTTCCTGCTTCAATATAACCATTTCCTCTTAAGAGAGTCTCATTAGGAAGGATATCAGGCAAAATACCGTATTTCGTTGGTCCAAAGAAGGCTGAATGCGTGCCCATGAAAAAAAGAGTCAACAAGAGAAAGTAAGGATCCTTTTGAATGAATCCATAAGCGCTAAGAGAGACAATAATGATTTCAGAGGCCTTGATGATTCGAATCACAAAAGCCTTATCGAACCGATCTGACACTTGGCCCGCAAGAGGCGAGAAAACAAAGAAGGGAAGCATAAAAAGACCAAAGGCTGCAGATACAAAGAGGGACTTTGTCGTCTCCGTATAAGTTGTTAAATGATAAGTGATGAGAGTAACAAGGGCCGTTCTAAAAAAATTATCGTTAAAAGCTCCAAAAAACTGCGTAAAGAAAAGAGCCCAGAATGATTTATTTCTTAGCATTTATTCAATAGCCTTTGCGAGGATCGGAGAGGGTTGATTCTCTTCGTCTCCCAATATTTGTTTAACGCGCGTTGCGAGATCACTCAAGCTGAAGGGCTTGGCGAGGAATTGAATCTTTGAGTCATCTTTGAGAAGATTGTGGAAGGTATCTTCCGTATACCCGGAGATAAAGAGGACTTTAGGGTTATAGGTTAACTGGCTGATTTCATTTATAAATGTCGGGCCATCCATATTCGGCATCACAACATCCGAGATCACGAGATCAATCTTTTCTTTCGTTTCTTTCATGAGCGTCAATGCATCCTCCCCATTCGCCGCTTCTAGGACCGTATAGCCCTTGCTACGGAGGGCGCGGGCACTAAAGAGCCGTACCGCATCTTCATCTTCGACAAGGAGGATGGTGCTCGATCCTGTGAGATCCTGAAGTTGAGTCGTTTCTATTTTTTTAGAACTCGCGACCTTTTTATATTCCTGGGTGTAACGAGGAAGGTAGATACTAAAGGTTGTTCCCTCCCCAACAGTTGAGTTGACATGAATAAATCCACCGGTTTGTTTGACGATCCCATAGACTGTGGAAAGGCCCAGACCTGTTCCTGATCCAACTTCTTTTGTTGAAAAGAAGGGATCAAAGATGCGGTCAATAATCTCAGGTTTGATGCCTGTGCCCGTATCTGTAATTTCTACAAGCACATATGAGCCAGCGGGGATGAGATCATGCCCTTGACGCTTGGCCTTTTTAAGCTCGGCGTTTTGCGTGGTTACGGTGATTGTTCCCCCGCTTTCCATGGCATCTCTTGCGTTAACAGCCATATTTATAATCACTTGCTCAAACTGACCTTCATCGACCAGAACCAATCCCAAATCTCTTGTATGCTTCATATTGAGCTCTATATTGGCCCCCATAAGACGGCGAAGAAGGGCTGAAAGCTCAGCAAGGCTATCTGTAATGTCTAGAACTTTAGGTTGAAGAGTTTGCTGCCTTGAGAAGGCCAAGAGTTGCCGGACAAGGTTAGCGGCTCTGTTCGCGTTTTGCTTTATCTGCATCACATCTGTAAAGGATTGATCACCAGGTGTATGGCGCAGGAGCAAGAGATCACAAAAGCCAATCATGGCCGTTAAAAGATTATTAAAGTCATGAGCGATTCCACCCGCCAATTGACCAACGGCTTGCATTTTCTGTGATTGAGCCAGCTGAGTTTCAAACCGTTTTTGCTCCGTGATATCGTGGAACTGGATAAAAAGACCTTTCTGATTTTTAACGGGAAGGACAGCGATGTAAGCCGAAACAATAGAATCTCGAGCATCATTAAAATGGATTTCGACGGGAGTTCCATCTTCCGTCCCCTTTAAATAATTTTGAAGGGTTTTTTTGATTTCATCTTTTTGAAAGTCAGCAACCAAGTCTAAAAATGATGTTTCTCGAAGGGGTGGTCCCTCACTCCAAAAACCATCTCGGAACAAGATGTTTGAATCCCGGATCTTTATGTCTTCGTCTAAACAAATGACAGGAAGCGGGGTCATTTCTAAAACTTTACTGAGATCACTTTGACTTGCAAAGGGGGAGTGAATATGGACCAACGAATATGTAATAAAACTGTCTTCAAAGGGAATTTTTGATTGCTCAAGAAATGTACTTTTTATACGGGAAGAAGCTGTAATAAAATCACATTTACCATGAACTTCGCTCAATTTAATGGGATCTTGACCTCTTGGTTTAACCAGGAATTTAGAAAGCGGCGCGCCTATAATTTCTTCTCTCAGATATCCTAACCATTTTGCGAACTTATCATTGCAGAACAGGATGATGCCTTTTGCATTCAGGGAAAAAAGACCTTCAGCAGAATGATCCATAAAGAGGGTGAGCGTTTTAATCTGGGCGAGGTAACTTGCATCAAATGTTATATTTTGACATTGCCAAAGAGCTTTCGGTCCTATCGCAAAACTTTCAATACGCCAAACCTCTTCCCCTTTTTTTGTTTTAATGTGAAGTGTTTCTTTCCGCCCTTTTTTGAGATAGAGATCTTCAATAAGTCTGTTCAATGCATCCTTAGAGTGAGCGGTAATCATGCTTTTCTTAAAATGGGTGAAATTTTTTGCCCAAACGCACTCTTCACGGGCCTTTTTATTCGCAAATTGAAACTGAAGATCAGGGGTAAGAATTACAAGGGGTTTTTCAACGATATCATAAGCTTGTGCCTGAAGTCGGATATTTTTAGTGGCTGACCCTAAACGATGGAGTTTAACAAGGAGCAAGATGACGAGAGATCCCGAACTTAAGGTGATAATAAGGGTTATAATGAAAAACTCTATACTTCCTGAAATGTAGGTTAACATTGCTCCTAATAAAGTAATGAAGACGATATTTGCAAGACAGAGGGCCCAGACAAGTTCCATTCTCTCCCACCCGGATGGTTTCATCAAAAGGGCTTTTAAAGAGGCTTTGAGGTTTTCAACCAACATATTTTCTCTCTTTTTTTATGATGCATTTTCTATAAATAAACGGGAGAAGTCAAATGGTAATGATAAGAGTCACCTCTCCCCTTGTGGGAGAGGTCGCCTCGAAGAGGCGGGTGAGGGGTGTCGTCAACACAAATGCAAACAGACATTATGTATTATGGATATCTATATCCTTACTAACAAACAGAGAATCTTACTGATATTACGGACCCCTCACCCGCCGCTGCGCGTCGACCTCTCCCACAAGAGGTGATCAAAATGTTTCACGTGAAACATTGATGACATCAATAGATGATTATGAGTCAAACTTGATATCGGTTAGATACAAGCCACAAGCCAGGACAGTAGGACCTGCTTTTCTGCGATCTTTTGCCTCCAATATTTCCTTAACTTTTAAGGGTGACCACGCCCCTTCTCCAACGCGCTTAAGGGTTCCGACCATATTCCGGACTTGGTGGTGCAGAAAGGACCTTGCTTGCGTCTTGATTAGAATCATGTCACCTTTTCTTTCAACACTCAGGTGATCAAGTGTTTTGAAAGGCGTGGATGATTGGCACCTGCTATCACGAAAGGAGCTAAAGTCGTGATGTCCGATAAGATAGCCCGCGGCTTCTTCCATGAGAGCAATATCTAAAGGATGGGCAACCCAAAGAACTCTATTTTTCTCTAGTGCAGGAGGTGTTCTTCGATTCAGTATCTTGTATTCATAGGCACGTGATGTGGCAGAAAAGCGGGCGTGAAAGTCATCTCCGACTTCTTCAACCTCTAAAAGAGTGATCGGAACGTTTTGAAGACGCTTATTCATCGCCCCTTGGATTTTAAGGGGTGTATAGTCTTTTGGACAATCGATATGAGCGACTTGTCCTTTGGCATGAACCCCAGAATCTGTTCGCCCGCTACCCCACACAATCGTCTCTGTTTGCAGAAAATCCGAAAAGGCCTCCTCTAAGGTTTGCTGTACGGTTGGCACACCCTCCTGTCGCTGCCAGCCACAAAAAGGCGTACCGTCGTATTCTATCAAGAGCTTATATCGCATGAAGCAGGTCGTTCGTGGGGAATTCATACCCCCTTAAGAATTCATCGGCTGGCAGGGGAGATTTTCCAATCTTTTGAACATACAATAGTCTTAAGGCATTTTCACCACAGGCGACCGTCAAATGGTTGTCTAAAATTTTTCCTGGAGTTTCATGATTTATAAGGGGTACGATCTCTGCATCCAGGACTTTGATACGATCCTCACCGATCGTGAACCAGGTTCCTGGCCAGGGATTGAGTGCCCGGATTTTACGCTCGAGTACAGTGGCGGTTAAGTTCCAATCGAGGAGGCCTTCTTGTTTTTCAAGTTTGGCAGCGTATGTTATACCGTCCTTTGGCTGGGGTGTGGGCTGGAGCTTTCCCTCAAGGTAGAGAGGAAGAGTCTCTAGAAGAGCTTTTGATGATAAATCACATAATGCATCAAGTAACTCAGTTGCTTTCATTTTTTGAGGTATCGATAGGGGACACTTCAGTAATATATCTCCTGTATCAAGACCTTCATCCATTTTCATCAGCGTAACCCCGGTTTCTGAATCCCCTTCGAGGATAGCTCTTTGAATCGGCGCTGCCCCCCTCCACCGTGGCAGCAAAGAAGTATGAACATTGATACATCCAAATTTAGGGCTCTCTAAAATAGGTGTGGGAAGGATAAGCCCATAAGCGGCAATTATTGCGACATCTAAATTTAAGTCACTCCACTGTTTTTGTTCGTCAATTCCTTTCAGAGACAAGGGTGTGAAAATGGGAAGATGGTGAGAGGATGCGAGTGTGTGAACGGGGCTCGGCGTTATTTTATACCCCCTTCCTACAGGTCGAGGAGGTTGCGTATAAACAGCAACGATTTCATAATTGGCATCGATAAGGGATTTTAAAATTTTTGCTGCAAAATCAGGCGTGCCCATAAAAGCAAGACGAGTTTTTTGAGGGGTCATAAATTACCTATTTTCCTTCTTTCTTTGAGAAGTTTTTGTAAAATCAGAGAGCGTTTAAGTGAGGATGTGTCAACTTTATCAACCTCAAAAGCGACTTGATTGAGTTTTGGGTTGGGAGCAATAAGCACATCAAATACAGCCATCAGTAATCCTAAGCTAGCTTGGATGATGATGTCACCTTTCATCCACAAAAATTCAAGACCTTAATTGTAAGTATTTTCTATAATCAATAGAGTGAATAAAATCAAGAGGGAGCGCAATGCACCAGCTCCCCGTTTCGTCATTGAGAGACCCGAATGTCAGGGGTGCCTTTATCAAGAAATTCGCCGCAGATGACACGGGTGGGCCATCTTGCAGGAACTGGAGTATACCCTTAGAACTCTATTGAGATGCTGTTCGTCCCTTCCAATTTAGGGCGAGGGCCGGTTTCAAAGTGAATTTGCTCACCGGGAAGAAGAGATGTTTCAGATAACCTGTGGTCCCACTGGTCTAGAATGCATCCTTTGTCCTTTTGATTGTCCAAACAGTTCTTAACTGACTTATCTCCGATAACCACAATTTTAAGAGGGGGGATATAACGCACTCGATCAGATGTGTTGACCAAATGACCCGCCACAGTGATTGTCTCTTTGTTTCCGTCTTGTCTTATTTGAGAGGTTGCGTTTGAGATGGAGAGTCCGGAGCCCAGTAAGGTTACAGGTAATCCTAAAATTTCATAATATCTCTCCAGAGAAGGAGCAAAGGGGACGATCATATTTCGACCCAAAACAAGAAATCCGATTGAACAGATAAGAAAGACAATGGATAAAAGCCAAATTTTTCGGGAGGATGATTTACGAGAGACGGAGTAAGTTATGGGGGGTTCTCGATTCAAACCTAAGGTCGTAACGTGAGGTTGAATGGAGGATTCCTCCTTCGCTTGGCGCCAAATGTGTTGGCAACTGATGCACCTGACTTGTCTCCCTTCTTTGGGGAGGAGCGCATCATCAAGCATGTACCTTTTCGAACATTGTGGACATGTAACAATCATGTAGAGATCCATTTTTAGTGTTAATTATAAAGTTATATTCCGTTTGGGCAAAAGGCGCAAGGGAGCTCAAGAAATATAGCGACACAATCAGGTCTAATAGGGCCCATAAATGCTTTATAAAGCACATTAAGTCACTTTATGTGCTTTATAAAGCAGCATTTAATTATATCAGATTGAGACTGATGTGTAGTGTTATCCCGCCCCATTGAATTAGGTTCAAAGGGGCGGGATAACACAATCGTCAGAATGTCCTTAAGATATCACCTTTGCTTTCTAGGACGGAGTGAATAAATAGTGAATCTGCAATTGTTACCTCCACTAGACGAGTAAGAGCTTTTGTGTCATTTTACCCCTATATTTTTTCGAAGGATAAAGCATCGTGTCAGAAGTTATTGCGCAGTTCGAAGGTGTTGGGCATCAATATGAAGGAGGATCTGAGATATTCAAAGGTGTTACCTTTGACATTAAGAAAGGATCTTTCCAGTTTTTGACAGGTCCCAGCGGTTCAGGAAAAACATCTCTTCTTAGAATGCTCTTTTTGGGATTAAAGCCAACGTGGGGAAGCATTCGGTTATTTGGAGAGGATCCCTTGATCATGAGTCCCAATGTTTTGCCTTTTTTAAGACAAAAAATAGGGGTTGTTTTTCAAGAGTTTAAGTTGTTAGATCATTTGAATATCGTTGAAAATGTGTCGCTCCCCTTAAGGGTTCTTGGCATTGATACACGCCAAGGATATAGACAAGCACAAGAACTATTGGATTGGGTGGGGCTTGCAGATTGTCATAAGGCCTATCCTCCCTCACTCTCAGGAGGGCAAAAGCAACGTGTTGCCATTGCAAGGGCTGTGATTACAAGACCGCATTTATTGCTTGCGGACGAGCCTACAGGAAATGTTGATGATGAAATGGCAATTAAACTCCTCCATCTTTTTGAAGAGTTAAATAAAATGGGAACGGCCGTTTTAATTGCGACTCACAATAGACTTCTCCTGGATAGTTCTTATTGTGCTCAGCTTTTGCTGAGAGGGGGGACCCTTATTACGAAACCTCCACGAAGGATGCATTCATGAACAGACAAGATCTTCCCTTAAAAAATGATATAGCAGCACGCTTTGTGCCGAAAATTGTTGCTCTTATGGTGTATTTGGGCACCCTTTGTTTCGTCTTCACTTTGTTTATGGTTCACTCAACGGAATCATGGGAAAAGCAATTTTCAACCCAATTAACACTTGAAATTCCTACCACAAATAAAGCGTCTTCTGCCGTGTTGCAGACCAGGGTTTTGCAGCTCTTACAACGAACACCTGGTATATTAAATGCAACACCTGTTCCTCATAAGGAAATGGCAGATCTTTTACAGGGTTTACTCGGTGAAGAAGTTAATGTTGAACACTTAACCCTACCTATAGTTATTGATATTACCCTCAATGGGAAAGAAATTGTTGATGTTCCGACTCTTGAGGCTCATTTGAAAAATATCTCGCCTCAGATTCACTTGAGCGATCATCGAGGGTGGCAGAATCAGGTTTCAGGTTTGATACACACAAGCATCATGATTGCGCTCGTCGTCACGGTTCTGATTCTATTGGGAGCCCTCGTGACCACAACTTTTGCGACACGAACAAGTCTTCTTATTCATCGTCAAGTTATTGAAGTTCTTAGTTTAATTGGAGCGACCCCAACATATATCGCGAATCAATTCCAACGAAATGCCTTTAAACAAGGTCTTATTGCGAGTGGGATTGGCTCTGGTCTTGCCTTTGTTACATTTATTGGTATCCTTTATTTGATGGAAAATGCAGGATTCTCAGCAACGGTTAGATCTTCTTTTTTCTTCGAAGCTCTTTGTGTTTTCCTGTTTGTTCCTCTTTTTACAGCCGCATCCATGATGATTTCGGTGAGATTTGCTGTGATGAAAGAGCTAAATCAATGAAAATGTTTCACGTGAAACATTTTGGAGCCCAGGCAAGACAATGCTAGGACGTTTCCTTTTCTATAGTTTGAGACTTAGCTTCGTCTGTATGTTAGGAGCTGGGATATGGCTCGGAGGCCTCGTCTTGTTTACGAGTATGATCCCCTCATCCGCCCAAGACCAGGAGAGTGTCACGGACGGTATTGTCATTTTTACGGGAGGAAAAACACGCTTGTCAGTCGCACTCTCCCTTTTTGAAGCCGGAAAGAGTCAGTATCTTTTGATATCAGGCGTGAATCCTGAATCCAATTTTCCTCAGATGGTCAGTCACCTATCCAATAAATCGAACATAACTTTAGGGTATGATGCCCTCGATACGGTCGGCAATGCGGGCGAAACAGCAAAGTGGGCTCGTGATCATAACATTAAATCAATACGATTGATTACATCGAATTATCATATGCCCCGGAGTCTTTTTGAGTTGAGGCGGACGCTTCCGGATGTTCGGATATTACCCCATCCTGTTGTTGGGAAAAGCTTTTTAGAGTCAAAGTGGTGGCTAGACCTTCAGACATTAACGCTCGTTATCCAGGAATATAATAAGTTCATCTTTGCTTTTGTTAGAAGAATATTTGAAGATTCGAAAGAATATTTAAATAATTTAGTGAGAAGATAATGATAAGATCGGTATTATTTAACACAGCTTTTTATGGGTGGACTCTCTTTTGTACCCTCTTTTTTCTTCCCGTACTTATCCTGCCTCAATACTTTGTCTTAAAAGCATCTCATCTTTGGTCAAAGGGATCCATTTGGATTTGTAAACACATCTTAAAATTAGAATTTAATTTTATCGGTCAAGACAATATACCCGACACACCTGTTATTCTTGCTGTTAAACATCAATCGGCATGGGAGACGATTGTGTTTAATTCTCTTATTGCGAATCCGTCTATCGTTTTAAAGAAGGAATTAACCTGGATTCCTTTGTTTGGTTGGTACTTAAAAAAACTAAATATGGTTTCACTGTCCCGCTCAAAAGGACGGCGCGTTCAAGATTTGAAAAACCTCCTTAGAGAAGCGGGAGATGCTGTAAAAAAAAATCGCACAATCATTATATTCCCCGAAGGAACGCGCTCCCCAGTTGGGCAAAAGGGGACCTATCAGTCAGGCGTTGGAAGTTTATATACGCACCTGAATATACCTGTTATTCCGATTGCGCATAATTCAGGACTTTACTGGCCTCGCCGTGGATTTTTCAAACGTTCGGGGTGTATTACGATGGAAGCTTTAGAGCCCATTAACCCTGGGTTGTCTCGACAAGAATTTATGCGTTTACTCGAAGAACAAATAGAATCAACATCAAATAGTTTTCTCCCAGAAAGGTTAGGTTATGCTGAAACATCGTAATAAATTAAGAGTGAGCCTTGTCCTTCTTTTCTCAATTATTGTTATCAGTTGGGTTGGTTTATATTTATATGTTAACAAATTACTTGAAATTAAGATCGCTGTTCTAGAAGAAGATCTTAAGAAAAAGGGATATCAGCTCACCTATTCTCATAAGGTTTTCTCAATGAATCCTTTCGACTTTCACCTAACGCTTCAAGATCCTACCTTTAAGGATTCCATAGGGTTATTTGAATGGAAAGCTGAAGAAGTGAGATTTGGCCTCAGAATATGGGACACATATACATTGAGATGTTCTTTTAAGGGAGATCAAACCTTGAGTATTCTTAAGAAGTCTCCTTTTCCTCAAGGCGTTTTGAAATTTGAAGGAACAAATGGACTTTTAACCCTCACACGAGACAGAGTTCTGGATGAGGTTAGCCTTGATATTGACCGACTTTATTCATTAACAGAGGACACAAAAAAATCTTTGGGACTTCAAGCGCTGACTTTAAAAGTAAACAATCTATCCAACCCTATACATCTTCACGTCTTGTTTAAAACGAACATTACAGGTGTCGAAGATAAGTTTGGTTCTGTCATTTCTCTTGAAGGAGACGCCACTCTTTCTGGATATCAAAAGCCAACACTCCCTAAAACCCTAGAGGAGTGGAGAGATGGGGGAGGTATTCTGGATGTGAATGTCTTGAAAGTCAGTTGGCCCCCCATTGTTGCCGTCGCAAATGGGACTTTAACCCTTGATAATGAAATGTACCCCTTAGGCTCATTCTCTAGCCGCATAGAAGGGTATCAGGAAGCCTTGAGTACTATGGTGGATCTGGGGTGGGTGAAGAGTAAGAATGCGTCAGCTGTTGGCTTTGTATTGGATATTTTGGGTAAGTCTGATGAAACGGGCAAGAAACATTTGACCATTCCCATCACGCTTCAAAATAAGAAACTTTCCATCGGTCCTGCGTCGTTGTTTAAACTTCAGCCTATAGAGGGGTTGAAG
>JABDDK010000029.1 GCA_013287665.1 Alphaproteobacteria bacterium
CGTGTTCGCGAGGACGACGCCACACTGCCATTAAGTTAAAGGAAAGCCCTCCCCGCTGGGGTCGTCCCGGGGATGAGAAATGCTAAGCGAAGCTTAGATTTCTCATAGCCCGGGATCCAGGGCAATAACTCATTGCGAAGCAATGTAATGATTCCTTCTTTCCTCCGGAAAGAGTATTGGTCCTGGATCCCGGACAACAAGAAGACTTGAGCTTCGCTCAAGATATTCTTGTTTCCGGGACGACCCAGGTGGTGGGCTGTTTTGCTTAACTTAATGGCAGTGGGACGACGCCAGTGGGGACGTTAGGTGCTCCCTAAACTTTAGATGCGTTTACCCTGCATCAGAAGTATTCCTCAATCTCCTTGACCAAACCGTGTCACGCGCCTATTTTAAGGAACATTTTATCTTTGGAGAGAACCAAATGACTGAGACGAAGTTGATGGCTGGGAAACGCGGCCTCATTATGGGTGTTGCGAATAATATGTCTATTGCTTGGGGAATTTCTAAATCCCTGGCCGAACATGGGGCGGAGTTGGCCTTTACCTTTCAAGGAGATGCTTTAAAAAAACGTGTTGAGCCTTTAGCGGCTTCTGTCGGGTCAACGCTCGTAATTCCTTGCGATGTCAGTTCTGAAACAAGTGTTGAGGAAACCTTTAAGACCCTTAAAAAGCATTGGGATAAAATTGACTTTGTTGTGCATGCCATTGGCTTTTCCGATAAGGATGAGCTCAAAGGGAAGTACATCAATACAAGCCGTAAGAACTTCCTGAATTCAATGGATATTTCTTGCTATTCCTTTACAGAAATTGCGCGGCATGCTGTACCGATGATGACAGATGGGGGGAGCCTCTTAACTTTATCTTATTATGGGGCTGAAAAAGTGATGCCTCACTATAACGTGATGGGGCTTGTCAAAGCAGCGCTTGAGGCAAGTGTTCGTTATTTAGCTGTTGATTTAGGCGGAGATAATATTCGTGTGAATGGTATTTCAGCTGGACCGATTAAAACGCTGGCTGCGTCAGGGATTGGTGATTTTCGCTATATTCTGAAATGGAATCAATATAATGCACCGCTAAAGCGTAATACAACGATTGAAGATGTGGGTAAATCTGCACTGTATCTCTTGAGTGATCTTTCGAGTGGCGTGACAGGCGAAATCCTTCACGTGGATTCCGGATATCACGTCGTCGGTATGAAAGCCGTGGATGCGCCTGATATTTCAGTCATAAAGGACGGCCAGGACTAACACTATGATTCGTTCAACATTTAAATTTATATTTCGAATGATTTATGGATTGGCCGCCATCGTAGGGTTTGGTATCATTTTATTAGTTTTAATTCTTTCTTTTAGTTTGACTTATATGGGGGTTGGTCCTTTTGCTTCCAAAAGTATGCCGTTGAAAAAAGACGCCGTTCTTTCATTAAACCTCAAAGGGTCTTATGTGGAACATGAAGATTCCTTAGGATATGAGTCAATCCTCTATGGTAAAAATGCGTCTCTCTATAACCTCGTTCAAGCCATTACACAGGCAGCGCGTGATCCTAAAATCAAGGGTCTTGTTGCACGATTCGAATCACCTTCCCTTGGAATGGCTCAAATTCAAGAGTTACGGGATGCGGTATTCGAATTCCGAAAGTCTGGGAAGCCAACGTGGTGTTATACGGATTCATTTGGTGAGTTGACTCCAGGAACAGGGCTTTATTATTTAGCCTCAGTTTTTGAACAAATTTGGCTGCAACCCTTAGGGTCGGTAAATCTCACCGGGTTAAGTGTGGAGGTTCCCTTTGGAAAGGATGCGCTTGAAAAGCTCGGTGTAAAACCTGAACTTGTGCAGAAAAAAGAATATAAATCCTATGGTGAAATGTTTACGAGAGATGACTTTTCTGAGCCGAGTAAGGAAGCTGAGCAAGCTGTTATTGACTCAATCTTGAGTCAGATCGTCGATGGGATTGCAAGGGACCGCAAGTTTCCGCATGATCAAGTGCGCGTTATTATCAGTAATGGTCCCTATCTTACGGATGAAGCCCTGACACTGAAGCTGATTGATCGGATTGATTACCGTCAAAATTTAACAGCAGGAATCAAAGAAAAACTAGGTAAAGATATAGAGTTTGTGAGCTTATCCTCCTATCTCGATACACGACCTGATGCACCAAAAGGAGATAAAGTAGCTCTCATCTTTGGGTCAGGCAACATTGTTGAACAGGCAGGAGATTCAGCTTTCGGGAACCTAAACATCGATTCAGATGGAACCTATAAAGCCTTTCAATCAGCCATTGAAGACAGTGAAGTGAAATCCATTGTTTACAGGATTAACTCAGGCGGTGGGTCTCCAGTGGCGTCTGAGACGATCTATAGCATCGTTCAATACGCCAAAGAGAAGGGTAAGAAACCCGTTATTATCTCAATGTCAGATGCAGCAGCGTCAGGCGGATATTGGATTGCAGTTGCAGGTACAAAAATTATAGCTCAACCCGCCACTCTTACAGGTTCCATAGGGACTTTTGGGGGAAAGTTCAACATCGCAGGATTGTCTGAAAAACTAGGTATAAAGTGGGGTCACCTAACCACAAGTGATAACGCATTGATGTGGAGTGGATCAGAATCCTATGGTCCCGCCCAGTGGGTCAAGGTCAATGCTTATATGGATCAAATCTATGATGGGTTTACAAGCCGTGTTGCAAAAGGCAGAAAGATGAGCCCTGACCAAGTTGAAAAAGTCGCTCGCGGCCGTGTGTGGACGGGTGAGCAGGCTCTAGCCTTAGGTCTTGTTGATCAGCTTGGGGGGTTGAATATGGCCATTGATCTCGCCAAAAAAGAAGGCGGACTCGGGGCGGATGCCGGCATTCAAATCTACCCCCGTCACAAGTCAGTCATCGAGAAAATTCTCGATACATTTGAAAAGAAAGAGGATGAGTCCTCCTCAGGAGTGGATGTGAGTCTCTTCGGCTCATTCTTACGCCCATTGCGGAAAGTTATGGCAATGGTTTCAATGCTCTCTGCAAGCCAAGAAGTTCTATATGCGCCATTGGGAGAGATTAAGTAGGGATCTTCGTTTTCTCTAAAGCTCTTTAGAGAGTAAATACTCTAAGGCCAGTTCACGTGCTTCTGTTGCAAAACCACCTTTGTGAAGAGCACCCAATAGGCGGACAAATTTGTATGCTGAAATATCTTTAAGGGGCCAATCACCTGTGAGAATAAGAGTTAAAAGGAGGACCTCGCCTTTTCGTTTACTCAAAGCAGCAGATTCGAGGAGATCTAACGCCTTCTCATCAAACAATCCCTTTTCAGTACGCCATGAATACTTTGTGGGTTCCCCTTTCATGGCAGGGCCTGGCGTTTCGCCCAACGCCGTCAGTATCTCCCTCACTTCATAGGAACGTTCAGCTGCTTGTTGAGGATGCATTCGGGATTGATAAGCTTGCCAAGCTTGCAGCTGAGACTCGCCCCACTTGGTTTGAGGAAAGGCAAGGTGGAGCAGGGGCAAGAGTCCAATGGCCTCATCAGGGGCTTCTCGCATGAATAAGGTGCTCCACTTTTGAGCCATGTCTTTATCGCCGGCTTGCAAATACGCACGAATCATGAGAGGGGCTAGTCCTAGTGTTTCTTGAGAGGGCTCAATTTTGGCTTTAAGGATTGCAAGATAAAGACCAAGCTTATGGTCTTGATGAGCCTTTTCTAAAAGAGGGATAAGCTTGTCATTTTTAGCTTCTTTAAGGCTCACAAGAAGGTCATCTGAAGGGGAAGCTTTAAGAAGGTTGTCCAATGTTTCGGCATTCATGAACCCCTCTTCATAGGCCTTTAAAGCGGCAAAGAGGCGTGTTTTAAACGGCATTTTATCGGATCTTGCGATGATAGAAAGTCCAGAAGGGGAAAGGCTATTTAAAGACGCCTCGCTTAACTCCTGTCCACTTGAAGCCCAAACACTAAGAGAAAAAGGAGATGCGGTAATTGAAGACTCAAGGGGTACTTTTAATGATGCATCAAAAAGAGCATTCATCAGTATGAAATCGTTGGGGTTTGATTCTCGTAGCAACTCAGCTGCTACTTTTCCTCGCTCGCCTTCACCGTTTAAATAGAGACAATAGATATTCTGCTTTTTCCATTCAGGACTTGGGGAGGTGCGTATGAGGTTTGCAATTTTATCGCACGCTTTTTTTGGTTCGCCTTCCATCCATTGTATATTGATGAGACGTGAGTCTTTCTCTCCCAAATTTGACTCAACAAGAAAGTCCTTGGCTTCAGTAAAAAGCCCAGTCTCTGTTAATAGAGAGTAAACCATTGTTTCATAAGATAAATTCTTTAAGAGAGGAGCATATTTTTCCTTTAAGAGATCAGCTCGTAATTTGCGTAAAGTGCGTGACGTTAATCGAATGGGAATCTTTGAGAGGTAGGTTTCGATGAGAGAAGGGGGGGTGCCCTCCCAAAATCCAGTTGCTTCTAGAGGAGGAAGTTGTGAAGACACAACGGGTTGAGATCCAGGTGTCTTCGGAATTAATTGAATAGGCTCCGCCCCAAGTGGCTTGAATGTGAGGAGAAGAAGGAAAAGTCCTTTATTGAGGGAGCTTTTCATTTGGTATGGTTTTCTCAATACGTGTTGAGGGAGCAGGGATTCCCCACACAGAAAGACCAATGACTCCTGCGAGAACCAACAGTCCCATCATTCCCCATAAAGCACGAACCAATGTCATGTCTGTCTCCATTTGTTTTTAATCACAGAGTATTAGTCTGAATTGACAAGAACCGCAAGAGGTTGAATATAAATTGTATGAAGCGTTTCACCTCTCCCCTCGTGGGAGAGGTCGCCTGAAAGGCGGGTGAGGGGGCGTCAACACATATTCCAAAACGAGATTGCTGATTTCGTTATTAATAGCTCCCCCTCACCCGCCCTTTGGGCCACTGCCATTAAGTTAGGGGAAAGCCATCCCCGCTGGCGTCGTCCCGTGGATGAGAAATGCTAAGCGAAGCTTAGATTTCTCATAACCCGGGATCCAGGACAACAACTCATTGCGAAGCAATGGTGTAATCTCTTTCTTAAAGATCAGTTGCATTGCTACGCAATAATTAATTGGTCCTGGATCCCGGATAACAAGAAAACTTGAGCTTCGCTCAAGATATTCTTGTTTCCGGGACGACCCAGGTGGTGGGCATTTTTCCTTAACTTAATGGCAGTGGCCCTTTGGTCGACCTCTCCCACGCAGGGGAGAGGTGAAGGAGGGACTCAACTTCAACAAATCCATGACTTCTTTATCTGAAACCTGTGGAAAGTTGTTGTAAAAAGAACCAACCGCAAAAAAGGGAGAGGGAATTTCGAGACAAATGAGTTTATCGACCAGGTGACTTAAATATTTAACAGTATCAGCAGGCCCGACGGGAACGGCCAGAATAAGCTGAGCGGGCTTTAGCTTTTTGACGGCTTCAATGGCAGCGCGTGTTGTAATCCCTGTTGCGAGGCCATCATCAATCAAGATGACTGTTTTGCCTACAATGTTTGGAAAGTCTGCCTTGCCACGATAGGCTTGAACACGACGATCTAGCTCAAGCGTTTCTTCCTCAATGATTCCCTTAAGGTCAGAAGCTGTAAGGCCTAACGCATTGAGTGACGGTTGATCAAGGATTTGAATGCCTGGGGCTATGGCACCGACGCCAAATTCAGGATTCCAAGGCGCGCCTATCTTTCTTACAACAAGAACATCGAGTGGTGCATGAAGGGCTTTGGCCACTTCAAAACCGATGGGAACGCCCCCTCGCGGAAGTGCTAGAATAAGTGGCTTGAGCGCCGCGTATTCTTGCAAAGCTTCCGCAAGTTTGCGTCCCGCGTCAGTTCGATCACGAAACATGTTCTTAGCTTAATGGCTTTTTTTAGTGATCGTTTTTAAAACCTTAGCTGCATCTTCAGGTGAGGATTTCGTCCAAAGATCGCCTACAGTCACAACGCCAACAAGTCTCTTGTTCCCATTGAGGACAGCCAAACGCCGAACTTTATTTGTAGACATGTTGTTTGCTGCTTCCTCAACCGTATCACTCTCATAGCAATACAGACATTTTGGTGTCATTGCATCTTTTACAGTTGTTGTCTTTGTATCTTTACCGTTCGAGAGGGTCCGGATGACAATATCGCGGTCCGTAATGCTGCCGACAAGTCTGTCGTTATCCCCTACAGGCAAGAATCCGATGTTTTCTGCAGTCATAAGCTTTGCTGCTTCTTGAATCGTTGAGTGGGGAGTGATGTATTTCGTTTCTCTTGTCATAATTTCTTTAACTGTCGTCATGGTTGTTTCTCCTTTAAGGTTATCCGATTTAGAAAATCGTTTTCATTCCCAAACTTACGTGAGATAAATGAAGAAAAGGTTAATGGCTCACACATTCAACCCTTTTATAAATAACCTAAAACTGTTAGAGTTCATTCAATAATAAAGCCCACAAAAAAAGGCTAACATGGAATTTTATCCCGTACTTCTTTCTCGTATTCAGTTTGGTTTTACCATTAGTTTTCATATTATTTTCCCGTCGCTCACGATTGGGTTAGCGAGTTGGCTTGCTGTTGTTGAAGGGTTATGGCTCAAAACAGGCAATGTGCTTTATAAAGATATTTATAAGTTATGGGTGAAGATCTTTGCTGTAACTTTTGGGATGGGCGTTGTATCCGGTGTTGTCATGTCCTATCAGTTTGGAACCAATTGGTCTGGCTTTTCCGATAAGATGGGCAATGTGCTGGGGCCGCTTCTTGCCTTTGAGGTTCTGACGGCCTTTTTTCTTGAGGCTTCATTCTTAGGAATTATGATTTTTGGGTGGGGACGAGTAACGCCTCGGATGCACTTTGCTGCAACGCTCACGGTTGCTGTGGGGACAGTCATTTCAGCCTTTTGGATTTTATCAGCGAATAGTTGGATGCAAACTCCTGCAGGGTTTGAAATCAGTGACTTAGGTATTTTTCACCCCCTCAGTTGGCTTGAGATTATCTTCAATCCATCCTTTCCTTACCGCTTGATGCATATGGTAACAGCCGCTTACCTCACAACAGCTTTCTTCGTCGGGGGTGTGGGAGCGTGGTATTTGTTAAAGAATCAGTTTGTTCAGCAGGCCCGCATAACCTTGGGAATGGCGATGTTGATGGCGCTTTTCGTGGCGCCTGTCCAGATTTTCTTAGGGGATCAACACGGCTTAAATACGCTGGAGTATCAACCTGCGAAAATAGCAGCCATAGAGGGACTCTGGGAAACGGAGAAAGGGGCTCCGCTCATTCTCTTTGGATGGCCGAGTGAAATGCAAGAAAAAACAAAATATGCGATCACAATCCCTAAGTTTGCAAGTCTCATCCTGACTCACGATATGAACGGTGAAGTGAAAGGATTAAAGAATTGGCCTAAAGACGAAAGGCCTCCTGTTTTGATTCCTTTCTGGTGTTTTAGAATCATGGTGGGTATTGGCTTGCTCATGGCTTTAACAGGACTTATGGCTCTTTGGCTTTATATTCGTGGCACGCTTTTCACGAAAAAATGGTTTCAAATTTGGTGCATACTTATGGCGCCTTCGGGGTTTATTGCCATATTATCAGGGTGGTTTGTCACTGAAGTGGGGAGACAACCCTATATCGTCTATGGATTGATGAAAACGATTGAAGCGGCGTCCCCCATCCTTGGGCAACAGGTTTTCCTGTCCTTACTCGCTTTTATCATCGTGTACTTCTTTGTGTTTGGTGCAGGCATTTATTACATTATGAGCCTCATCCGGAAAGGCCCAGCATCTACGGCGGGCGATATTTATGGATCCAAAGGTATAAAGGTTCATCCTTCCATCATAGCTATTGAAGGGAAAAGTCATGCTTGATTTCTCGGAACTCTTAAATCTACCGTTACTCTGGGGGGGTATCATTGCAACTGCCATTTTCCTCTATGTTCTCTTGGATGGCTTTGATTTGGGCGTTGGGATTCTCTTTCCCTTTGCGCCAACTGAGGACTGCCGGCATAAGATGATGAATTCTGTGGCACCCTTTTGGGACGGCAATGAAACATGGCTTGTTCTTGGAGGAGGGGGGCTATTTGCCTCATTCCCGCTTGCCTATGCAATTCTTTTTCCGGCCTTCTACATCCCCCTTATTTTGATGCTCTTAGGACTTGTTTTCCGCGGTGTTGCTTTTGAATTTCGCTTTAAATCAACAGGCGCTATGCATAAATTCTGGGGATATTCTTTCCATTTTGGCTCACTCAGTGCTGCCTTTTTTCAGGGCGTGATATTGGGTTCATTTGTTCAAGGAGTCAAAGTGAGTGGGCGCGTTTTTGCGGGTTCAAGCTTTGATTGGGTGACACCCTTTTCTTTCATGTCAGGAATTGCCGTTATCTTTGGATATGCGTTACTTGGCGCAACGTGGACAATCCTTAAAACGGAAGGACACACGCAAGCATGGGCGCGTCAAGTTGCCTTTTATGTTCTCCTCTATGTCGGGTTATTCATGGGACTCGTGAGCTTGTGGGTTCCGTTTTTAAACGAAACCATATTTGACCGTTGGTTTAGCATGCCAAACATTATCTATCTCTCGCCTGTGCCCTTGCTTACAGCCTTTGGATTTATCGGCCTCTATATGAGTCTTGTGAAGCAGCGTGAGGCAGCACCTTTCTTCTTTTCAATATTTCTCTTTTCACTCGGATTCTTAGGCCTTGTCATTAGTTTATGGCCCTGGGTGGTTCCGTACTCAGTAACCTTCAGGGAAGCCGCTGCAGATCCAAGATCCCTCTCACTCATGCTCATCGGTGTCGTTATCTTTTTACCCTTTGTGCTAGGCTACACAGCCTATTGCTACTATGTGTTTCGAGGCAAATCGAGTGAAGAGCATTTCTATGAATAATGAGAAAGCAAAGCCCTGGATGTGGTTTTTTATACTGTTATTCTCAAGCCTAGGGTGCACGCTTGTTGTTGCTTATGGTTTGAGATTTATCATGAAATGCGTGAGTTGAACCACCAATAAAAAAAATTGACAAAATATTAATAGGACATTAAAACTATTTCCAGTTAATGCTATTGTATTTGTGATTGGAAAATATATGTTAAAGAATATAATTCTGACAGTTATAATGAGTGTGATTTTTTTCACCCCTCTATTCGCTATGGATCCGAATGATGATTTAAGTCAGCAAACACATTCTCCTAGACCTGAATCCCCGAATTTTGAAGATAGTGCCAATAATCAAAAAGTTCCAGAGTGTCTACTTTCTCTTACTAATCTGCTTCCGCTTGAAATTGATAAAATGATCCTTGATCGTGTGACAGACAGTCAGGGTATTTGGAACCTCGGCTTAGTAAGTAAAGTGTTTCGCAAATGGGCAGACGAGAGACGCCTTAAGCTTGATCCCAAGGTTGTAGATTATAGCTCGCTTAATTTATGTAAACCTCAGCCAAAACTAAGGCTCTTAGATATGTCAGGCTGTCTCATGATGACCGAACCTGAACTCCTTAAGTTTCTGAGCTTATGTCCAAATCTTACTTGGCTAAATCTCGATGGAACATCGGTGTTTGAACCCCTTACTGATAATGGAGTTAAAACCATTTTAGAAATATGTCCACAAATTACCTTCCTTAACCTTAGTCGACAAAAGGAAGTTCATGGAGAAAACTGGGGTACTGGAAGTACAAGCTTTAGAAATATTAAGTTTATTAATTTGACCTATATGGGTGCTAACCTTAGGAGTATTCTTGAAAGATGTCCTAACCTTGCCGTTGTTAAGGGAAGACTGGATAGTCTTATACCTATTGAGGAAGAAGCTCTTGTTGCAGGTAGTTTTTCACAGGTAACGGACCTTGAAGCCGATTATACCTATTCAGAGGAACACCTAAATGAAATTCTAAAATTCTTTCCAAATCTAGCCTTATATTCTTTGGATCATGTTGAGTTACCTCACTTGAGCATGATACTAGAACAGTTTCCCCGTATGAATAGGGTTTGCTTGCGAAACATCGTAAGTTATATGTGGGATGAAAATTATAAGACAAAGTATCCAGGAGGTTTTCCAGCGATTATTCAGTTAACACTAAGGGGTGAATTATCACCGGAAGGGTGTACTATTCTTGGACAGCTTTTTCCTAATGTGAGTTCTCTTATTCTCTCTGACTGTGAAACTACGGATGCAGATGTGGACAGCGTTTTAGCCAATTTTAAAAAGCTAACAGCATTTGCTGTGAGAGGCCAAGCTAAGATCAGCCTACCTTACCGGAGATCTCTTGACATTCAATCTATTGACTGCTCTCAATCGGATAAGACTATCCAATCTCCTTCAATTATTGAATAATTCATGAGATCGCGCTTGGGGAGATAGTGAGTCAAAATGCAAATGGGGAATTTATGACATGGCAGAGTTTGTATCGAAAAAGAAGGGAAGCGGCGTGGCAGTATTGAGAAAAGCTCAGTTTCTTGTTCAGAAGTATAATCAATCAAAAGCTAAACTAACGGACGTCTTATATGACATGAGAAAGAAAGATAAGGATATAGTTATCCGTTAGATCCTCCCCTTCTTTCTCATATATGTATAGCACGACCTTCAACAGCCATGGCTGCTTCTTTCACGGCTTCGTTCAGTGTTGGGTGGGCATGACATGTGCGGGCGATATCTTCTGATGAGGCGGAGAACTCCATTGCGAGAGCCGCTTCCGCGATAAGAGTGCCTGCATCGGGGCCGATGATATGAACGCCCAAAACGAGGTCGGTTTTCGCGTCTGCAAGGATCTTAACAAAGCCTTCCGTTTCACCTACCGCTTTTGCACGTGCGTTGGCGAGGAAGGGGAACTTACCAACCTTATAGGCGCGGTTTTCAGCCTTAAGTTCTTCTTCTGTTTTACCGACGGAGGCGACCTCTGGATTTGTGTAGACAACGGCAGGAATTACTTCGTAATTCACATGACCCGCAAGGCCCGCCATGATTTCAACGGCTGCAACGCCTTCTTCCTCAGCCTTATGGGCTAGCATGGGGCCAGGAATAACGTCTCCGATGGCATAAATGCCTGGAACAGAGGTCTCATAGTGATCATTCACTTTAACGAATCCGCGCTCATCAAGAGCGACACCAATTTTATCTAATTCTAATCCTTGTGTATTGGGCTTGCGACCGGTGGAGACGAGGACAACATCAGCTTCCAGGACTTCCTTTTCAATATCAACAAGAAGTTTATCCTTTTTTTCAGTGATAGCTTTCACCTTACTGGAGAGCTTAAATATAAGCCCTTGTTTTGTAAGGGTTTTTTGTAGTGCTGTTCCGACTTCAATATCCATCAAGGGAACAATGCGATCCATGAATTCAACAACAGTGACCTGTGAGCCAAGACGTTGCCAAACCGAACCCATCTCAAGTCCAATATAACCGCCACCCACAACGAGCAGCTTCTCAGGAACTTTGGTCAAGGAAAGGGCGCCTGTCGAGGAGACGATCTTCTTCTCATCAATTGTAATATTCGGGAGGGATGCACTATCCGAACCTGTTGCAATGAGGATCCGATTTGTTTTCCAAACTTCATTATTTATGCTGACTTCTGACGCCGAAATGATGCGAGCTTCACCTGTAAGTCGCGTAATCTTATTCTTCTTAAAGAGGAAATCAATACCATGGGTCAATTGCTCAACAACTTTGGTTTTACGTTGCATCATCTTCTCGAGATCAAGGGAGACCTTGCTGACGTTGATCCCAAAATCTTCTAGATGAGCTGCATCAACAAACTTATGAGAGGATTCAAGCAAGGCTTTAGACGGGATACAGCCAATATTGAGACATGTTCCGCCAAGTGTTGTACGCTTGTCAACGCAGAGAACATTCATCCCGAGCTGTGCGGCTCTTATAGCTGCGACATAGCCTCCCGGCCCAGCTCCAATGACGATAAGATCAACTGTTTGTTCTGCCATCTTTATGCGTCCAATAAAATGCGTTCAGGGTTTTCGAGGCATTCTTTGATACGGACGAGGAACGTAACGGCTTCCTTGCCATCAATGATGCGATGGTCATACGATAAAGCGAGATACATCATGGGACGGATCTCAACTTTTCCATTCAAAGCAATAGGGCGTTCCTGGATTTTATGCATACCCAATATGCCCGATTGAGGAGGATTAATGATCGGTGTGGACATGAGGGATCCATAAATACCACCATTTGAAATGGTGAAGGTTCCCCCCGTTAAATCATCCATGGATAGCTTGCCGTCCCGTGCTTTTTGACCAAGGAAAGCAATGTCTTTTTCAATGTCAGAAAATGACTTCTTATCCGCATCTCTCACAACAGGAACCACAAGGCCTTGAGGCGTTCCGACAGCAACGCCAATGTCATAATAATTTTTGTAAATGAGCTCATCGCCTTCAATTTCAGCATTCACTGCTGGTATTTCCTTAAGAGCAACGATACACGCTTTGACGAAGAAGGACATGAAGCCAAGCTTAACGCCGTGCCGCTTTTCAAAAGAATCCTTTAACTGCGCTCTCAAACCCATAACGTTCGTCATATCAGCTTCATTGAAGGTTGTGAGGATTGCTGCCGTATTTTGAGCCTCTTTAAGACGTTCAGCAATCCGTTGACGCAAGCGGCTCATGCGGACGCGTTCAACGCGAGACTCACTTTTAGCTTCAGATTTGCGTTGTTCAATATAATTAAGAACGTCTCCCTTTGTGATGCGTCCGTCTTTCCCTTGCCCTTGAATTTTCTGAGGATCAATTTGATTTTCAGTGGTTAGCTTACGAACTGAAGGAGAGAGAGGTATTGTCTCAGAGACTTTAGGAGCAGGAGCCTCCACAGCTTTTGGTTGAGGGGCTTCCTTTTTTGGTGTTTCAGTTGCTCCTTCCGTTACTTTTCCAAGCAACGCACCCACTTCCACGGTCGCTCCCTCTGGAACGAGGACATCTGAAAGAACACCCGCAGAAGGCGCACTCACCTCAAGTGTAACCTTATCCGTCTCAAGCTCAACGAGAGGCTCATCAAGGGCTACAGCCTCACCTTTCTTCTTCAACCAACGAGCGATTGTTGCTTCTGTTATGGATTCTCCCATTGAGGGGACAACGATGTCTTTAGTCATTCTTTTTTCTCACTTCACAAGGTTAAGGGCTTCCCTCACAAGAAGGTTTTGTTCAAATTCATGGCGGCTTAAAAGTCCCGTGGCAGGTGATGCTGCTTCTGGGCGTCCTATATAAGTTGGTCGTTTTGAGCCAATCTTCGCGTCCGTCAAAACACCTTCAAGACGTCGATCAAGGAATGTCCATGCTCCCATATTCATCGGTTCTTCCTGACACCAGATAAGTTCCGCATTTGTATAAGGTTTGAGAACTTCAACAAGTGTGTCATGTGGGAATGGATAATATTGTTCCAGACGTATGAGGGCAATGTTCTTGATTCCTTGTTCTTCTCTTTTCTCAAGAAGATCATAATAGACTTTCCCTCCACATAAAACCACCCGCTTAATCTGAGGGGATGGCTTTATAATATCGGGAATCACTTCTTGGAAATGATGACTTGTATCGAAATCTGCGAGGGTAGAGACAGCAAGCTTATGGCGTAGCAATGATTTAGGTGTCAGTGCGATAAGAGGTTTTCTAAATTTCCGATGAAGCTGACGCCTCAAGGAATGGAAGAAGTTTGCTGGTGTCGTACAACTTGTGACCTCCATATTGTCTTCTGCGCAAAGTTGCAAATACCGCTCAAGGCGCGCTGAAGAATGTTCAGGACCTTGGCCTTCATAACCGTGGGGCAGCAATAGGACAATACCGGTCATCCGAAGCCATTTGGCTTCGCCAGATGAAATGAATTGGTCAATAATAACTTGAGCGCCGTTAGAGAAATCACCAAATTGGGCTTCCCACAGAACGAGGGCGTTGGGATCAGCAAGACTGAATCCAAACTCAAATCCAAGGACGGAGGCTTCGGCCAAAGGACTATCCCAGACTTTGAACGGAGCTTGCGTGGGCGAAATATGTTGAAGAGAAATGTATCTTGCGTCTGTTTCTTGATCTCTCAAAACAGCATGGCGTTGACTGAAGGTTCCTCTGCCACTGTCCTGGCCACTTAAGCGGACCATATGACCCTCCAACACAAGGGATCCGAAGGCCAGAGCTTCGCCCATTGACCAATCAATGGGTACGGTTCCTTTGACCATATCAAGTCGTCCTGAAAGGAATCTCTGGAGTTTAGGATGAAGATGAAAATCTTTGGGAACCTGGCTTAAGGCTTGTCCTATTTCTATAAGAACTTCCTTTTTTACGCCAGTAACTGTTTGTTTCTCAGTCTCATTCTTTGGCTTGAACCCTTGCCATTGCCCATCAAGCCAATCTGCTTTCTCTGGCTTATAGGAGGAGGTAGCTTGGAAGTCATCCTGGAGTTCTTTATTGATCTCCTTTTGGATAGAAGACGCTTCTTCAGAGGATAAGGATCCTTCTTGAATCAAAGCATTTGTATAGACTTCTCGAATGGTAGGGTGAGCCCTAATCGCCGTGTACATGACGGGTTGCGTAAATGAAGGTTCATCCACTTCGTTGTGTCCATAACGACGATAACAAAAAAGATCAACAACGACATCGGCTTTAAAGGTATGACGATATTCAGCGGCAACGCGCATGACTTTCACGACGGCTTCCGGATCATCCCCATTGACATGAAAGACAGGCGCTTGAACGATCATGGCAAGGTCTGTACTTTGAGCAGACGAGCGGGCAAAAGCAGGACTCGTTGTAAATCCAATCTGGTTATTAATAACCACATGGAATGTCCCCCCCGTTTGATATCCATGAAGTTGGGAGAGCATGAATGTTTCTGCAACAATGCCTTGCCCCGCAAAAGCGGCATCCCCATGAAGGAGGAGTCCCATGACTTTAACGCGGTCTTCATCTTTGTATTGATATTGCTTTGCGCGTACTTTTCCGACGACGACAGGATCTACAGCTTCCAAATGAGAAGGGTTGGCTGTAAGGGATAAGTGCAACTTACGTCCCTCAAACTCTCGATCGGTTGAGGCTCCTTGGTGGTATTTTACATCACCAGATCCTTGGACTTGATCAGGCTGTGGGTTCTTCCCCTGAAATTCAGAGAAAATAGCTTTGTAGGGTTTTTTCAGCGTATTTGCGAGAACATTGATTCGGCCGCGGTGAGCCATACCCAACACAACTTCTTTAATCCCAAGTTCCGATGACCTCTCCAGCATTTCTTCAAGACCAGGGATGAGGCTTTCAGCGCCATCAAGACCGAATCTTTTGGCAGCGGGATATTTTGTATGAAGGAACTGCTCAAATTCTTCAGCTTTTGTAAGCTCTGTCAGGATACGTTTTTTCCATTTAATGTCTGTAATAGGCTCACCAATTCCACGTTCACCTTCACCTTCGATACGTTTTTGAAGCCAAAGCTTTCTTTCAGGGTCTTGAATATGCAGAAATTCAACGCCAATTGTTCCACAATACGCTTGGCGAAGTCGTTTTAATATATGCCGAAGTGTTGCGTAGGTGAGACCAAGAACATCATAAATAAAAATGGGACGATCATAATCGTTTTCAGTAAATCCATAAGTTTTAGGATCAAGTTCTGGAAGTGAATCTTGATGGGTCAATTTTAAAGGATCAAGATTTGCAATCATGTGACCCCTTGCGCGGTAGGCTCGGATCAACATGATCGCACGTATTGAATCTAAAATCGCCCCTTTGATGGCATCGGTGGTTCCCTCCAGAACAGGTACAGGAGCCACTTGCTTTTGAGCAATCTCTCGTTCAGCCCATGTGGGGCCAAGAATTTCTTTGAGAATGGCCGCTTCACTATCTCCCAGAGAGCCAAAATACTTTTGCCAGTCTTGCGGTATCGACGTAGGATTCTCTAAAAACGAGGCATACAGTTGGGCAATATACAGGGCATTATCGCCTGTTAAGAAAGAGCGACTCTCATCTGACCATGAAGATGGTATGGGTTTTTTCGTATCCATCATCCTAATACCTTTTTAGATGAAGCCCCGTTTTTTAAGGTCTCAAGCAATGTTTCTCCAATTTTAGCCGGCGATTCAGCCACAACGACTCCCGCGCTTTGCAATGCTTCTATTTTATCTTGAGCTCCTCCTTGTGAGCCTGAAATAACTGCCCCCGCATGACCCATCCGTCGTCCAGGAGGGGCCGTCATACCTGCAATAAAGCTAACTATAGGTTTTGGGTTTTTAAGGGACTTTATAAATTCTGCCGCCTCTTCCTCAGCAGATCCACCAATTTCTCCAATCATAACAATGGATTCCGTCTCTGGATCTTTATGAAATAACTCGAGACAATCAACAAAGCTTGTCCCGTTGATAGGATCTCCACCGATACCAATACACGTTGATTGACCTAAACCAACAGCTGTGGTTTGGGCGACAGCTTCATAGGTGAGTGTTCCAGACCGTGAAACAACCCCAACTGTTCCCTTACGGTGAATAAAGCCAGGCATAATGCCAATTTTGCACTCACCAGGTGTAATCACACCGGGGCAGTTTGGGCCAATAAGACGTGTGTTTGTGCCGGATAAGGCTCGCTTGACCCTCATCATATCAAGGATCGGAATGCCTTCCGTAATACAAATAACGAGGGCAATGTCAGCATCAATGGCTTCAAGGATGGCATCAGCAGCAAATGGGGCGGGGACGTAAATGACCGATGCTGTTGCACCCGTTTTTTTGGCGGCTTCATGCACCGTATTAAAAACAGGAAGGCCGAGGTGCAGCGTACCGCCTTTACCAGGGGTGACGCCACCGACCATTTTTGTTCCATATTCAATGGCTTGTTCGGAATGGAAGGTTCCTTGGGCTCCTGTAAATCCCTGACAAATCACTTTTGTGGAAGCATTTATGAGTACTGACATTATTTGCCTCCCTTAACTTCTTTGACAATGCGTTCCGCCGCCTCAGAAAAGTCATCTTGGGGAATAATCTGAAGACCTGACTTGGAAAGAATTTCTTTACCAAGCTCAACATTCGTTCCTGCAAGGCGGACAACCACGGGAACGGACAGATTAATCTCTTTCACCGCGGCAACAATGCCCTCTGCGATAATATCGCACCGCATGATCCCGCCAAAAATATTGACGAGTACACCCTTTACATTTGTGTCAGAGAGAATGATTTTGAAAGCTTCCGTGACGCGCTCCCGGGTAGCGCCCCCACCGACATCCAAGAAGTTTGCAGGGTTTCCTCCATAGTATTTGATAATGTCCATGGTCGCCATGGCAAGACCTGCGCCATTAACCATGCATCCTATATCTCCATCGAGTTTGATATAGGAAAGTTCGTGTTGTGCGGCCTGTCTTTCAACAGGATCCTCTTCATCGAGATCACGTAAGGCTTCAATATCTGGGTGACGATAGAGGGCATTGTCATCAAATCCCATCTTGGCATCGAGGGCGAGAATGTGGCCTTCCTTCGTTAAGACGAGGGGGTTGACCTCAATGAGGCTTGCATCAAGGCCCATAAAGGCGTCACAGAGCCCTTTTGCAAAGCGAGAGAGTTCCTTGGCTTGTTCACCTGCAAGACCTAAACCAAATGCAAGTTTGCGACCATGATAGGGCTGAAACCCTTCAACTGGGTCAATGGAGGCTTTAATAATTTTTTCAGGATGGGTATGGGCCACTTCTTCAATCTCAACGCCCCCTTCGGTTGACGCAAGAAAGGTCAGGCGCGATGTGACGCGATCAATAAGAAGACTGAAATAATATTCGTGGGCGATGTTACAGCCTTCTTCAATATAGATCTTTTTAACAAGCTTTCCCTCAGGTCCTGTTTGAGGTGTAACAAGCGTCATTCCTAGAATTTGGTCCGCAAATTTGCTGACGTCATCAAGAGATTTTGCTATCTTAACGCCCCCGCCTTTTCCGCGCCCCCCGGCATGGATCTGCGCTTTTACAACCCAGATAGGACCCGGTAAAGTTTCTGCAATCTCTTTTGCCGTTTTTGCGTCAAAAGCAACGGTTCCTCGAGGGACGGAAACCCCATAGGTTTGCAGCAAGGCTTTGGCTTGGTATTCGTGAATGTTCATTAAGCGGCACCTGTCTTTTGATCAAGGGATTTTACAGCTTGCATAAGCTCACGCACCGCATTGGCTGAATTATCAAACATGGCTCGCTCTTCCTTATTCAATTGAATTTCAATGATTTTTTCGATTCCTTTTTCACCAATGATGACGGGCACACCAACATAGAGGTCTTTAATTCCATACTCACCGTTAAGGTTTGCTGCACA
>JABDDK010000030.1:0-15293 GCA_013287665.1 Alphaproteobacteria bacterium
GCGCAACCCGTTGATAAATCTTTACTAATTGTAACTCCCGTTAAATCGATATCCGTTTTCTTAAGAGCCGAGAGGACAACGCGCCCAACTACGTGTTTGTTACTCGTAAAGGGAGCCCGCATTTTCTCAACACGCATAACCATGTCTATGTTTAATGAACCAAAAACAACAATCATAAGTGCTCTCTCTTTCCCGAAGTTCTTTTTATCTGGCTAAGTTATAAATGATGCCGCGCGCGTCATGCAAGAAAATATACTGTGAGGTATAGACAAATGCTCAAAAATCATGTGTAATACTTTAAGTTATCATAAAATTATAGAGAAAGGCTGACGCGTGAGGGGATATCAGAACAGAATTTTGAAAGTCATTTGTCTCTTACTCTTTGTTGTTTCACTCGGCAACTCCTCATTATACGCTGTAAAAAGTGCCTCTATCGTCTTGTGTGCTGAAACGGGTGCCATTCATCATCAACAAAATGCAGATGCCGTCACTCATCCTGCATCCCTCACCAAAATGATGACTCTATATCTTATGTTTAAAGCTCTACGTGAAAAGCGCATTTCCTTAAATCAGAATTTAATGGTCTCAAAACATGCATCAAAACAGTCCCCGTGCAAGTTGTGGCTTAAACCAGGAACGACGATTACGGTCAGGCAGGCGATCCTTGCTATGGTCACAAAGTCCGCTAACGATGCCGCTGCCGTCCTCGCAGAAGCTTTAGGAAATGGATCGGAAGAGCGTTTTGCTCAAACCATGACCACGCAAGCCAGGGCCTTGGGAATGTCAAAGACTGTCTTTAAGAATGCTTCAGGATTGCCACATAAAAATCAAGTGACAACAGCAAGAGATATGGCAACTTTATCCCGTTCCCTCTACAAGCATTTCCCTAAGGAGTTTGCTTTCTTTAAAGAGCAAAGCTTTGTATTCAGAGGACAAAAACATCATAACCACAATCATCTTTTAGGAAAAGTACAGGGCTGTGACGGCATTAAAACAGGATTTGTAAATGCGTCGGGCTTCAATCTTGCTGCATCGGTAGTTCGGGATAACAAGCGCATTATTGCTGTTATCATGGGGGGAGAGACAGCAAGGTCCCGCGATAAAAAAATGATACAGCTGCTCGAAGCTAACTTCAAAAAGGCTATCAAAGGCGGTCGAACGCATCAAAGTCCGGGCAGGTACGCCTCCATTGGTGATTTGATACACACCTTAGGCCCCTCCCCTGTCAATGCATCACCAATGGATCCAAATGTCACTGAAGCGACATATAGTCCGCCTGAACCAATTGTTAATAATGCAATTGAGAATGAAGCCGATAATCTCGATGTTCTTATCAGTGATATAACGAAATCACAAAATAAGCCTAAAATGATTAAAGCGAAAGCAACAAAGCATTCACACCACAAATCCATTAAGCATCATAAATCGTCTAAACCTAAGGCCCATCATCATAAGCATAAGAAAAAGCACCATGTTAAATCTATAAAACAAACAAAAAAATCACACACAAAACATAGGAAAAAGCGTGGGGCTATTTAGAACTTTTGCTGTAACAGCACCCTTCTTTTTTACAATCTTCGCACAGACAATTGTCTCAAACGCGACACCTAATAAAGTCATTATCATTCGACATGCGGAAAAGGTTTACGGAAAAAACCATCTCGATCAACGTGGATATGAACGCGCAGCTGCATTACCGTACTATTTCTCAGGTAACCCTCTGTACAACACGCCGCTCCCTGCGCATGTTTTTGCAGCAGGCCTCGTTGAAACGGATTCGTCTGTAAGACCTATTGAAACCTGCTCACCCATTGCAAATCACTTAAAACTCTCCTTGAACGTTGGGTATAAACCAGAAGAAACAGCAAAGCTTGCAAAAGAAATTCTAACAAACCCCAAATATGATAAAGCAAACATCATCATATGCTGGGAACATAAAAACATACGCCCCTTAACGATTGCCTTGGGCGCAGAAGATCCAGGTTTTTGGAATCATGACATATTTGACCTTGTTTATATGCTCTCTTATGACAAAGCTGAAAAACCAAAACTTGAAAAAGTTCTACAAAAACTCATATTTGGGGATCGCGCAACATTTAATGATACCCCATTCCCCATACCTCCCGCTGCAACCAAGAATGTAGATCAGAATTAGCATGCCCATCTTATTTATTTACAGCTGTGAATGTTCATTCTTCGCCCTTCTCATAGGAGCCTACTTTTCGTCGGTTATTTTTGGACTCGCGATTTTAGGGCTAAGCGCTATTGGGTTGTATGCGCTTTATCAACGCTATTATAACACCCTCTTTTTTGTGTGGGGCGTCGCATTACTCGCAGGGCTTGCAGCCCTATTATGGGGCTCGACTCTAGATATCTTATTGGGAACAACTTTTATAGCAATATTGCTTTGTATAATTGTTACCGTTGTATGTTATATGGCAAACAAATTTCTGTTTGAAAAATATTAACTACATTTATATTTAATCCATAAATTCCCTCTTGAGCCTCCCTCACAAATAGACTAATCATGGGGAAACAAAGGGGTTACAAATGGCGCTCTCACATACTGAAGCAAAAGAAATTCAAGATTATCAGTCTCAAACTTATCCCACCCGTCGGGAGATATCCCCAGGGCTTGAGGAAGTTCTTTACGATGCCTTCCCCGTCCTCGATCATGGTTTTGTCCGTGTGATTGACTATATGGGAAATGATAGTGCCATTGTTCAGGCTGCTCGCGTATCTTACGGTAAGGGTACAAAAAAGATGTCAGAAGATAGGGGACTCATCCATTATCTTCTTCGTCATTCCCATACAACCCCATTTGAGATGTGTGAAGTAAAGTTTCACGTGAAACTTCCTATGTTTGTCGCCCGTCAATGGATACGTCATAGAACCGCGAATGTGAATGAATATTCGGCAAGGTACTCCATCTTGGATAAGGAATTTTATATCCCGTCGCCTGAGCATTTAGCGACTCAATCTCCAACCAACAAACAAGGTCGTGGAGTTAGCCTTTCACCAGAGTATTCCAAATATGTTATGGACCTCCTCAAACAGGATTCTGAACTCCTCTATAGCCATTATGAAGAGCTCCTGAATGAGGACAGCGCAGGGAACATTCTTAACCCTGAGAAGGACGGTCTTGCCCGAGAGTTGGCTCGGATGAATCTGTCCATGAATTACTATACGCAATGGTACTGGAAAATTGACCTCCATAACCTGATGCACTTCTTAAACTTAAGAGCCGATGGACATGCCCAATATGAGATTCGTGCCTACGCAGATGTCATGCTTAGCCTTCTCGAAAAATGGGTTCCCCATACATATGAGGCATTTATACAATACCGAAAAGAAGGCGGCCACTTCTCCAAAAATGGAGTGTTAGCCTTAAAAAAGCTCTTACGCGGCGAAAAAATCACCCAAGAGACAAGCGGAATGACGAAACGAGAGTGGCAAGAATTCTCAGAAAAGCTTGATCTCCGCCTATAGAGAATCTATAAGGAGGTATATAAATAAAAGACTATCAGAGCTGGGAGCAAGCACCGTATGCAAGCAACGACAATTACGTTAGAAAAGTGGGACGCAGCCATTGTCTTAAAAGAAGATGGGACTTTTGAAACTTCATTGCCTCAAGTTCAAGGTGACTTTATTCCGGAGAATATCATGCTAGGTGCAGCCCTAGCCTTTGCCTTACAGAATTCAGACTTATGCAACTTAATACGCGAAAATTTCGAACGCGAATGTGTGCCGATTCCGAGCAATGAGTATTAATGACTAATTAACCTTAGCAGAATCACTTTTACTAGCTGAAAAACGTCAAGGTCACTGTTGTTGTTCCAGTAAATCCAATAGTGATGTGCGGTCGATTTGATTAATTAATTACACACTCTCCCTGGCGTTCCCCCCGTTCAAGCTGTATTATATGCCATTCATCGGGAGTAGGCATTCTCAGTACACCATCAATAATTCTTAGTAGTTCAGGGTGTGCTGCGGCTGCACGTGCTGATCTATGTTGAGCTACTTGTGCATCAGTCATAGGTTGTTGTTGGGGCTGGGCAAGTGCAACGGGTTCTATTGGTTGTTTAACCCTTTCTTCGGGCTGCAATCCAAATAATTGTCTCTTGGTGTCCCGATCACTTCCTTCGAGCTCGTCCACAGGTAGGCTTGCTACCTCTTCGGCGAGTTCGATATTTGACGGTTCGGGCTTCAACAGAGTGGGGAAGTTATTCCATTGTTGGCCATTACGATCCCACCAAACATATATATCCGGCTTGTAAAATTTTCTTTCACTTTTTACAAACTTTGTAGACGTCTTTATCTCGTTGGTTTGAGGGTCGATGATCAGATAATGTTTATTTCCATTCTTCTCATAAATGTAAAAATTGAGAAAGTGTCCTGTAATGCCAGTTTTATCTATATTTTCTTCCAAATACCCAAGACTCAGTAAACCAGCAGCAAAGCGACCACCTGCTCCCTCACGCAAAGGTATTTTCTCAAGCTCCTTTGTAAATTCGTCAAATGAGCACGGCTCAAAGTGAATTGTTTTTCCCTTCTTTGGGTCTACATGCGCATATTCCATGAGACCATCACCTAAATCGACGTCATCAATAAAAATCTCGACGGCATGTGAAGGAATTGCTCTGGCAACATCCTCATCCCAAAGATGAGCACTTTGAGGTCTAACAAAAATATTTGGTTTATCTGCAGGCTTTGGGTCTGCTTGTACAAGCTTACCTGTATTAACCCAATTCAAGAATGAGGCACAACATTGCAAACAATTTTCTGTAGGGCGCCTTCGGACGTTCCCTACAGGCACGGCTGGATTGATATAGCGAAGCCTTCCCTCAAGAACATCTCGCGTCAAGATGGAAGGCAACACAACTTCCTCTAAGCCGTCTTCGGGTTCGAACTTGACCTGTATAACAATTTGTTCATCAGAATCGTCAGAAGATTTATTTTTCTTAGAAGATGAACTTTGATCACTCTCTGACGATGAGTTTGGCGATTGAGCTCTCTTCCTCAGGGGAAGGCCTTCAGGTTGAAGTAGATCATCATCATTGCTATGGCCCGCTTGGGTGTCCTGTATACAGAGCAAAGCAGTTATTGCCACAAAAGAGAGAAGATGACTTTTAATTAAACGAATATTCATATAACAAACCTCTATAAATTAATTATTATGGTATTTATAGATACGTTATATTAAATGTCAAGTCTGAATTGGAGCCAGGGCCACCTCATGAAATTGTAAGGCACCATCACCTCTCCCCAGCGTGGGAGAGGTCGCCCCTTTAGGGGCGGGTGAGGGGGCGGTCAACACAATTACAAACAGATCTTATGGATTAAGAATATCTATATCCTTCCTAATTAACAAAAAGTTTTACTGTAATTACGGCCCCCTCACCCGCTCTTCGAGCGACCTCTCCCACAGGGGGAGAGGTGATAGTGCCACCTGTCATTTTACCAGAAAAACCAACTTTATCCTCATAAAACCACATAGGATTTTCATGAGGTGCCTTTGGATTTGAAGCCCCTTCGTTTCTTTCTCAAGGTGATCCCTATTATGGTGATGCATCTTCGTTATTATGAATCTGCTTTAATAGTGCATCTAATATAGTCGTTACACCGTCACGGCTGATCGCTGAAAGTGTATAAACTTTCTTCTTACTAGCTTTTTCTAACTGTTTTTTCTTTTCAGCTATCAATTCTGGTGTAAGTGCATCACATTTATTCAAGGCGATGATTTCTGTCTTTTCCTCAAGTCCTTGACCATAACGGTCAAGTTCATGACGTACAGTCTTATAGGCTTCACCCACATTCTCTTGTGTTCCGTCAACCAAATGTAAAATGGCTTTGCATCTTTCCACATGTCCTAAGAAGCGAGTGCCTAAACCAACCCCTTCATGAGCACCCTCAATGAGTCCTGGGACGTCTGCCACAACGAATTCCTTATCATGGACATATACGACGCCCAGGTTAGGAACGAGGGTTGTAAAGGGATAATCCGCAATTTTAGGCTTAGCGCGGGAGACGATAGAAAGGAACGTTGACTTTCCTGCATTTGGAAGCCCCACGAGCCCTACATCTGCGATGAGCTTTAAACGAAGCCATACCCACAATTCTTCTCCAGGCCAACCTGGTGTTGATTTCCGAGGCGAGCGGTTCGTGGATGATTTAAAATGTTCATTCCCAAATCCTCCATCTCCCCCTTTTAAAAGAACGAGTTTTTCACCTTCTTCAATAAAGTCTGCGAGTACCGTTTCTTTGTCTTCTGCTAAGACTTGCGTTCCTACGGGGACGCGTATAATTAAGGGTTCGCCTGAAGCCCCTGAGCGCTTCTCGCCCATCCCATGATTGCCCTTTTGAGCTTTAAAATGCTGGCTGTACCGAAAATCGATAAGGGTGTTAAGGTTACCGACAGCTTCAAAGACAACGTCTCCTCCCCTGCCCCCATTTCCGCCGTCAGGCCCACCAAACTCAATGAATTTCTCACGACGAAAGCTCACAGCACCAGCACCGCCATCGCCGCTTTTTATAAAAATCTTTGCTTCATCTAAAAATTTCATGGAATCCTGTTGATTATTTAAGGAGGGTTTAACCTCAGACTCGTCATTGCGAGGAGCGTGAGCTCCGTGGCAATCCACCTTTAGATAGATTGCCGCGTCGTGACTTTGTCACTACTCGCAATGACGATGGTGGGAGTGTAATTTCTAATTTAAAATAATGACCCAGTTGGTATGTAATACAGGTCTAAGCGCTAGCTATGATATGAACAAAGGTCCTGTCATTAGCACCGCGGGAGAACTGGACTTGTCCAGAGCTAAGTGCAAACAACGTATGATCACGGCCCATTCCAACTTGCTTGCCCGCATAGTATTTTGTACCACGTTGGCGAATTAAAATGTTTCCGGCTTCAACAGCTTCGCCACCAAATTTCTTTACACCCAGTCTGCGTCCATCTGAATCGCGACCGTTACGAGAACTTCCACCAGCTTTTTTCTGTGCCATCTCTTAAGACTCCTTATTCCTTCGACGTTTTCTTAGTCGTTTTTGTTTCCTTAGGCGCTGCCTTCTTTACAGGTGTTGCGGCTTTCGGGGCAGCAACTTTTTCAGACTTTGTCTCAACCTTTGCAGGTGCAGCCTTCGCTTTTGGAGACTGACCTTCGCCCAAGATATCCGTAATGCGAACAACAGTTAAATACTGCCTGTGACCATTCTTACGTCTATAATTATGGCGACGCTTTTTCTTAAAAATGATTACCTTATCATCACGAATTTGATCTACAACCGTACCACAAACTCTTGCGTTTGTGACGAGTGGGGATCCAATTTTGACAGATCCTTCTTGACCCATCATCAGAACATCTGTGAATTCTACTGTATCGCCGGAAACCGCAAGCAGCTTCTCAACTCTAATTAAGTCATTGGCGGCAACTTTATATTGTTTTCCGCCCGTTTTTATGATTGCAAACATACGATTCTCTCATCTCTATCATACGCCATTTATGGCAAATGCATCCGAAACCTTCAATGCGGATACGTACACTTCAGTACCTTTTCCGCCTGGCCCTGTCAAGCCGTTTTTCTCATTAATGTACGACTTCTGTACAGTGCCTTAGATCTTCATCAAACTTATATCCATGCGCACAATAGACACATTGATGAGTTGCCGCATGATAATGGTCTTCACCAATGCATTTACCGAAGACATTTGAAGATCCCTCACATTTCCCTGTAGCTACATTTAAATGCAGGCCTTGCGCACAATAAGTACAATTTGCTGCTGTCATCGAAAAGTGATGGTCCTTTGAGCGGCACATTTCAAGATTCAGACCCTCTTGAATCTGAGTTAATGATTTTGCCTCAGCCGATAATGAAAAAATTCCGTATAGTACAAAAATAAGTGCGTATTTCATGATTTGATCTCTCCCTTTCTTTTATAAGTCACAATTTTGAATGCCCTTCGTTAAGTAGCTTTTACAAATCTTATCGGGTATTCCTTTAGCCCTTAACTCAAATAATTGTTCATTTATTTCTCTTAAATGCGGGCTCCCTTTACGAGTAACAAACACGTAGTTGTCGTATTTCAGAGTATAATGACTAATGCTTAAATTATCTATATTATTTTCCTTTAGATAATAGTCAGCAAGTGATAGGTCCGTAAGAAACGCACTGATTTGCTCATTCCTTAGAGCTTGCATACCTTCCTCAATTGTTGTGAAAGGCAGGGTACGTATACCCATGTTCGATGCCGCTGTTAGAGACCTTGAGCTTTCAATGGCGCCGACTCTTAATCTTTCAAGATCGGACATGCATTGTATAGGGGAGGCATATCTCTGAAGGGAGATCGTTAAAAATGAGATAAAGGTCGCATTCAGAACGATAAGGATAATGTAAAATGAGGATCGTTGAAAGAGCATCAAGAATTTTCCTTGAGGACTTTTGGGAACTTCTTCATGACGGCCGCTTAAGACATGAATCCAAAAAAGATACAAAACACCTTCCTTATATTGCTTAGGAACTTTTGGCGTATGAGAGCGCTCATAATACCATAGCAGGTTTATGTAAAATGCAAATATTGTTATAAACGTTAGAAGTATAGTTCCTACTGAAAGGAAGAATATCTTAACAAGTTGAAAAGTATTATGCAAATAGTTCGATGGGGTTACAGCGATAACCTTATCGATAAAATACGGAATCGTGAAATCACTCTTTAAATATCGCTCAGCAGTAACTGAAATGGGGCCGATAAGCACATCTAGCCTACCATTATCTAAATCATCGAAAGCTTTCTCTGAATTGTTGTAAACCTCATCGGAAATGATATAGGGGCGCTTAAGACCGAGTGCAATTTCATTCCATATATCAACTGCAATCCCAGAATGTATGGTGCCTCTCTTGAAAGTAAAGGGTGCACCGTCGATCACTCCAACTCTTATAGGAGGTTGAGATTTACCCTCACAAGACATGAAAAAAAGTATGAATAACGATAAAAGAAGTCTCATTGTATTCCCTGTAAAGCCGTTTTCTTAAGTTACAGCGTATCATTTTTCTAACAATGATACATCCCCTATTGCACTTTTAATGATATTTTTCTATATATACACCTTATATTTCAAGAAGGGGTTTGTATTCTGGCCAAACAATTATCACCCGAAACGTTAAAAGATCTTATTGAGAGCTTCCTTGATGCTAAAAAAGCACAAGATATCGTCACAATAGATTTAAAGGGCAAATCATCAATCGCAGATTATCTTATTATTGTTTCGGGCACGTCTCAACGTCAGGTCGGATCCATGGCTGAGCTTTTGCGCGAAGAACTCAAAAAGAATGGGTTGAAGAATGTTCATATTGAAGGCATTCCTCAATGCGATTGGGTTCTTTTAGATGCTGGTGATGTCATTGTTCATCTTTTCCGTCCTGAGATAAGGGCCTTTTATAATCTTGAGAAAATGTGGAGCATTGATATCGATGCTGAGTCACATCATATTTCACATCCGTAAATGCATATCTCTTTAGCTGTTATTGGCAAGCTTAAAGTTCCCGCCTTAAGAGCCCTATATGACGAGTACACGAAGCGCCTCGAATGGAAGGTCTCCCTTCAGGAGTTTGAAGGCAAATACACCCGGGATCATGAAAACGAACTCTTGCTCAAAGCAATTCAACCCTCGTCATATCTCATTCTCTTAGATGAAGGCGGGGAAAATTTCAAAAGCCAAGACTTTGCGACCCTTTTAAACGATATTCAGCTTCATCATCAAGGAAAGGTAACCTTTGTAATAGGGGGAGCCGATGGCCTCACTCAGGAAATTAAGGCAAAGGCTAACAAAACCATCTCATTTGGGCGGATGACCTGGCCTCACCAATTCGTACGCGTCATGCTCATGGAACAGCTCTATAGAGCCCAGCAAATTCTAAAAGGTCATCCCTATCATAGACAGTGATTATTGTTCACGGAGCGCCTGATCACGCGCTTTAATCTGTTCGCGATCTTGCTCTAGTTTCTTGAAATCTGTGCACCGAGATTGCTTTTCCTCGCCCTTGTGTGTTCCCCGTGGCGCGCACGCTTTTGATCGCTCCGGTACTGTCCGTATATCAGGAAATTCCTCACAAATGTACCCAGTATCACCAGATATAATGGATCCAATGCAACCGGATAAAAGGAAAAGTGGCAATAAATATATTATTTTTTGTTTCATGAAGATAAGATATGTAAATTTATGAGAAAAAACAATGAAATTATCGATGCAGTCAAACAGTAACGTCCTCTTTAAGAGCAGTATGATCACTTTAACAGTCATGATTCTTGGTATGGTTGTTATTGGTGGCATAACGCGTCTCACGGGCTCGGGGCTTTCAATTGTTGAGTGGAAGCCAATCGTGGGAATGATCCCCCCCCTCTCAACAGAGTCTTGGATGCAGGAATTTGCAAAATATCAACAAAGCCCTGAATTCCTTAAAATTAATTTTGGAATGACACTCACTGACTTTCAATCCATCTTTTGGCTTGAGTATATTCACCGCCTGTGGGGACGTCTGTTAGGAATCGTTCTTCTCGTTCCAACTTTCCTTGTTCTTTTTAAAAGGCAACATCGCAACCTATTGCCTATGTTAATTATTTTATGGACACTTGGGGCACTCCAAGGACTGATGGGATGGTTAATGGTTAAAAGTGGTCTTAAAGTTGATCCTCATGTGAGCCCCTATCGACTAGCCGTTCATCTATTACTAGGTTTTGCGACCTTTGGTTTTGCTCTCTGGATGACATTGAGTGTCTATAAGAATAATTTTAAGATTTCGTCTCACGCCTCCTTTCCTGCCCTCAACAGATTAATTTATCTCGGTATTATCCTTCTCTTATGTACGGCCTTCTTTGGAGCCTTGGTTGCAGGTTTAAAAGCAGGACTTGTCTATAATACCTTTCCTTATATGGGAGAAAGCCTTATTCCAAGAGAATTATTGACTCTCTCTCCTTGGTGGTTAGATTTGCTTGAGAATCCTGTCAGTGTACAATTCATTCACCGTATTTTTGCAGTTGTAACAACCCTTGTTTGCGCTGGACTATTTTTGTATCAAAGAACACTCAATCTCCCTAATCCCATTCATTATTTATGCATCGGGATATTCCTTGCAGCTCTTTTCCAAGTTTTCCTTGGGATAGTAACATTACTGCTTCTGGTTCCTATTGGCATTGCTGTTCTTCATCAATGCTTTGCCTTCATCCTGTTTGGCATACTCATCACCACACTGTTCGTTCTTCAACCTTACCACCCACGCGTCATCGCGAGCCCATGAAAGGGGCGTGGCGATCCATCTTAAAATAGGAAGAAGGTGGATTGCCACGTCCTACGGCCCTCGCAATGACGACTCGTTTTCTTTTTTTCTTGGCTTTTTAGCAAAAAGGGTAATAGAGTTGTATTTAAGATGAGTAATCTTAAAGAAAGGAAAAATTTTGATGACAAAAACTTCTTCAAAAATACCCTTTTCAAAAATGCAAGGCCTCGGCAATGACTTTGTTCTGATCAAGGCAGAGCATCTTATGGCTCCCCTCACCCCTAAACAAATCCGGTGGATTGCCGACCGAAGACAAGGCGTTGGTTGCGATCAGCTGATTGTTGTGAATGACTCAACTCAAGCAGACATCGACATCTCCTTTTATAATGCTGATGGAGGTAAAGCTCTGGCTTGTGGGAATGGCACGCGGTGCGTTGCAAAATACCTTGAGAAAAAGTCAGGAACGATTCAAACCCCTTCCTTCCTCTCTCATTTTAAGTGTTCGGGTGATCAAATCACGATTTCCTTAAAGGATCCTGTGTTTGCCCCCCCCTATCGCTCTGCCCTATCCCCTTGAAAAGGGATATTGCGTGGATGTCGGAAATCCCCATCTTGTTATTTTTGTTGATAATTTGAAGAAAGTTTCCCTAAAAGATTTAGCTCCGACGTTACAACCACCTGAAGGCGTTAATATCGAACTTGCCCAAATCACATCCCCCTCAACGATTAAGGTGAAGGTGTGGGAACGTGGCGCTGGCATCACGCCGGCTTGCGGTTCGGGCGCAAGTGCTGTAGGAAGTATTAGCTTAAAGTTAGGTCTCATTAAGAAATCTCCCGTCACCATTGAAATGGATGGGGGTAAATTACTCGTTGAGTGGGAAAAGAATTCCCCCCCTTCTTTTAACAGGACCGGCTGAATTTTGTTATAAAGGAATTATAGAACTTCCATGACCACAGATGTTGTTACGTTTGGATGCCGCCTCAATGCTTTCGAATCAGAAGTTATTAAGGAAAAAGCGCTTAAGGCTGGCCTTCAGAATGCCACGATTTTTAATACGTGTGCTGTCACGGCTGAGGCGGAACGTCAAGCACGGCAAGCTATCCGTAAGTTTAGACGGTCAAATCCTGATACAAAAATCATTGTGACGGGGTGTGGGGCTCAAATAAATCCAGACGCCTTCGCCAAAATGCCGGAAGTTGATCAAATCTTGGGTAACACTGAAAAACTTGAAGAAAAGTATTATCTTCCAACAACTGACCATGCACGGATTATTGTGAATGATATTATGTCCGTTACGGAAACAGCTGAGCATTTGATCGCAGGATTTGATGGGCGTTCACGGGCTTTTATTCAGGTTCAAAATGGCTGTAATCATCGGTGCACCTTTTGCACTATCCCATATGGGCGCGGAAATAGCCGAAGTGTGCCCCTTGGCATCATTGTTGATCAAGTTCGACTTCTTCTCGCAAAGGGTTTTAAAGAAATCGTTCTCACCGGCGTTGATATCACAGCGTATGGAGAAGACTTGCCCGGGACACCAACCCTTGGTCAAATTGTAAAGCGTTTACTCGCTCAAATTCCAGAGCTTCCTCGATTACGGTTATCTTCCCTTGATTCCGTTGAAGTCGATCAAGATCTTCTGCACGTATTCGAGAGAGAAGAACGCCTTATGCCCCATTTTCATTTAAGCCTTCAAAATGGAGATGACATGATCCTCAAACGTATGAAAAGGCGCCATCTTCGCCAGGATGCCATTAATGTCTGCCGTAAACTCCGTGCCCTGAGGCCAGATGTGACATTTGGCGCCGATATTATTGCTGGGTTTCCAACGGAAACAGACGAAATGTTTGAGAATACGCTCAAGATTGTTGAAGACTGTGACCTTACCTTCCTTCACGTATTTCCCTATTCACCCCGACCGGGAACCCCTGCGGCACGCATGCCTCAAGTGAAGGGTGATGTCATCAAAGAAAGAGCCGCACGACTCAGAGAAGCAGGACACACAAACCATGCTAAAACACTGGATCGGTTTGTCGGGAGAGAAACGAACGTTCTCTTCGAAACTGAGACACAAGGCCATAGTGAACATTTCTTTAAAGTCCATTTCGAGAAACCTCAAGTCCCGGGGAGTCTCTTAAGAACAAGGTTTCTAAGGTCCGAAGGCACTCATTTGATCGGAGAGGTCATATGACCACCTGGTTTAAGCGCCTTACGGAAGGTCTCAAGAAGTCGACCACAAAGATTACGGAAGGGATTACGACGCTTGTTACCCACCGGAAGCTTGATGATGAGATGCTTGAGGAACTCGAAGATCTTTTAATCACGAGTGATCTCGGCGTAACTGTTTCACAGGACCTCATCAAAATATTGAGAAAAAAGAAGTTTAATCAGAACATTACGTCTGAAGAAGTACGTTCTGACTTTGCCGATGAAATATCAACCATTTTAGAACCCCATGCGATTCCTCTCGTTCCAAAAGGATCTGGGACACCTTTTGTGGTACTCGTTCTTGGTGTTAATGGCTCTGGTAAAACAACGACCATTGGCAAGCTCGCCAAACAATGGAAAGACGAAGGTTATCAGCTCTCTCTTGTTGCGGGGGATACGTTTCGTGCTGCTGCAACAGAGCAGCTTGAAGTTTGGGCCAAGCGCGCCAATGTCCCACTCGAGATGGCTCCCTCAAAGGATGCAGCAGGTCTCGTCTTTGATGCTCTTGAAAAGGCAAAAACACGAGGTGATGACATTGTCATCATAGATACGGCAGGTCGATTACATAACAAGACCTTGCTTATGGAAGAGTTGAAGAAGATCCGCCGTGTCATTCAAAAGATTGACCCAACCGCCCCTCACGCAACCTTACTCGTGCTAGATGCCACAACAGGCCAGAATGCCATTACTCAAGTCAAGGTATTTCAAGAAGCCGTTGATGTATCAGGTCTCATCATCACGAAGCTTGATGGAACAGCCAAGGGCGGCGTTCTTGTAGCAATAGCTCAACAATTCGCCCTCCCCGTTCATGCAATAGGTGTAGGCGAGACAATCGAAGACCTGCATACATTTTCCGCGAAAGAATTCTCCCAGAGTTTAATGGGTGTGAGGGATACGAATCGGTAGGGCTTCCTTCCTACAAAACATTTACCACCTCAGGTTCTCCTATAAATAGAACTCACTCTTGTAGTCAGGCTCTACTGAGTGACGACGTTGTGGGAAATCTGATTCCTTTTTCGTCTTACTGAATGGCTTCTTCACGGTTGCAATAATTTTAGCACCAAGAGTCTCTTTAGGTTTTGGAACATTTTGCGTCTCCTCGATGAATCTTTCGGCTAAAAAGATATTGCCGATGGGTGGCACCTGAGGTTTAGATCGTTCCGCTCCATCTTGTGGTTGTAAGGACTTAACATTTCTTCTCTGATCAGTATCCCTCGGGGATGAGCAGACATCAAATGCCGATTTTCGAATAAACTTTAGTTCTTCAGTTCGTTTACTTGCTTGCCAGTCTATTCCAAGTTTTGTAAGCTTATCTTGTGCATCAATGATCCCTGCGTGAGCAGCCGTTAAATAACAATCGACAGCTGCATCAATATCCTTATCAATTCCATGGCCAACATGAAACATCTTTCCTAATCGGAACAAACTCTCATGATCCCCTAATTTTGCAGCTTTTTTAGTCCAGAGAAACGTTTCATCCATTTCATTTTTTCCGTATTGAGTGCGTGAAAGCTCAACTGTAGCTATAAGGTGATCCAGTTCTGCGGCTTTACGCGCGTAAGCTCTTGCCTCATCCTCCTCAGCTGATAGTTGCACGAGCTGCCAATAGGCTTCTCCATGGTATTCCTTACTATTTGAGTCCTTTATAAGAGAATGACACAATGCACGTGCTGCATCTCGATCTTCGTATTTGCTAGTGAATTCTTTTTCAATGTTCGGAAGTTTTACCTGCTTAGTATAAACATCTACAAGTCTCAATTTAGAAAGCGCGTGACCGTTTTTTGCAGCATTTTCATAATGTGGTATAGCGGCT
>JABDDK010000030.1:15303-17962 GCA_013287665.1 Alphaproteobacteria bacterium
AAGGAAAATAACCATCAATCAAGAGCTCAGCTAAATCAAATTCCGCTTTAGCAATATTCTCTCTCATTTCTGCTGAGGTCGTAATTTTTTTTAACGTCTCATAGTGTAAAACAACACCTACGTTTTGACTGTTATTCGAGTCTTTAATAATAAGATCAGCCCGAAGCCCGGTTGTTCCTATAATAAAAAACAAACTATAAAAAGAAGCCCTTAAATTTAACACAAAACACTCCAGCAAATATAATAATAACGAATTAAGGCATGATTGTTCGATTTTACAATAATCATTTAATTCTATGGAGTGAATATGTCAAATTGTTTATTTGCCTATCTTCAAGACGGAATGACTACAAGTCATGTAACTCCGGCGAATTTATATATTTCTCTCGTGTAATAAGCTTGTCCTCAGGAACAAGATCAATATAAAGCTGACCATTGAGATGACCAATCTCATGTTGTATCACACGTGCGAGATAACCATTTGCTGTGCCTTGGATCTTCTTACCCTGAGGCGTCCAGGCTTCATAAGATATCGACTTATACCGTGGAACACAGCCAACGAGTTCAGCAACTGAAAAACAGCCTTCCCAGTCCTCCAGAATCTCATCTGATAATGCTTTAAAGGAAGGATTGATCCAGATAGATTTAGGCATTCTTTGCTCATAATCCGGGCCAAGTTTATCTAACCAATCCTCATCTGGAACTTCGAAGATAAAAATTTGTTTATTAAAACCAATTTGATTGGCTGCGAGACCCGCCATGTTATCGGCTTGATCAAATTTAGATTCCAGTTTGTAAATGATTTCCCACGTTTCTTTATCTATAGGAAATTCAACACGCTCCGTTGGTGTCGTGAGCACATGTTTATGACGACACAATGGATCATTGATGACGACATAATCCGGAAGTTCTGTTGGATGATACTTTTTTTTCATGATTTTAATAAGCAAAATTGAGGGAGGACTGTCAAGAAATTATTTCTTGATTATCTTTACTGCGACTTGCTCATGATTCTCGTTAAATGCAATGAATTCAACATCTAACTTTTTCTGAATCAAAAATTCTTGTAACGCTTTCCACTCATGCATTTCAGAGCCCAGATAGTTGTAGAGTTCATCAAAGACAATGACTGTTCCAGGCACAATATTATTGCCCAAATTATCAAAAATATCGCGCGTTGAGCTATAGAGATCACAATCGATATGAAGAAATGTTATGGGTTCTTCTTTCAGGACCTTGCTTTTAAAGTGTGGTAATACATCCCTAAATAATCCCTTATAAAGACGAACATTGTGATGGACTGGCGGTATCATATTACTATCTTTGAAAGAAAGGGATCCCTTAGGCCAAATGCGGTCTCCCCTGACCCAATCCTCAGGTAAGCCTTCAAATGAATCAAACCCATGGATTGTGTTATGAGGATTGAGAGCCGCAATAAAGTTTATAGACTTTCCTGTGCAAACCCCCATTTCAAGGTAGGAACCTTTCAGTGTCACGGCATCAGAAGCATACCGGATAACCTCAGCATCTGATTGAAGTTTTTTTGCGTTTCCACAATATGTCTCTACAAATTGTGTTGCCTCTTTGCTTTGGGTATAGGGTTTATCAACATTAATAAAGCGAAAGAGTTGAGACCCTTCATTGAGTCCAGCCCCCGGAGGTGTCTCGATAACTTGGCTCCAATCAAAAGGTTTTAATTTCTCAAACATAATCGTTTATTCCTTCATTAATATTAATTCACTATACAATATCTATTAAAAAAATCCATTAAAACCCAAGAGCGTCATTGCGAGGTGGGCGTTAGCCCGCCGAAGCAATCCATCTATTTAGATTAAGATGGATTGCCGCGCCCAAGAGGGGCTCGCAATGACGAACCTTCTTACTAACTATTTATTAATATTTATCGTGCTATTCTTATAATATAAGAGTGAGGTATTTTATGCTTATTATTGCCATTATACTATTCTTAATCGCAGCTGGTTTTGGTCTTGTTGTGCTTGTTTCAATTCTTCAAGACAAATCAACTCCTAAAGCGTTTGTCTTTACCCATGGGGCCTTTGCTGTTACAGCACTTCTCATTGTCATCTATTACACATTAATGCATTTAAACAGTGCTCCAACAGTGAGCCTTATCATCTTTGTCATTGCAGCACTTGGTGGACTTACGCTATTTGTGCTCGATATGATGGGAAAGAAATTACCGAAATCACTGGCCTTGCTTCACCCCATCATAGCGGTGATTGCTGTATTAACCCTTGCTATTTTTGTGCTTACCCACATTTAATCTTCAAGAGCTTTGATAATCTCCTCACACATCTTCTTGGCGTCGCCAAAAAGCATCAATGTGTTGTCCCGATAGAAAAGCTCATTATCGACTCCTGCATACCCAGGCGCCATAGAGCGTTTGACGAAAAGTACCGTCTTTGCCTTTTCGACATCCAAAATTGGCATTCCATAAATAGGGCTTTTCGGATCTGTTTTAGCAACCGGATTTGTCACATCATTCGCACCAATGACAAAGGCAACATCAGTGACGCCAAAGTCACGGTTAATATCCTCAAGCTCTAGCACATCATCATAAGGAACATTAGCTTCAGCCAACAAAACGTTCATGTGACCGGGCATACGACCTGCAACGGGATGGATAGCATAGCGAACT
>JABDDK010000031.1 GCA_013287665.1 Alphaproteobacteria bacterium
GAGGTGATGGGGCCCTAAATCTTTTGCGTAGCCTTTTCAAGCCATGCCTTGGTCTCTGGATCGAGGTGTGGCTCGAGCACCTTAAGAACGCGGGCATTATAGGTATTCACCCACTCCTTTTCAGAATCCGTCATCAACTTAAGCTCTATTAGATTTCGATCGAGGGGCACGAGAGTTAGGGTTTCAAAACCATAAAATCCTTTAACATCAGGAAGCTCAACCACACGGATAATGCTTTCAATGCGAATACCGTATTCGCCTTCCTTGTAATATCCCGGCTCGTTAGAAAGAATCATCCCTGGCATTAAAGGAACCCCTGCGCCATACCTTCTTGAAATTCCTTGAGGCCCTTCATGAACATTGAGGTAACTTCCCACGCCATGCCCTGTCCCGTGCTCATAATCAAGCCCTAATTGCCATAAAAACTGACGTGCAAGAATATCAAGCTCTTGACCTGTTGTACCTTTAGGAAAAATGGCTTGAGCCACTGCAATGTATCCTTTGAGAACCCGGGTGTAGCGATCTTTTTGTTCCATGGTCGGTTTACCCAGAACATACGTGACAGTAACGTCCGTCGTCCCTGTCAAATACTGACCGCCTGAATCAACTAAATATATCCCATCACTCTTTAAGGGAAGGGCAGATTCAGGACTGACTCGATAGTGAATGATCGCTCCATGAGGGCCAAATGCGGATATAGGGAAAAAGCTTAAGTCCTTAAAATGTTTACCTTGTGTGCGAAAGGAATTTAGCTTTTCAGCTGCCGAAAGCTCTGTCGTCTCACCCTTCAAGGGCTGAGCTGAAAGCCAGGCAAAAAACCGACATAAGGCTAAGCCATCTTGAATGTGTGTATCAATAGCTCCTTTAATTTCAGCCTCATTCTTTAATGCTTTAGGAAGCACGCAAGGGTCAGGAACGCGTTTCACCTCAACTCCGGCTTCTTCAAGAGCGTGAACGAGGATGACAGGTGTCGTATTGGGGTCGATCTGACAATCGCCTTTAAGAAGCTTGAGATGAGTGCAGACTTGAGCAATATCAATCGCCCGCCCCTTCCCCATGGTTATGTAATTATAAATGTCCCCATCAATTTTATCGAGATTAACAAATAGATCGTAAGAGCCATCTTTCTTAAGCAAACAGAAACTCTGAACAATAGGATTATAAGGCACATCAGTCCCACGGATATTTAAAAGCCAGGCGATCGAATCACTCGCGGTTATCAGAACATGATCCGCATCAAAAGCTTCTGAAATCCGCTTCCGCTTACTGTCGCCACTTTCTCCTGCAAATTCAAGGGGATGAGGGACGATAAAATCAGAAGAAGGTTTCGGTCTATCTGTCCATAGAACATCAATCGGATTGCTATTTAAGGGAATCAAAAGACAATCATACGGCTTGAGTTGGGTTTCTGTAAAAAGCCAAGGGTCATAGCCTACTTTTTCATCTGAATTCAGAGTTTCGGAAACCCACGCTGAAGGTCTCTTTTGCGAGATATTATAGTGTTCATATACCTCTGGAACTTCTGCTTTGGCTTGAAGTGTGTATCTCGCATCCGTAAAAAAGGCGGCCTTATCTTTTGTAACAACGGCAAATCCGGCACTTCCTGTAAAGCCAGTCAACCATTTTAAGCGATCTGCTGACTCTGAAATAAATTCGCCTTGAAATTCATCACTGCGAGGAATGAGAAAGGCGGTAAGTCCTTCTTTTGCCATCCATTCACGTAGGGCTTTTAACTTATCCATTGTTTTCTTTCCTCATGATCAAGGTTGACCAATCCCCAATAAACAACTGCTCAACAAGTTTAGCGCCCACGCTCCGGTAGGCATCAATCACATCTTCAGCTTGACGATTCAACAACCCGGCAAGAATGATGTATCCTCCTGGCTCTAAGGCTTGGACAGCTTGGCTTGCCATCTGGCAAAGGGGGCCTGCCAATATATTGGCAGTAATGACATCATATTGGCATTGCTTAACCTCAGCAAATCCCTCACTGACCTGCGCCTTAATGAGGGACTCAAGATGATTCAGTTTTGCGTTCTCTACGGCAACTCTCACTGCCTCAGGGTCATTATCACAAGCACATACCGGAACTTTCCAAAGGGATGCCATCGCAAGCGCAAGAATCCCTGAGCCACACCCCATATCAAGGGGCCGCGCAAAAGATCCTTCTTCGGCGAGCAAAGAAAGGGCCATAAGACATCCTTCCGTCGATTCATGTTGCCCTGATCCAAAGGCCGTCGCCGCATCAATCTGTATGGGAATGAGGCCATCAGGTACTGTTTCCTCAACATGTGACCCATAGATATAAAACCGACCGATTGTAAGGGGCGGAAAATCTCGATATACGGAGGCCACCCAATCTTCTTGGGGCAAAGGTCCCATCGATAGAGAGGGAGACTCTAACCCATTGTTTTCAAAGAAATTTCTAACCTTTTGATTTAAAAGAGATTCTTCCGTAGGGCAATAGACGACCTGAAGCGCCCATCTGTCCTGAGCCGTTTCATACCATGAAACAGATAGAGCATCTTCCTCTAGCAACAATGATAATTCTTCTGCCCTTTCAAAAGGAACAGGACATTCCAGCTGACATAAATTCATTCCGAACTCTCCACAAAACTCTTCATTACTTTTTTAATCCCTGAATGATCAAAATCAATCTCAAGCTTATCTCCCTCAATCCCCGTCACGCGCCCATAACCAAATTTGATATGAAAGATCCGTTGATTCACCTGGAAATCTCTCTCTTCTGATGAACGCATTGGCATACCTCGGGACTCTATCTTTGGAACACGAGGCGTTGGTGCTTTATAGGAATGAGAATGGCCCATATTTGTCCGTTCCGTATGTTGGCTCGGAAGCTCTTCAACAAAGCGAGAAGGAACACTCGATTGCCATTGATTATGCACGCGCCGGTTTGCGGCAAAGGTTATAAACGCCCTCTCCCTCGCCCGGGTAATACCTACGTAAGCCAGTCTCCGTTCTTCTTCAAGTCCGCCTTCTTTAAGGGAGCGCGGATGGGGAAAAAGCCCCTCCTCCCAGCCAGCAAGAAAGACCGAGTTAAACTCAAGTCCCTTCGCACTATGAAGCGTCATAATGCTCACCATCTCAGACCCATGAGAATTTGCATTTTCCATCACAAGACTCACGTGATCGAGGAACGCCGGCAAGCTTTCAAACTCATCAATAGCATTGACGAATTCCTTCAAGTTTTCAAGACGGCCTGGCGCTTCCGGCGTCTTGTCTTGTTGCCACATTTTCGTATACCCAGACTCATCCAAAATAATGCGAGCCACCTCTCCATGAGGCAGCGTCTCAAGCTGTTTCCGCCACCGTCCAATATCCAAAAGAAGCCCTTGGAGCGCCGTCTTCGCCTTCCCCCGAATCTCATCCGTTTCCATCAGCCGTAGTGTGGCTTCTGTCAGAGAAATCTCTTCCATTCGTCCATATTGGTGAAGGGTTTGCAGCGTACTAGTTCCAATGCCACGTTTCGGAGTATTCACAATCCGCTCAAAAGCAAGGCTATCATTAGGCTGATTTACAATGCGCATATAGGCAAGCGCATCCCTGATTTCGAGGCGTTCATAGAACCGCGGACCTCCAATAACCTTATAAGGAACACCGATCGTTATAAACCGGTCTTCAAACTCACGGGTTTGAAAGCCTGCCCTGACAAGGATGGCCATTTCATTGAGAGATTCTCCCTTACGGTGCAAAGCCTCAATCTCTTCTCCCACAAAGCGAGCTTCCTCCTCACCGTCCCACACACCCCGCAGCCGAACCTTTTCACCCCCCGTTTGAGCGGTCCACAACGTCTTTCCAAACCGACTGGCATTCTGGGCGATCAGCACAGAGGCGGCACCTAGAATATGAGCATTTGAGCGATAATTCTGCTCTAAGCGAATGATAATGGCTCCCGGGAAATCCTTCTCAAAACGAAGGATATTGCCGACCTCAGCCCCCCGCCAGCCGTATATGGATTGGTCATCATCCCCCACACAACAAATGTTACCAGATCCTTGAGCGAGTAAACGGAGCCATAGGTATTGAGCGACGTTGGTATCTTGATATTCATCCACCATAATATAACGAAACTGGGTCGTATATTGGGCCAGGATATCACTATTTTCCGTAAAGAGCTTGAGACAAAGAAGAATAAGATCCCCAAAATCCACCGCATTCAAAATCCGAAGGCGCTCTTGATATTGGGGGTAAATATGATAGGCAACCTTTTCAAAATCTGAAGCGGGCTTTGAAACTTTTTCTGGGGTCTGCGCTCGATCCTTCCACCGGCTTATGATCGATCCAATCGTACGCGGCGGATACTTCTTTTCATCAATCTCTTCCGCTTTAATGATTTGCTTAATCAAACGAACCTGATCATCCCCATCCAGGATTGTAAAGGAGCTCTGAAGCCCCAAAAGCTCGGCATGACGCCTTAAAATTCGCACACAAATCGAGTGAAATGTCCCGAGCCACAAACCATCCGCAGGACCGCCAATCAGCTTTGCAATACGCTCCCTCATTTCATGGGCCGCTTTGTTCGTAAACGTCACAGCAAGAACCTGAGACGGCCAAGCTTTATGGCTTAACAGAATCGCTGCAAGGCGCGTGGTGAGAACCCGTGTCTTACCCGTCCCCGCCCCGGCCAGCACCAAAAGGGGCCCCTCCGTAATGGAGACAGCCTCGCTCTGCGCGGGGTTCAACGAATTAAACTGCTCCAAAAACCCCGGATTCGTTATTTCTTGACCAGTCGTGGACATATCTTTTTGCTGCGTGAGTGTCATATGAGGGCTTATACCATGGGTATGCGCGTGGGGGAAGTCAGTAATCAGAGAGCATCTTCTCACTCGATCGAGCCATCCTCAATAAAAGTTCCTTATCATCCTCAGTGAGGCCACCGCTCATGTTTAAGAGCCTGATTTTATAGATATAAAGAAATGTTCGCAGATAAGCTGCTTTATCAATCTCAACCGAAGTTAATTGAAATACTTCCCCGTAGAGATCCTTCATGATCTGATAGATCTCTTCAAAAGGCGCCTGTCTTGACTGTGCCATGATAAGTTTACATTCATGATGCGCTGCAACGCCTGCATCAAACCGCAAAGTCGTTTGCTTTTTCACTTCCTCATAAGCGGCCTTTAAGTGCGGAATCATCGCAGCATCAGAACCCCTCTGTTCAAGCTCAACAATAGCCTTGATGTACTGTTCTTCAATAGCTTTGGGGTTTTGGGCTCCATAAAAGTAGGCCATTTCCTTTTCAAACTCTAGCATTTCTGGAGAGTCTGCTTGTGTAAATGCCACTTGCGCCTGCTTCAAAACCTCCAACATCTCACCATGAAGATTCTCTGGCGTAATTTGAGACAATAAAAGCTCTAAGTTATCTTTTTGCATGATGCTGCTCCTCATCTATACATTGAAGATACTTTTGAAAAATCTCAAGATATTTATTTCTTCACTTTTTTCTTATTCAGTCCTCTTCACAAACCTCGCAAAACCCTTTACTCTCTCAAAAAACGAACAAAGAAGGAACGCACCATGACATTTCAACTCCCTGCCCTCCCCTACAAAGAAGATGCGCTTGAGCCCCATATTTCAGCTCGTACCATGAGCTTTCATTACGGCAAGCATCATCAGGCTTATGTTACCAATCTCAACACTCTTATCCAAGAAACGGACCTTGAGCGCAAAAGTCTTGAAGACATCATTCTTGCGACTGCTGGGAAAGCTGATAAAGCTGGCATTTTCAACAATGCCGCCCAAGTGTGGAACCATACTTTTTACTGGCATTCGATGACCCCTGGAGGTGGCGGTGCACCTAAAGGTCTATTGGCCGCCAAAATTGAGAAGGACTTTGGAAGTTTTGACGAATTTGCAAAGACCTTCAAGCAAGCTGGCGTCGGTCAATTTGGAAGCGGCTGGGCATGGCTTGTGCTCGACAAAGATGGCACATTGAAAGTCACCAAAACACCAAACGCTGACCTTCCCCTTGCTCACGGCCAGAAAGCCCTACTCACCTGCGATGTGTGGGAACATGCCTATTATCTAGATTATCAGAACAGGCGTCCTGACTATATCGATATATTTTTGAAGAACCTTGTAAACTGGGACTTCGCTCAAAAGAATTTGGCGTCTTAGTTTTATATTGACGAATAGTGCGGTCTCGCTATGATACCGCATCCGTTGCCCCTGTGGCGGAATTGGTAGACGCGGCAGACTCAAAATCTGTTATCCAAAAGATGTGGGAGTTCGAGTCTCCCCGGGGGCACCAAGGAAAACAATAGATTAGAAAATCTAATCCATAAACAGGTCGATAAACCACTCCGCAAATCCATTGTCAAACCATGGATGGATCTACAAAACCTCTGATGATCTTTCATCAGAGTCGATGACTGGGTCTTCAAAAAGGACTATCCCAAAGCAAGGACGTTTCGGACGAGGTTGGTGAATTTTTGACTTAATTAATTATTAATTTCTTTTAGCTAAAATAATTCTATATACGCAGGAAGAAGTTATGAAAAAAAAGACCATAAACATAGCGCTTCAGGGCGGAGGCACTCATCTTGCTTTTTCCTGGGGGGTCATCGACTATCTGCTTGAAGATGGACGTTTTGCTATTGAAGGTCTAAGTGGGACGAGTGCTGGGGGACTTACTTGCGCTGCACTCGCGCAAGGGCTTGAGAAGAATGGCTTACAGGGTGGAAGAGAGGAACTTGCGGCCTTTTGGGAAATGGTTGTAGAGCAAGGAGCCCTTTTGGGGCTCGCGCCAAGTTATATTGATAGAATGTTTGGCCTGTATGGGATGGATTATTCACTGCCTCTTTCTATCGTAAATACGTTACTTTTTGCTGGATTTCTGCCTTTCCCTTGGAGTCCATTTGGATTAAATAATTTCAAAAAGTTACTTAACAATTTTTTTGATTTTGAAAAGCTATCCCAAAATAAAGAAATTAAGTTATTTCTTACGGCGACGAATGTTTTAAATTCAAAGTTAAAAATCTTTACAGGAGAAGAGCTTACGGTTGAAGCCTTCATGGCTTCGGCCTGTGTTCCTCACTATTCCCAAACAGTAGAAATAAAGGGCGAATTTTATTGGGACGGGGGGTATATCGGCAATCCCTCTTTATTTCCTTTAATTTATAACTGTGATAGTCCTGACATCCTTGTCATTCTTGTTGTACCCTATCAAATAAATACACTCCCCTCTACTGTAAAGAACATCAATTGGCGCATGCACGACCTTTTTCTCACGAATACGCTTGTAAGAGAAATGAGAGCCATTGAATTCGTTACAAATTTAATAAATCAGCAAACAAGAGATAACTCAAAGTCAAAGAAGGTAAATGTACATGTTATTGAAGATAATCAGTTTTTTGCGGATCTTGATCCCTCAAGTCGATTGAATACAGATGAGAATTTCCTGAAAATTCTTTATGAGAGAGGACGTGCTGTTGCTGCAATATGGGTTGAGAAAAATTATGATAATATTGGCAAACGCTCTACATTTGATGTGAAAGAAACATTCGTATAATAAGCTACTTTCAGCCATTATTTTTCTCTGATTTATCTCAATGTTATTAAAGCGGAGAAGTGATTAAAAATTCTTTAAGCTCGAGTCATATGGCTAAAAAAATTATTTGGGTCTCTTTAGTTTTCGTTAAGGAATTTATGAGACACTTTTCACAATATGAAATTTACAGAGAAAGAAAAATTGATGACAAAAGTAGCCTTGGTCACCGGTGGAACGCGAGGAATAGGAGCCGCGATTTCTAAAAAACTTAAATCGGCCGGCTATACAGTAGCTGCTGTTTATCAGGGAAATGATAAGGCGGCTGAGTCTTTTCAAAAGCACACAGATATTCCTATTTATAAATGGGACGTAAGTGATTTTAATTCCTGCAAGGAAGGTATTGCTCGCGTCACCAAAGACCTTGGAAACATTGATATTCTTGTGAATAATGCTGGGATTACCCGCGATGGAGTCCTTCATAAAATGAATCATAACAATTGGGAAGAAGTTCTTCGCACAAATCTATTCTCATGTTTTAATATGTGCCGCGAGGTGCTTGAGCCTATGCGAACCAAGGGTTTTGGCCGCATTATTAATATTAGCTCCATCAATGGGCAAAAAGGTCAGTTCGGCCAAACAAACTATTCAGCGGCAAAAGCAGGAATTATTGGTCTTACCAAAGCTCTTGCTCAAGAAAGTGCTCTCAAAGGAATTACAGTCAATGCCATAGCGCCAGGCTATATCAACACAGAAATGACGCAAGATATGTCCGAACCCGTGTTGGCAAAGATCACAGAACAGATTCCAATGAATCGTCTTGGAAACCCAAATGAGGTTGCAAATACTGTTCTTTTCCTTGCGTCTGATGACGCTTCATTTATCACCGGGATAACACTTTCAATTAATGGTGGTCATTATCTTGGATGATTTAACAAAAAGTAGAGAAACGAAAAAAGGAGATAACCATGGCTAACGATACAAACTTACCGCCCTTTATGAAGAAAGGGTTCGACTCATTCAAAGACTTCAAGTACCCAGGACTCAATATGGAAGTGTTTCTAGAGGGTTACCAAAGAAATATAGAATTGATAAGTGCAACAATGAAAATTGCAACAGAGACGACGGAATCTTTGATGGAACTCCAAAATAAATATATTCAGAAAGCTTTTGAGCAATGGAATGAAGAAATAAAATATAGCATGTCAAAAGCTCCTCTTGATGAAAAGACTTCTCACCAAACAGAAGTTGCTAAGTCCACAGTTGATGACGCGATTAAACATGCACAAGACGTGAGCTCTATTCTTGTAAAGACGAATGAGAAAATAGTTGAATCCGTTCAAACACGTTTTAAAGAAGGACAAGAAGAGGTTAAAGATTTGGTAAAGACTGAGAAGAAAACGGATAAGTAGGTTTTTCGTAGGTGTTCGGAACATTCTTTGCCCTACTTTTGGTGGGATGTTCGTTGTAAATATGTAACAAGCTTCCATAATTTACAGACGATCGCTGTAGTTAATGATTTACAAAAATACCTTTTTCCTTAAAGATCTTACAAAGAGATCAATAATAAAAAGGTTCAAAATGAAGAGCATATACTTAAAAAAGCTTATTACAGCAACGTGTTTATCAACCATTTTTTCCGTAGCTGCACTCGACCAAGCCAAAGCGACACTGCCTCAAGTATTTTGGACTCAAGCTTGGACAAACCCTGCGAGCATGAGCACGGTCGAAAAGTTTAGTGCCTCTATAGGTGGCAGATATCTTGGTGGAACTTTAAAATTTAAGGGCACAAATGGTGGGGTAACAGGAACGTCAAAAAGTGACATCAAAATTCTAGCGCCAAATGGCCAGATTATGTATCGTATCCATCCCTCTTGGGTTATTGGGCTTGATATAAGCACTATTGGAGCTGCGTATGAAAATTTTAAGTCTGGTAACTTGGCTGGAACCAAATCAACAATAAACATCGTAGACTATAGTCCAAAGATTAGCTACGAAATAACAGACAAATTAGCCTTGGGTATTGGTATTGATTTAGCGCAAACCTATAATTACAATATTAACTTTCCTACACCTGCTGGTGAAATGAGAAACAAAGCCAAGGGATTTGGTGTCGGCTGGAACACAGGATTTTTATATAAGATTCAACCAACTTCATTGTTTTACGGAAGTTACCACTCAAAGATAACACATTCTGCAAAAAACAAAAGTAGTCTGCCTGGCGCTCCAACGACTCACGGAAGAATGACAAATCTTCTGCCCAATACCTGGCAATTAGAGTTTGTTCAAATTTTTTCAAAAAATTGGTTGGTGGGCTTAAAAGGTCGATATGAACAGTGGGATATATTTAAAAATCTAGTTATTACAGATTCCGCTTTCGGTAATGATATTGTGGTCCCCATCAGGTATAAGAATACATGGGATGCTACAATTTATACGCGCTATCAATTTGCATGCCAATGGGCAGGTTTAATTGCAGGTGCATTTTACTCAAACCCTTACAAACATAAGGTCAACAGAGGGGTTGGGTTACCTATTGATTCAGAATGGGCTTATAGGGCAGCTATTCAATATATGCCAACCAAGCAAACTGTGATCGAGGTCGCTTATGTTGGGGGCGTATCTAATCCAAAGTTTAACAATCCAACTACCATTGGTAAAATGAAGATTGTACTAAATGCTGTTGACGTAAAATTGACATACAAATTTTAAACATAATATAAAATGGAGAAAGAAATGAATAAATTAGTTTTAACAATCGTAGTTCTTTTAGCGAGCATGAATTTCGTTCGTGCAGAGACCGTTGAAGTTGAAGGAAAGCTGATTCCGATTAATACGAATCAGGAACCTTCAGCTGAAGCTAAAAAGCTTAGTGAAATTACAGCTGAGACACAACCTCAGAAGAATTAACGTTGAATCGTCATGCTACGCCATTCCTCTCAATGAACTTAAATTGGTAACCTATTGAAATCACACAAAAGTCGTCATTGCGAGGAATGGCGTAGCCATGACGCGGCAATCCATCTTAGTCAAAGAAAGAAAGATGGATTGCTTCGCTTCGCTCGCAATGACGAGACCTAGGGATCGTAGGGTGCGTAGTAAGTTCATTACAAAATTCTCCACCCCCTTCAGGGTGGTTTAATGCTCGCAATGACGACTGTGCATGAATTATTTCTCATTTAAAAATGCAATGGCTGAGCTTGTCAGAACGTAGGCAGCCGTTGGCAGGATATCATCATCAAAATTGTAATCTGGGGCGTGGGGTGAGGGTTTGTTATGACCTATCCCGACGAAGAAAAAGCATCCAGGGATTTTCTCCAGATAGAACGAAAAATCTTCGGAACCGATGACGGGATGCTCTAATAAATACACTTTTTCCGGTGCTACGATTTCTCTTGCGCTCTTTAAGACGATGTCTACCCCTTTTTGAGCATTGACTGTTGACGGGTAGCCGACCTCGCTAAATTTGATAGTACCTTTAGAATCAACAGAATTGCAGCAATTTTCAACTATGGCGGTTATCTTTTGTTTTAAACTCTCTCGCGTTGTTGGGGACACGGTACGGAGAGTCCCTAATAGCACAGCAGTATCAGGAACGACGTTGTTTACAGTTCCCGCGTGAAATGCGCCTATATTAATAAGTGCCGCATCCGTGGGGTTTTTTTGGCTTATTAATGTTAACAAGTTCTGGATAATGTTAGCCCCATCTATAATGGGATTGTGCGTTAAATGCGGCCAGGCAGCATGACCACCCTTCCCTTGAATTTGAATCTCAAAAGAGTCTGAGCTGGCTAGCAAAGGTCCCAATCGAGTAACCACATCACCTTTTGGAATGGGCATGTTATGGTAGCCAAATATAGCGTCAACCTTTGGATTTTCGAGAACGCCTGCCTCGATCAGGACCTTAGCACCAGCGCCTCCTTCTTCTGCCGGTTGAAAGATAAACTTCACACGACCTTGAAATTTGTCCGTGTTCTGCCCCAACACTTTTGCAGCCATGAGCACTGTAGCCATATGCCCATCATGGCCGCAGGCGTGCATCATGCCCTCATGTTGAGATTTATATTCAATGGTGTTTTTTTCACATATAGGAAGGGCATCCATATCCGCTCTGATAGCTACAGTTTTTCCGGGCTTTCCCGAATCTAATAGGGCTACGATGCCTGTTGTCCCGCCAAAGTCAGTTTGCACTGTGTAGCCGATATCCCGAAGATATCCCGCTATATAAGCAGCTGTTTTCACCTCTTTAAATTTGATTTCTGGAATTTGATGGAGATCATGACGAATCTTAGCAAACTCAGGTTGTGAGGCTTTGAAAGCAGAATAGAGTTCGTTGTTTTCTTTAGAATTCATCGCTACCTCCTTCCTTATTGCATATGCCAGCCATGACTGACGATAAGGGATTGACCCGTTAAAGCATTTGATTCAAATGAGGCAAACAGTAATGCAATGTCCGCAACGTCAGCCGTCGTTGTGAATTCACCGTCTACAGTTTCTTTAAGCATCACTTTTTTGACGACGTCCTCTTCTGAAATGCCTAACGTTTTAGCCTGCTGAGGAATTTGCTTTTCAACAAGGGGAGTTCTTACAAACCCTGGGCAAATCACATTCGCGCGCACATTGTGTTGAGCCCCTTCCTTAGCAACAACTTCGCATAATCCAATCAACCCATGCTTCGCTGTCACGTAGGGTGCTTTAAGCATGGAGGCTTCCTTTGAATGAACGGAGCCCATGTAAATAATGCTTCCCCCTTTTCCCCTCTCATACATGTTCTTAAGGCATGCTCTTGTCGTCAGAAACGCCCCATCAAGATGAATTGCTAGTAATTTCTTCCATTCATGAAAGGGCAAATCTTCAAGGGGGGATATGAATTGTGTTCCCGCATTGCTAACGAGAATATCGATACCTCCATAGGCCGAAATAACTTTTGCAACCCCTAACCCAACTTGTTCTTCATTCGTAACGTCCATCCCAACTGCCATGGCTTCATATTTCTTATCAAGAAGTTCTTTAGCCACATCATTAGCCTTATTTGCATCTAGATCAGCAATAACAACCTTTGCCCCTTCACTCGCAAATCTTTCAGCAATGGCCTTGCCAATGCCACTGGCTGATCCGGTTATAAATGCGACCTTATTTTTTAAGCGCAAGGGATTTCTCCTTTATGTTTGAATCATTCCGTAGCCAATCTTTAACGATGCTGATTTGCTGAAGCGGCATTAACGAGGGAGCATGACCACAGTTGGGAATTGAGGCCACTTGTGTGTCTGGCTTTATTTCAAGCATTCTATTGACTGTATCAAGTGATAAGAGATCTGACTTTTCCCCATGCAAAATATATGTGGGGCATTTAATTAACGTCCATAAAGGCTCTAAGTTTATATCTTCTTCAGGCCCCTTAGAAAACTCCTGCACAATAGCGGGATCATACCTATATTGATACGTCCCTTCCTTGGTTTTTTTTGAAATTGTGCTCAAACATGTAATCCCAGTGCTCAGGCTTAACGATTCCGAAAGTTCCAAGTTTACTCCTTAGGTTTGCCATTGCATCTTCTGGGTTTGAAAATTCATAATTCTCAGCAGAATAAATCTTCAATATTCTTTGAACGGCAGTGTAAGGGATGATAGTGCCCACATCGTTAAGAATGAGTTTTTTAATGGGAGTCTTTGGTTGTGATGCGAGAATCATGCCAATGATTCCCCCCATGGATGTTCCCAGCCAGTAAAGGTTTTTAGCATTAAGGCGTGCAAGTAAGGTGACCATGTCGTTGACATATTGGACAGTCGTATAGACGGAAGGAGCTCCAATATAATCGCTGTCTCCTCGACCAATCACATCTGGGCAAATAACCCGTATGTCCTCTTGAAGCCCCCAAGCGAGGTAATCAAAGTCATTCGAATTACGACCAAAACCATGGACACAGACCAAAACGTTCGGATTATTCTTATCCCCCCATTCACGATAGATCATCTTGTGAAAGCCAAGAGGACTTATCCCTTGAACAAACTCTTTTTTTGGATCTATGTTGGTCTTTACTATTTCTGTCATTTCTTCACTTATTATCTTCCTTTTAAATCCTTGTTGCATGGTATAATTTTTATCATGCGTTCTGTTAAATAATCATTAATCCCTTAGCCTTTATCGCTCCTCCACATGGGAAGAGAGGATCCTAACGGAGTGAGGGGGATCTCCCAATCTCCTTTTGTTTCACTCATTTGAATCACGGGTTTGAAGTGTTTGATGTCACCATAGGCTGTCTTTGAAACAGTAAAGAAGGGTTCAAGATCATCGGGTATTTTTCCTGAAGCCTCTTTACCCTCTCTATGACCATAACTTTCCACCAACATCCCTGATCGAACAAGGGAAACCTCAACTGTGTACGATCCACCCTCAGTTGCCCGTCGATAGAGTGCGGTAAGGATACCTAAAGAACACAGATAGCCTGTTAGATAATCACATACTGCCGCTGGTAAAAGTTGGGGATTCTCGAGAGAGCTATGTCCTGCCATCAATCCTGACACGGCTTGGCCTATTTGTTCAAACCCTTTATACGTTGCCCAAGGTCCCTCTGTACCAAAACAGCTTACGGTTACATAAATGGCTTTTGGGTTAATGCGATGAATATCTTCTGGTCCAAACCCCAATTCTTTAAATTTTCCAGGAGTATAGCCTTGCACAAAAACGTCCGCATCTTTAATGAGATCGATTAAGGTATTACGGTCAACCTCCTTTGCTAAGTCAAGAAAGGTATTTGTTTTTCCGAAACTCGTATCTATGACAAAGGGAAGGAATTCATATACTCGGGGTCCCGAAATATGTAAGACTTCTGCCCCTTGTTCTGCTAAAGAACGTGTTGAGACGGGAGCAGCTAGAAGATGGGTAAAATCAATGACTTTGATCCCTGTCAGAGGTCTACCTTCTTTCAGAAACGGCACGGGTGCTGTATTTTCTTTTTTTTCAATGAGGATAGGTGGAATTTTAGATAGGACTTTTCCTTGAGGGTGATTTTTCCACTCCTCGGAGGTTCTAACAATTGTCCCACAAAGATTTCTTTTATTAATTTGGTATTCTAAATCTTCAGCTTCCCACTGAATGATAGCGGTACTCAGTGCACGCTCATTGTTGGGACAGTTGAATAAATCTAACAGACCGTCACGCAAAGGGGGATAAACACCATCTATAAAGATATGTCTGTTATCGCGCGTTTTATAGGTACTCATGATGGGATAATTAGGCCAAACACGATGACGATCAGGAAAAATTACCGGATGATCATTCTGGTACAATAGAGCAAAGCTTAAATAAGAGAGGCTTGAATGCACATAATCGATTTTAATTTTCTGTCGGTTACCAGTCTTTAACTCCCAAATATCGTTTATGAGAGTTCCATTCGCCATATAGCAAGCTGCCAAAGTATCATCTATATGAAAAGATGTTGCACTCACAGGAGTTACATTCACAACATCAATTTCCCCTGAGGGAGCTTCGGGACGATTCACGTATTTCATCAGGTCTTTGTAAATATCAATAAACATATCTAAGATACCTCCTATTATTAATTATATTACACTAATATTTATATATAGTTAACTATTTCATTCATTTATCCAACATTGTTGTTATGCCATCCCAATTTTGGGGTGGATATTGAAGAAAAGCTTCGCAACGGTCTTTAAAGAGTTGGGTGACAGAGTCATCGGGACGGGTCAATAAACAATCGATAAATCCCTTTTGGGCTTCTTTGAAATCTCCTTTTTTATAAAGCTCAAAGGCCTTTTCGAACTCTAAAACGTATTCGTCAGTTTTTTGTTTCTCTTCAGTTGAAGAAACAGGTAGCACCTCATAAACCCCCATAGCTTTTGTTTTGCCTTTAACACGTATGTTGTCGATTATTCTGATACTATACAAGGTTGCGTCTTTAAGATCATTAAGGGTGCTATCGCTGATCAGAAACTGAGTGCCGTATATTTTATTGAGGCCTTCAATGCGGGAAGCAGCATTGACCATATCGCTGACAACACTGGCTTCAATGCGCTCTTCTTCACCAAGGGCACAGAGCATGGCGGCGCCAGTATTAACACCTATTCCCATGAAGATACTCTGGAAGCCTGCTTTGTTTATTTCCTTGTTGAAGAGTGGCAACACTTTTTGCATCTCAAGAGCTGCCTGTACGGCGTCTTGTGTCTCTATAGGAAACAAGGCAAGGATACCATCGCCTAAAACTCGATTAACAAAGCCATTATTTTTGCGAATAATCGGGGCCATGTACTTGAGATAGGTATTTAAAATGTAAGTCAACGATTCAGGTTCAAGGGATTCAGCAAGAGTTGTAAAGTTTCTCAAATCAGCGAACAAAGCCGATAGGTCTACCTTTGTGTTATCCCCTATTTGGACTTCTTCTATGTTTTGTCGATTGAGGAGTTGTAGAAACTTCTTAGGGACGAACCGTTCTGTTGCATGATAGAGCTGTTGCGTATGTTCAAAGTACCTGGCGTTTTCAACAGATATGGCGATTTGGGTTGATAATGCTTGTAAAAGCTGCACTCTGTCGGTAGTGAAAGCTTGGGTTGTTAAATTGTTCTCCAGATATAATACCGCTATGACTTTGTTATCACGGGTGATGGGAAGACATAGAGCGGACTTGGGTTTGTGCTCTAGAACATAAGGGAGTTTGAAGTACCTTTCATCCTTCATCATATCACCTATAACTTCAGGAGAAACGGAGCGAATGGTGTATGTAATCAACCCTTCTGGCAAGTCACTGTTTTCGGACAAGATCGTCGGGACCGTATCAACCTTAAGCTCATTGTCCTTCATTTCTGCTTGGGCTTCTATAAACCATTGTTCCCCCTGCAAGCCTATAAAAGCACCTTTCTCAGCTCCTGCAGATTCGATTACAACGCGTAAAATTCGTGGCAACAGTTTGTCCAGCTGAATCTCGCTAGAGATGGCGTGATTAGCCTTAATCATCGTTAATAGGTCAAGGTCTCCTGTCATCATTACAGTTGTAAATCCGGCATGTGAGAGTTCTTGATCATAAGAAATTTTCTTCTGGATCAGCAAATTGGCATACTTCTTTTTGAGAGCTGTTACCTTCAGATTGCATCCCCATTGCTGGAAATAATAGATAGCTTCTTGGAAATAATATCCAGCCAC
>JABDDK010000032.1 GCA_013287665.1 Alphaproteobacteria bacterium
ACTTTCAAGAGCTTCTGTAACAATTGTATTTAAATTTATATCACGTTCTAAAGCAGTTAGGGTCGCCTTTCGGTGAAGATCACTACTGAGACGCACATTAAAAGTTCCTTTAAATGGTTTTTCTGGCTGAACGTCTTCCTCACGACAATCTTGTAGATAATCATCAACAGCTTCTTCAAAAGCTTTGCGGATAGAAAGAACGTCAACCCCTTCATAAGTGATAAGGCTTCTAATATATTCAAGTTTCCCGTAAAACACCTTGTCATCATCACTGTAGTGGACGGATCCATAGTAATTTTTATATTCCATCATATCTTTCATATATGTCCCTCTTTTTCTAATATTTCATAAATAAATTCAATTTGGTACTTTTTAAGTACTTTTTTTGGATGAGGTTGGTGAAGGTTAAATTTTGAACCACCAGTATGAATAAATTTCCGACGAGAACCACTTGTTTTACCTTGTTTCGTTTGTCGATAACCAAATAATGCCACCAACGACACCAGCTCATCCCATGTAAAATCTTTTGGTTTCCTATAAAACCTTTCAATTAGCTTTTCTCCTCGCGTCATATTTACCTCCCTTATTATACACAATTACGAAGAAGTTGCAACTAAATTTAGTTGCGCAGTGAAAATAGATTTAATCAATGACCTACGTTAAGCATCAAAACTGCAAGGGCCGTGGATCTTCTGTATAGGTATTATAAAGACGCGTGTCTGCTTCAACAATGTAGGGGTCCTCTGTTATGTGAGCGGTCAGGAAAATCACGAGTTCTGTCACGCGACGATCATCGTCTTTTCCCTTCACAAATTCACCAAGGATTGGAATGGTATCGATCCCTGGAACAGAGGCTGTCTTGTAACTCGCGCAATCTTCCATAAGGCCACCCATCACAACGACTTGGCCGGACTTAAGCTTGAGGACTGAGTCGAGTTCCCGCACTTGAACAACAGGCACAGTTGACTTTACTTTTTGCTTTGACTTGATGGCTACAGCAGGGTCCTCAACTTCCTTTTGAACACGAGAAATCGTGGGCCTTAGGATCATTGTAATCTCACCCGTTTGTAAGTTAACCGAGGGCTGGACGACCATCACAAGACCTATGGGAACTGTCATTGCATCGCTTGAAATATTCTCAATATCTGGCCTTCCGTCCGTTTGGAAATAGCGCTCAAACTCGAGGTGAAAGAACACCTCATTTGTTGCAACCTTAAGCATGGCGGGCTGGTTGTTCATAACGGTTAATCGAGGATTTGAGAGGGTTCGCACTGTTCCAAATTTCTTGACGAGTTTTAGGACGGACGCGAAATTCTCATGATCGACGGCAAAGGTAAAGACATCACTTTTCTGAAGAAATTCTTTATGAAGATGACGTGCTGCAACGAGTGATCCCATGGGAGCTGAAAGGTGAATATTCTCTCCAAGCTGGCTCCAATTGATGCCGCTTTTAAATTCATTATCGAGCACCACTTCAATGATTTTTGCTTCGATAATCACCTGGGTTGACGTCGCTTCCTTCAATTTTTTAAAGTAATCTGCAATTTGGTTTTGTTGACGAGCATTCCCGTAAACAGTCACAAGGCCACCTTGTTTATGAAGAGAATAATATTGAGGCCCCTTTGGCTTGTCGGGCATTAATATCATCTTCAGATTTTGTTCAAGCTCTACCCAAAAGTCCATTACCGTATTGCCTGAAAGGATACTATTGGAGCCATTCTCTGCTCGACTTTGATTTTCAAGCGGCGAGAACACATCGGTTGAAACGGAGATGCGGTTTTCACTTTTTCGTGTATGGCTTAAGAACTGGACATTGTAGGTGATAAGGTATGGTTCATCAGGTTCAACAAGGATTCGATTCCCCTGAATTTGAAAGCGAAGGTTCAGCAGGGCGCAGACATCCTTCAGCACATCCATAAAAGGAACTTTACTCGCTGTATAGAAAATCCCCCCTGTCTCATTCTTAAGTCGAGGACTTTGAACCATGCCCACACCCGTTTGACGGCTCAATTCCAGCAAGACTTGCTTGAGGGGCGTCCCCTCATGAAGAGTGACCGTTACTGACTTCTTCATCTCTAACGTAAGGAGGGGGGATTGCGTCGCGGGGAGTGCGGGGGCGCGAAATATCTGATGAATCTTTTTTTCAACTGGCGGCCTTGAGAGTTCGTTATAGTCCTCTTCTTGAAGTTTAAGTTCTGTATCATGATATCCTCGATGATCAAGGATATCGCAAGCATTGAGGTGACTCGAAAACCACACAATGAAAAGCCATTTTTGTAAATTCATCCCTTCCTCCCTTTTCATGAGAGTGTAAATGAGATGAAGTAGATGTTTCAATCGAAAAAGTTGGGTATCTCTTATTTTTTCCCGGAAATGAGTTCCAAAAAGTACTCAGCGAGTATGGATCCTTTTTCTGACTCAGCCATAAGGATTCCGACGCCCTTTTTCTCGTCTTTCTCAGCTCCTAGCCCTCTTATATACATAATCCCTAGGAAAGCAGTTGCATTATCATCACCCAAATCGGCAGCTTTCTGAAACAATGTCAGAGCCTTCTTCTGATCTTCAGGTTTATCAGATTCAGATATATAATATGTTCCCAGGGCCGTTAAAGAATCCTTATCCCCTTGATTCGCGGCTTTTTCCCACCACTCAATCGCGCGTTTATCATCTCTCTTAACGCCAATACCTTTATAAAAGCGTTGCCCTAGCGTCTTTTGAGCATAAAGATTGCCTTTTTCTGCAGCAGAGAGGGTAAACTCCAAACTATTCTTGTATTGATGATTTGGGTTCCATCCAGCTTCTTTGAGGAAACCAATGAACTCTTGGGCTGGAGGATACCCCTGAGCCGCACTCTTTTCCATCAACTGTGCCGCTTTTTTCATATCTTCAGTAACACCGCGCCCAACGAAATACATATTTCCAAGATGAAACTCTGCTTCGGCATACCCTTGCGAAGCTGCTTTTGCATAAAGATCAAATGCCTTTTTATCATCTTTTGCAACACCCGCACCCTCCTCATAATGTAAGGCGAGGTTGAGTTGTCCTGGCGCAAAACCTTGGGCCGCAGATTTTCTATGTTCTTCAAAGGCAATCCATTTCCCTTCAGAAAAGGCGGATTGCGAGAATATATTTCCCATAATATTTTGAAAGGATGGGTCTCCCTTAATCGCATTCGCTTCAATAGCCTTTACAACATTAGGAAACTTCTTGAGTTGGTTACGCATGAGGAGAACATAAGCGTATTGGTAGTCTTTCTGTGCCTTTTCATCAATTTTGTTCCAACTTCCAATATTCACCTTTCTTAAATAAGCATCTGAAAAATTAGCCCAATGATATCTTTTAACAACTTCTAATTGTGCTGACTCATCTCCTTGATTTGCTTGATTAATGAGAGCCTCTAGTTCTTGAGGTGAAATTGCCGTCAACGTGGGAGGTTTCGGAACAGTTGTACTTTGTTGAGGGGAAGAGGCAGCCTGAACACATGCAGAACCAAGACATGTCCCACCAATCAATAAACAAAAAAGAGAAAACAATGATTTTTTCTTAAAGTGTGAAGTAAGGAGCATTTATAAAACCTTGATTAGAATTAATGAGCATATACCTATCATTTTGTCTAGAATACGTCAAGTGAAGACAGATATTACTTCAAGCTCTGGACTCCCACTTTATCTTTAATGAGGAGAAGAGCTCTTACTTTCAACAGGAGGGTTTTTCTTAACTTCCTCCTGAGCTTGTTGTTTCTCCTTTAATACCTTTTCTATCAGTTTGAGCCTCACCGGAATAACATCAATAAGCCCCTTACCTGGCACACGATTTTCTCCAGCAAATGGATAGGCCAAAACGAAGGCTAAAGTTAAGTTAAACGCCAGGAGAAAACTGACCATCAATATTGACATGATATGGTTTATTTTGTTCTTCGTGTCATTAACTGAAATTGAATAAACAATAAAAATGGCTCCGATGATTAAAAGAACCTTGACCCCAAAGGGCAAGATTGTTTCGATAGCTTGAATTCTTTTGGATCTATTTTCTACAACATTCCCTATTTCTTTATAAATAGAGTCGTAAGCTAGCTTTTCCAAAGGACTTTCCGGTTGTATTGAACGCATGCTATCAGTAACATCATGAATTGATTTCCAAGCCATAGGTGCACTTTCTCCCCATTTCATGGCCTCCCATTCTTCATTTTTCACGATGGTGATATAGTCCTTTAAACCTTTAATAAGTTTAAGTTGGTCGTCTGGCTTTAGCAACTGTACGTCATTGATAATAAGACTAAAATTGGCTGCCTCAGCTGCAGTTACATTCGTAGCTGCCGTATAATTTTGCCATAAAATAGCAATAGAAAATCCAAGTAAAAATCCATAGCTTGTTCCCATGACTCCAAATGCGGGAGACATCTCAGTCGTAAGAAATTTAGGAAAAAACCGTCTTACAACAAAAAAAGAGGCGAGAGATATTGAAGAGAGCCCTGTCATTATAAACAAAAGCAGCATCCAAGAGGGATACATATTAAGCAAATAGAGCATCTAAATTCCTTTCTCTTATCTCTAAAAGGGTGGCAACTGAATTTACCATAACCTCAAAAGCTAAAAAAAGTGTAAAAAAATCATAATTCTTTTCAATCCGAGAAATTTTCTCGTTTTTAAAAAGTGTTCACGAAATATTAATAAAAATGAGCGATAATTGGATTATAGGAAGAATACAAAAACATTGCTAACGATGAAGAAAGACAAAATTTTGAGGATTCGTATGTTTAATAAATTATTTCAAATACTTATATTTACTGCCTATGTGTGCGCTGGAATACTAGGAGCTAACGCAAGCGAATGTTCAGATAAATGTGTTAAAGAACTAGAATCATGTCTAGACTCATCTCGTACGTCTACGTCTTGCACAAATGAGGCCCGTCAATGTCAAACAAAGTGTACGGGAAACGTCCTTAAATTTTAACCTTTTCCTTCTTGAATATTCTCCTTTCATCCTTTATATTCCTTCAAAATTAAACGGGGATTTAATTCCCTTCTTTTAGCATTGGAACACATCATGGCGGCTTCAAATTCAGTTATTTCCTTACGTTCTTGGATTGTCCTTGGCGGGGTAGCAATCCTTTTGTTTCTTATGAACATCGATTATACAGCTGTTAACTTAACACTTGTTCCGATTTCTGAGGAAATTAACGCCGATTTGAACAGTCTCCAATGGCTGCTCAGTGGTTACGTCCTCGTTTGGGCAGCGTTTGTGATACCCGCTGGACGTGTTGCAGATATATACGGCAAACGAAATACACTCATAGGTGGCCTTCTTCTCTTCATGGTAGGATCTTGTCTCACAGGGATTGGGCAATCTATTGAAATGCTTATTTTTGGACGTTTGCTTCAAGGCTTTGGTGCAGCCGTTTTTACAGCCCCCGCATGGGCTAGCATTTTCACAATAGCTCCCCCAGAAAAGCAAGGGTTAGTCATGGGATTTATTTTAACAGCTTGTGGGCTTGGCCTCGCGACAGGACCAACGCTTGCTGGAATTATTATTGCCGAAATCAGCTGGCGCTGGATATTCTATATCAACATTCCTCTTGGAATTATCATTATTACCATCCTAGCTCTTTATTCACCCATAGAAAAACTGCCTGAGATAAAGCAAAAAATTGATTACTTAGGCGCCTTAATTTTAGCGTCTGGGTTATCCCTGTTCGTTTATGCTTTAAACGAAGTGGAAGTCCAAGGCATAAAGAGCTGGCAAGTCTGTGGTGGTATGCTTATAGGTGCTTTGATTGTTGTAACTTTCATCCTACGCGACCGCACAAAAACACTAAAGATGTGTCCTCCTGAACTTTTCAAAAATAGGGCTTTCATGGGCGCAACGATCGGTGAATTCTTTATGGCCGTTAACTTCTCACTCATCCTCGTGATGATGAGTCTTTATTTGCAAAATACCTTAAGGTATTCAAGCTACGAATCAGGTCTCATTTTTCTTTCCATGACAATTAGCATGGGTGCTCTCTCTCCCATTGGTGGAAAATTAATTGATTCATTTGGGGTCAAAGGACCCATGGTTTTTGGATCTCTTTGCACTGCCGTTGGCTTAGGATTTTTGGCTTGTCTTGGAACCAATACAACTCTTCCCTATCTGATTATTTCTATGTTTCTTGTAGGAACGGGGCTTGGAACTTATTTTACAGCTTGTAGTACAGCCATGATGCGTTCTGTTCCCCAAGAAGACCTGAATGTCGGATCGGGCGTTTTTACGATGTTCATGATGCTTGGAAACACGTTCAGTGTTATTCTTTCAACAAGCTTTGTTGTTCTTTTTGGACGAACGCACCTGTTAGGAAGTATTGCTACCCATGGAATGACTTTAACATCAGAACAACACGATGATCTGACCAGCATTATTTCTAAAGTTGAGCATTCTGCTTCGCAACTTAAAGATTTTGCTCCTGATCAGGTTCCTCAGCTTTTAAGTTGGATTGATGAAGCTTTCGTTTATGGCCTCAATGTGAACATGATGATAGGATGCGTGTGCGCCCTTATCGCAACAGGACTCACGCTATGGGGTATAGGATCCGTTAAGGCCACATCAGGTGAGGTTAAAGCGCATATCGGCGTATAAGTTCTTAGCGATGGTGTGGAACTTGAGCCTGTTGAAAGTTCGCAGCGCCGCCATAATATCCACCGATCAAGTTCATATTCATTCCTGGTTGGTAGTCTGAATCAGTTGTGGCGTCCATTGCACACCCGCTCAAACTTCCCGCAAGAAGACCTATAACGATGAGTAAAGTGATATTCTTCATTTTCATCTCCGCTAAACGTGCACGCCCCATTATGGGGCATGCACTTTAAGAATTAATGGTGACCGTGTCCGCCACCATGTCCGCCGCCGGCGTGACCGTGTCCACCACCGCCATGTCCGCCACTCCAGCCATGACCGCCGCCACCATGGTGATGGCCTCCCCAGCCTCCACCGCCGCCGTACCAACCGCCACCGTACCAGCCAGGTCCGCCACTATTCCAGAAACTTAGGTCAACATCTGGACCGCCACCGTAATAGTAGCCATCATCATAGACGGCACAGCCTGAAATTCCTGCACCCATTAAACCGATTATGAGCAGTAAAGATATCTTCTTCATTTTTTCCTCCCAAGTTAATTTATGTCTTCATTTCTTTATTCGGCTTTATGCTATCATAAAACAATTAATGACTCATTAAGATCGATCCTCATATTGGGCGGAATCAAATAAGCCCTGGAATTAGAGATGGAGGCGGGGCCACCTCATGAAAATTTGTGAGGTGCCTTCACCTCTCCCCTTGTGGGAGAGGTCGCCCTTTAGGGCGGGTGAGGGGTAGGCCGTATGCAGTGTTCTTTGACATTCCTTTAAAGTCATATATCCCCCTCACCCGCCGCTGCGCGTCGACCTCTCCCACGCAGGGGAGAGGTGAAGGACTTCGGTCCTTAAGAAAGAATATACGATTTTCATGAGGTGACCCTGGAGATGGAGGCGTATTTAATTGAACTTATTTCGATTTCATGTTAGCTCTCAAAACATGATTACAGCAAAGAAAGAGTCTATGTTACAGCGTATTTATAATTGGATCTTGGGTTTTGCAACTCATCCTTATGCTCTTTGGATACTGGCAGCGGTTTCTTTTGCGGAAAGTTCCTTTTTCCCCATCCCCCCTGATCCCCTGTATATCGCGATGTTGCTTGCACGCCGAGATAAAACGTGGCAATTGGCAGCCATATGCACAATTTCATCCGTGACAGGAGGCTGGTTAGGGTACGCCATTGGTTATGGACTTTATGAATCTCTAGGGCAGTTCATTGTGCAAACCTACGGCCTCCAGGCTTCTTTTGATCGTTTTCAAGATAGTTTTAATGAATGGGGCTTTTGGATTGTCGCTTTGAAGGGACTCACACCAATCCCTTATAAGGTTGTCACCATCGCTTGTGGATTCACCGGACTCGATTTTACTACATTTACATTTGCATCACTCATTGCTCGAGGATTCCGCTTCTTTACGGTTGCGCTTCTGTTCTGGTACTTTGGACCCCCGATAAAAGCGTACATTGACAAGAACCTCACCTTTGTCACGCTTGCTTCTCTTGGCGTTCTCATTAGTGGGTTTGCAATCATTTACGCAATAGGGTAAACTGTCTTTAAAAATAACAGCGGGTAGGAGAGTTTATGATTAAGGAAATGTTTGGTCTATCGCCAAAGCGTCTCTTGGGGTGGATTGTTGGCATCTGTGTATTTGTCGTCTCTTCAGCCTATATTATGGAACACCAATTTGGGGTCCTCTCTTGTAAATTGTGTGTCTATGAAAGGCTCGTATTTGTCGCAGCAGGAATCATTGCTTTCATGGCATTTCTTCTGTTCCCTCCAAAATCACAGAGTCTATTTATATTTATCATCGGACTTCTATTCTTATGCGGTGGGATTCTCGCCCTTTATCATGTGGGAATTCAAAACCATCTCATCAGCTTGCCTGAGTTTTGTAACACACAAGATTTTGGCAAATTAACTTCTGTGGAAGCCCTCAAAGAAGCTCTTCTTCAGACCCCCTTTGTAAGGTGTGATCAAGTCACATTTAGTTTTCTGGGACTTTCTCTCGCAGGCTATAATGCTATTCTTTCCTTCTTTCTCACCGGGATGTGTTGGGGATGGATGAAGTTTCATGTCATGGAGAAATCTCTCAAACGATGAGGAGTCTCCCCGGACAGCATTCAGTGAAGAAACAAATTCACTCTATGCTCAGGGTCAATTTAGCGGGCGAGTATGGGGCGAAGCGGATTTATGAGGGGCAAATAGCCGTCTTAAAAAACACCCCCTCAGCGCCCCTTTTAGAGCATATGAGGGATCAAGAACTCACCCATCTGAATGCCTTTGAAAATTTAGTGATTGAGAATCATGTTCGTCCCACCGTTCTTCAACCGCTCTGGCATGTAGCAGGATATGCCTTAGGCGCCGCAACGGCTCTATTAGGTGAAAAGGCAGCGATGGCTTGCACAGCCGCTGTTGAGGAAGTGATCGATCAGCATTATGAAAAACAGCTCACAACTTTAGGAGATAGCCATCCAGAGTTGAGTCAGCTAATCACCGTCTGTCAGCAAGAAGAGCGCGAGCATCGGGATTTAGCCTTTGAACAGGGCGCAAGGGAGGCCCCTGCTTATCCCCTTCTTACAGGGTCCATTAAGGTCGCCTCCCGCCTTGCCATTTGGTTGTCTGAGAAGGTTTAACTCTTCACCTCTCCCCTTCGTGGGAGAGGTCGACGCGCAGCGGCGGGTGAGGGGGATCAATAATAACGTCTTTCAATTTATGTCGTCCCCCCTCACCCGCCTTTCAGGCGACCTCTCCCACGAAGGGGAGAGGTGATGGTGCCACGTGCTAAGACAACCCTTGTAAAATACCCGTCACCACATTACATTTCAAGTAACATCATCATAAGGAGAACTAAATCATGAGCGTACTCGTTGGAAAAGAAGCCCCTAATTTCAAAGCAAAATGTGTCTTCACAAATAAATGCGAGGATATCGAACTTAAGGATTACAAAGGAAAATACGTCATCCTGTTCTTTTATCCGCTCGATTTCACCTTTGTGTGCCCAACCGAGCTCCATGCCTTTCAAGAGCGCCTGAAGGATTTCGGTGCGAATGACTGTGTGCTTTTGGGTTGTAGCGTTGACAGCCACTTCTCCCACCTGGCTTGGCTTGACACACCGATTGAAAAGGGAGGGATCAAAGGAATTACCTACGGTCTTGTCTCCGACTTAGGCGGTCACATCGCGACACAATACGATGTCTTGAATCCAGATGGCGTTGCCTATCGTGGACTCTTCCTGATCGATCAAAAAGGAATTGTTCGCCATCAAGTCGTAAACGACCTGCCGTTGGGGCGAAACGTTGATGAAGCACTCCGGATGCTTCTCGCCCTTCAACACACTGAAAAGCATGGGGAAGTTTGCCCTGCCAATTGGAATAAGGGCAAAACAGCTATTTCCACAACGACAGAGAGCGTTGCTGAGTATCTGAAGGCTGTGAACGGGTAAGAACCAGACTCGTCATTGCGAGGAGCCAAAGGCGACGAAGCAATCCATTTTAATAAAAGAAAGATGGATTGCCGCGCGGCTTTGCCGCTCGCAATGACGAGCGTGGGGTTACCCTCCTCCTAAATTAGGAGCAGGGGAAAAAGAGGGGGCTGTTTGAACTTGTTTTCTTCGATACAAAAGACATTACATTCCTTCGGAATGAGTTTGTTGCCCTGGATCCCCGCGTTCGCGAGGATGACGCAGCGGTTAATAGGAGGGATGCTTTTATTTACATCCCCAGCCTTTGCATCCACGGCTCTTCCGGGGAGTGAGCTGAGTCTGTTGTGGGTGATTCCGTTTGGGGGGGATGTTGCTGTCCCTTGCCTTGCTGCCGTTGTTTGCGCTTCATTTTTGGGAGAATCATTATGGGAAAGTGGCCACCTCGTGGTCAGCCCTTGTGATTGTCGCCCTTGTTCTTATGTTCGGGCTTTCTGTAGCCTCAACTGAAATTGCGGGGACTTTCTTTCATCATTACCTTCCCTTTGTTATTATGATTGGATCGCTGTATACCATCTCAGGGGGCATACGAATTGAGGTGGCGTCACATGCGACCCCTCTTGTGAATACAAGCATTCTTGCCATTGGAACGCTTCTTGCGGGGTGGATTGGGACGACGGGGGCGTCGATGCTGTTGATTCGTCCCCTCCTCCACATCAATCGAGATCGGAAATCCCGCGTTCATCATATGATCTTCTTTATTTTCCTGGTGGCTAATATTGGGGGGGCCTTAACGCCCTTAGGAGATCCGCCTCTTTTTATTGGGTTTTTGAATGGGGTCAGTTTCTTCTGGACTTTGGAAAACCTGGCGTTTGAGATGGTTATGATCTCGGTTCCCTTGCTCTTTATATTTTATGGAATGGATTCTTATTTTGTCAGGAAGGAAGGTCTCACCTTTCATCGTAGTCGGCCAAAAATCAGGGTGAAAGGAAAGCTCAATGGACTGCTTTTCCTCGGTGTGATTGGGCTTGTTCTGTTAAGTGGACTTTGGAAACCGAATCTTGGGTTATCTTTTGAAATTCAGAATGTTGTGAGGGACCTGGGGCTTATCTTACTGGCTTGTGTCTCGTTCTTTTTCACGCCATATGCCATTCATAAAGCCAATCATTTCTCATGGGAGCCCTTGAGAGAAGTTGCAAAACTCTTCTTCGGTATTTTCATGACAGTGATCCCTGTCCTTGCAATCCTTGATGCTGGTCTAAATGGTGCACTGGCGCCGCTTGTGGGTCTCGTTTCTCATAATGGGGTCCCTCAAAATGGGATGTATTTTTGGCTTTCAGGGGGTCTCTCCTCAATCTTAGATAATGCACCAACGTATCTGGTGTTCTTCCATATGGCCGGGGGAGATGCGTCTCAGCTCATGACAACCTTTGCCAAGACGTTGGAGGCGATCTCTTTAGGGGCGGTCTTCATGGGAGCCATGACGTATATTGGGAATGCGCCCAACTTTATGGTGAAAGCGATTGCGGAAGGTCAAAAGGTCCCTATGCCGAGTTTCTTTGGGTATATCCTTTGGTCGGGGGGGATACTGCTGCCTTTGTTTATTATTTTGTCGTTGATTAGGTATTGACCCCTCACCCGCCGCTACGCGTCGACCTCTCCCACAAGGGGCGAGGTAAAAAAAACACCACCCCGAAGGGTGGTGCTCTCATTAAGCTATAAAGTGCTTATTAGTCCAAAACTGTGATTGCAACACGGTTTTGTTGGAATGCCCAAGCGCTGCCGTCTTGTTCAACGACTGGTTGGTTCTTACCGTAGCTAACAATTTTGATACGTGCTGGATTTACACCCAATGCAACGAGTTGTTGCATAGCTGCATTCCCACGACGCTCACCCAAAGCCAAGTTGTACTCAACTGATCCACGCTTGTCACAGTGACCATTGATGGTTACAGCGAAGTGTGAGTGTTGGCCGAGCCAAGCAGCTTGACGTTGTAATGTTGCCATTCCGTCTGGACGAACATCTGAACGATCGAAATCGAAGAATACGCGGTCGCCCACATTTTCTACGAAGTCAGCAACTGTACCAGTTGCACATGGTGTTGAGTCAACAGGAACGATTCCTGATCCTTGACCACATGTGTCTACACATTCGTCAGTTGTTGATCCGCAAGCCGCAAGAGCTAAAGCACTCGCTGCGAGAAGAGTTGTCATATATAAACGCATTTCTTTTTTTCTCCTTTTTTTGGTTTTCGCTCGCCCACTATAATGGGTAAACTTTAAAAAAACATTAACTTTTTAATCTTTTTTTGATGTCCTTTGCTCTATACTGCATGGCCTAGTCAATAATGACACCCTGCCGACACTATACCTTTATTTTAGCAAAGTATCAAGACCTACCATGTAGGGTAAGTTGCCTCACCAGGGGTCTTTAATTTTCTCTTGTTAAACCCTACGATATCGACACTTTCAAGTCCCGCTTTACTCTGTGCGGTATCCTGGCAAGTATAAATAATTTCTCGACCATTAGGTGACCATGACGGTCCTTCAAGAAGATATCCAGAAGCGATCAGACGCTCGCCCGATCCATCGGGACGCATAACACCTATATAAAATCCTCCATCTTGCTTCGTAAAAGCAATCAAGTCTCCTCGGGGTGACCAAACAGGATTATGATACCAACCTTTTCCAAAGCTAATGCGTGTGCCTCCGCCTCCCCCTGCATCTGAAATATAAAGTTGGGGTTTGCCGCCTCTGTCAGAGCTGTACACAATCTGCTTTCCCTCAGGATCATAGCAGGGAGAAACGTCAATCGCACCTGAAGACGTTGTCAAACGGGTGAGCTTCTTTGAACCCAAATCCATTCTGTAAAGAGAGGTCACGCCGCCCTCAGCAACGCTCAACACCAAGTGACTTCCATCGGGTGAAAACCTTGGTGTCATTTTAAGACCTTTAATGGCCCCTAGAGATTCGGAGTGGCCTTTTGCAAGGTCAAATATATGCAGGTTCGGGGCTTTGTTGTTCTTTCCAAAGTCAAGATAGGCAATTTTTGTTCGATCCGGTGAAAAACGTGGCGTTAAAACCATACTGTTTCCCGCGGAGAGGTACGCATGGTTCTCTCCATCCTGATCCATGATCGCAAGTCTATACTTACGGTGACCCTTGAGTTCCCTACCACTTTCAGCAATATAAACGATTTTTGTATCGAAATAGCCCTTATCCCCTGTCATGCGTTCATAGATCGCATCTGCAACTTGGTGAGCAACGCGACGCCAGTTACTGGCATCCGTCCCTAAGGAAAGGCCTGTCAATTGGGATTCTGTAAAGACGTCAAACAGGCGAAAGTCAACTTGAACCTGAGACCCACTACGCTTCAAGAGTCCACCAACAAGGGCTTCCGCATTGATTAACTTCCAGTCTGGAAAGCGTGGATTGGACATGACATCACGGGCTGATTGAATATGCGCATTCGGATCCACAATTTTAAAAAGACCACAGCTTTGCAAGTCATTCATAATGACCTTTGTGATATCTTGTCCAAGTTGTGCAAGTTGAGGATCCCCGCCACCATCAAAAGGAGTGATGGCAATCGGCACAGGCTTGAATGTTCCCTCCGTCACATCGATGCGAAGTTCAGCTTTTGCGTGATAAGCAAAGCACATAAGCATTAATAAAGCTGCGAGTATTTTTTTCATGATGAACAGTCCTTCTCTAACAAATCGAGAAGAGGTTACGATGTTTTAAAGCGAAAGACAAGAAAATCTGATGAAATCACTTCTATTGAGTTTTGCTGTCTCTTATTTTCCGCCAATTGGAGTGATTCTTCTCATGCTCCTCAAGGGTTGTCGCGAAGACATGGCCGCCTGAACCGTCTGCAACGAAGTATACGTAGGGAACCTCTGCGGGCGTTGCTACGGCTTTCAAACAAGCTCGGCCTGGGTTTGCTATGGGTGTTGGAGGAAGGCCTTGTATAAGGTAAGTGTTGTAAGGCGTTTCCTTCTTAAGATCACTGAGAGACAATTCCTTCCCCCCCTCTCTCTGCAGACCATAGAGAACTGTTGGGTCGGCTTGTAGCGGCATGTTTTGTTTGAGGCGGTTTAAGAAGACGGCAGCAACGATGGGTCGCTCAGGCGCGAGACGTGTTTCTTTTTCGATGATTGAGGCGAGGATGAGAAGTTCATCTGGTGATTTAAGGGGATGATCGGGTGCACGTTTTGCCCACGCGTCAGCAAGGGCCTCTGACATGGCTTTCTGAAGACGTGCCATGATCTTCTTCCGGTCCGTTCCTCGAGGAAAATAATAGGTCTCTGGGAGAAGGCGTCCTTCAGGGGGAACCTCACTTACACCTGTGAAGCGTACGTCCTGGAGGAGCTTTTGAGTGAATTGGTGACTCGTTTCTCCTTCAATAACCGTAAGAGGATGTAGAATGACCTCTCCTGACTTGAGGATGTGAATGAGTTGAGCTGGTGTAACGTTTGCCGGAATGAAATATTCTCCTGCTTTCAGATCACGCCAAGAAATTGTCCCATAGAGTGTGGTTTTGAAAAGAAAGGGGAAATCTAATACATTTTGAGCAGAGAGTGTGGTTGCAATATCCGAAAGAGAGGACCCTTTTTCAATAAGAACAACAGCTTGAGGGTTTTTCTGAGGATGCTGAAACCAAAATGCAATGGTTACTAATAAAATTGAGAGTAGTGAGAGAATACTAATTAGAATTAAGAGAAGAATTTTTTTCTGATTACTGATCACTGAACACTGATTACTGTTTTAAACCTTCGCCATCACCAATGAAGCATTCGTCCCGCCAAATCCAAAGGAGTTGGACATGACATACTTCACTTTCTTCTCTTTGGCTTTATGGGGAATGAGGTCAATCTTATCACAGCCTTCAGAAGGATTCTCCAAGTTTAATGTTGGGGGCAAGATTCCATCTCGCAACGCAAGGATTGAGAATATGGCTTCAACACCGCCCGCAGCCCCTAGCAAATGGCCAATGGCTGACTTTGTGGAGGACATGCTCAGGCCTGATGTTTTCCCTTCAAACAAGCGATTGACGGCGTTCAGCTCAATCATATCCCCGAGAGGTGTTGATGTCCCGTGAGCATTCACATATCCAATGTCTTCTGGGTTAAGGCCGGCTCTGCGCAAGGCATTGCGCATCGAACGGAAGCCTCCATTGCCATCTTCGGCAGGAGCTGTAATGTGATGCGCGTCTCCGGAAAGACCATATCCCACAATTTCAGCATAAATCTTTGCGCCGCGCTTTTTCGCGTGCTCGTATTCTTCCAAAACGACGATACCGGCGCCTTCACCAATCACAAAGCCATCACGGCCTTGATCCCAAGGTCTTGAGGCTTTCGTCGGTGTGTCGTTAAAATTCGTTGAGAGGGCGCGTAAGGCTCCAAAGCCGGCGACCCCAATTTCACAGACGGAGGCTTCGGCACCTCCGGCAAGCATAACGTCCGCATCACCCCATTGAATGAGTCGAGCCGCGTCACCAATCGCATGGGCTCCGGAAGAACACGCGGTAACAACCGCATGATTTGGGCCTTTAAAGCCATGACGAATGGAAACCTGTCCGGAGACAAGATTGATTAAGCAAGAGGGAATAAAGAAAGGACTGATTTTGCGGGGACCTTCTTCGCGTAAAGTCACGGAAGCTTCGTAAATGCGAGGAAGTCCACCCACGCCAGAGCCAATCATGACACCTGTCATTTCTTTTTGCTCTTCGGTTTCTGCAACCCATCCTGAATCTTTTAGGGCTTCTTCAGCCGCCGCAATTCCATAGATAATGAAATCATCCATTCTGCGGCGTTCTTTAGCGGGGATATAGTCCTCAAAATTAAATTGGCCTGACTCAGTCCCCTGGGGAACGAGACCAGCAATTTTAGAGGTCAAGGCATCGGTGTTAAAAGTGTCTATACGTCGAATTCCTGACTCACTTCGAATAAGTCTATCCCAGGTGGCTTTCACACCATTCCCTAATGGGGTAACAAGACCTAATCCAGTTACAACAACTCGACGCATAGGATCCACTCTATTAACCTAGTTATTTAGAAGCGCGTTCGGATACGTAATCAATCGCGTTTTTCACGGTCATAATTTTTTCCGCGGCGTCATCTGGAATTTCACAACCGAATTCCTCTTCAAAAGCCATGACAAGCTCAACAGTATCTAAACTGTCTGCGCCCAAATCATCGATAAAACTTGCGTTTTCTGTGACTGTGTCCTCATCAACACCTAAATGTTCTACGACGATCTTCTTTACACGTGCAGCAACGTCACTCATGTAATCTCTTTCCTTACGTTGTTGACAATACAAAACAATAATTCCACCGAGGCATTACCACTGATGAGAATTATTCTTTAACTATGGTTTGCTAGCACACTCTTTTACATTTGACTAGCAA
>JABDDK010000033.1 GCA_013287665.1 Alphaproteobacteria bacterium
TATTATAATGTTGAGCAGAGAGTAGTTTTAATAGTACATCATCCATTTTGTCGTAATATTGCAGCGGCCTCGCTCTTCTTGTAGTCTTCATTCGTATAAATCTTAAGTTTTCTCATGTTTTTAAGACCGGGCAATAATGTATGAATCCCGGTTCTGCTTATATCCAAATATCGCAGTTCTGTTAGCTCTAAAAGTCCGTTCGGAAGGGTTTCAAGAGGATTGCCGGCAAGACCTAATCTTCTTAGTCCAGTCATCTTCTTTACTTCCTCAGGTATTGATCGAATCTGATTTATAGATTTCTTACCGTAGACTCTGGCGTACGAAATTAATGATCCATCCCTTGTATTTTCGTAAACTCCTTTAACTATATTCCTCTCCGGGTTACTTGCATCTGTAACGTTCAGATTAGAAATATCAAGATCCTCAAGTCCTTTCATTCTTGTTACAACAATCGGGAATTCAACAAAATTATTGTTCAATAAAATCAGTTTCTTGAGATTAACAAGCTGTTCAAAGTTTCCTGGTAAGGATTGAAGTTCATTGCCTTCCAGATTAAGAGTTTGGAGACCGCTAAGCATACCTAACCGAGGTGTCAGTCCTATTATATTATTGAGCGCTAAATTTAGTGTTGTTAGGTTTCTCAAAGAGGCAACATGCGGAGAAACAACTTTTAACTTGTTGGATGAAAGGTTAAGGGTCGTGAGATCTTCGAGTAAGGAAATGTTATCAGGAATCAGCGTAAGTTCAGTGTCACGCCAAACAAGCTCTTGAGTATCTTGAGCTATGTGAGCTACCTTATTATAAAAAATAGAAAAACCATTAAAGATGCAATCGCCAAATATAAATGCGCATTTATTATGATTAAACTCCAGTACTTGGGCCCCCCCTTGGGAAAAAACCGTGTCTTTGGTAGTAAAAGTCTCAGAGGGGTCGCCAACAGTTTCGTAAAAAGCTTTCCTTCCTAACACCGTATCGAGCATGTTGGAACGAATAAAAGATATTCGGGGACTACAGTCGTATCTCTCGTCTTCCATGGGAAAAGTCGTTATGAATCCCGTAAATCTGTGGGGGGAATAAGGAAAGCTGTACACAACCTCTCGCATACGCTTGCAAGAACGTGCAAGTAATGATTGTTTCTTGACCTCATCTGTGTGACTGACAATTATTTTGAGAATATCGTCGGACAATCCAAGTAACGGAAAACTTTCCTGAGCATCAGGAGTGGAAGAGGGGCTGCGAACTCTTTTGCGGCTAACTGTTTCTCCTGAGTCATCGTTACTTTTCACTCCAAAGGCGATCTCAGACGATCCCATCAGGGTCACCAGAGTAAGGATAGAGGCAAGAATATTATTGAAAGAAATCCGACTAATTAACATGATAACTCCGATACATATAATGATAGTGTTATGTATATAAGTATTAAATAAAATATGTCTATAAAAAAGGTGAATTTTCAAGGAGTCATAAAGAACCACCATTCCAATTAATATGGGTTTTAAGATACCTCTACCTATTTTTATACCAGGAAATCAAAGCACAGAAAAACCCCTGCCCATCCAAGTATTCCTTGATCTCCAACGTGCGGGAATGGGAGAGTCCAAAATCATTAACGTGTAAGGTAAGATACTTCTTAACCATTATATCATCCTTCATTTTTTTACTCCCAATATGTCTAGGCGACACAAAATGACTCTAAAAATGTCGACCAACAATTTGTAAAGTGGTTTTTCTCTAAGCAGAAGAGTTCGTAAGGAAAGAGACAACCATCTTCATCAAGGTTTTAAGAACAGCACGATAAATATCGAATATACTTGACAATATCTCATTAAATACTTAAATGTAACACATAAGTTATTATTATTAGAGGTTTATTATGCTCAGAAAATTATTGTTAACAACTATAATTAGTTTTTCGATCTTATCGCCAGTCTTTGCCGGCAGAGATTCTGAGGAGCATAATTTTCCGGACTATAAACTGACATCTAAATGCGCGAAAGTAGCAGCGGGTGAGCTCGAAGATTCATTGTTTGAAGGATTGGATCTTGAAGATCCTAACCATCAGGTCTCCATGGATATTGGAAACGACGTTTTTAACTTCGATGATTGTCACGAAGACGACTTAAAATTCGAGGATTTTAATTTCCAGGATTCAGCCGCCCAAACCCATAATCTCCCGGAAGCTGAACGCGTTACCAAACGACCCAAAGTGGCTGCTGAGAACCCTGAAGAACAATTACCACCAGCTGTTCTAACGCCATTAAGGAATACTGCCGATTTTCGCAAAGTTGCTCCGAAATTGTACACTGGCGCTGGTCTACCTTATAAGGTCCCCACTGTCTTAGTTAAGTTTATTCTTTCCTTCATTACAGATTTCAAAGATATTGAATCCCTTAGTTTAGTGAGCCGTGGTTTATGTAATTGGGTGGATGCCCGGACGCACCTTAAGGTTAAATCCGGCATCGATCAGAAGGAATTACTAAATCTTTTGAGGAATAAAACAAAGCTGGGATCTTTAAATCTGAGCGAACATGGAAATCTTACAGATGCAGAGCTTGGAGTTATTTCATCAATCTGTCCAAACCTTACCTCATTTAATCTTGCGGGCTGCTGTAAAATGACCGATGCAGGACTGGAAGCGATCGCCACATGGCACCCAAACCTAACCTCGCTTAATCTTAAGAGCTTTTGGAAAACTATCAAGGATCAAATTACCGATGCTGGCCTTCGCATCATTGGCGCAAGTTTCCCAAAACTCACCTCATTAAATCTTAAGAGACGACAGAGAATTACCGACGATGGCATTCGTGCCCTTGCAGAAGGCTGCCGAAACCTTACCTCACTTGATTTTTATGGTTACGATGATCATTTATGTGAAATTACCGACAATGGTCTTCGTGCCGTTGCAAAGGGCGGTTCAAAGCTCACCAGACTAAAGCTTGATAGCGATCGAATTACAGATGAAGGCCTTAGCGCCCTTGCTGAAGGTTGCCCAGAACTTACTACGCTTAAACTTTGGGACTGCAATAAAATTACTGATAATGGCCTTCGTGCCCTTGCAAATAGCTGTCCAAAGCTCACATGGCTGGAACTGTGGGGGAGTCAATGGGGGATTACTGATGATGGCCTTCGCGCCATGGCAGCAAATTTTTTAAACCTTAGGCATCTTGATCTTTCTTATGGCAATGGAATTACAGAGGAAGGCCTTTACGTCATTGCGGCAAGCTTTCCAAGCCTTACCTATCTTAATCTTAAGGGCATCAACATTGACTATGAGCACCCACTTGTCAGCGCATCAAGATTTCCAAGCGTTAAAGCACTTGATCTTACACTCAATGAGCAAATTACTGATCAGAGTCTTAACTCAATAGTGGAAATCTTTCCAAATCTTACTTCGCTTGTGATTGTAGATTGCAATATTACTCACGTGGGTCTCCAAGTCATTGTAGCAAGCTATCCCAATCTTACATTTCTAGACATTAGTGGTTGCGGTATTCCTGATGAGGATATGCTCGAAATTGCTCATGCGCGGTCCTTCCTACGAATTGTGAAATAGATAATGAGTGCACTTGAAAATATCTAATTAACTCACAGCACAGAAAACCCCTGCCCGTCCAAATATTCCTTGATTTCCAACGTACGAGGATGGGAAAGCCCAAAATCATTAATGTGCAAGGTAAGGTACTTCTTAACCATTGTATCATCCTTCATTTTTGCTCCCAATATTGCGAGGCGCATATAGAGAAGTCCTAAGTCTGCCAAGCTCTTTTCTTGTAAAATCTTTGCATAAATAGATTCTGCTTTTGCATACTGCTCATAGGCCTTGGGTAGATTTCCATCGGCTTCATATATCTCTCCCAATATGCGGTATCCCAACCCTTTCAAAACATCGTTTTCAAAACCAGAAGATTTTTCATATGATTCCAGAGATTGCTTTACGATATCTATGGCCTCTTCCCGTTTTCCAAAAGAAGCAAGACTTGCCCCTTTAATAATCTGACATTTAACGAGGACCATGCTCTCAGGAGACACAAAAACCTTGAGAAGACGAGGATAGATTTCCTCAATGATTTCGTGAGCTTGCTGGGTTTGTCCCTGACAGAGAATACATTGTGCTTTTAGTAGCATTGCAAAAGGGCGGAAATTTTCCATGTCTTTCTGCTGAGAGATGAGCTCGAGACATAGATCTAATTCCTTTAACGCTAGCGCGTATTGCCCATGTTTTATACGCGTACTGCCTGAGGCTCCCAAGAATGCGATTTTTTGAGATAAGTTGTTGCTTGCCTTTAACGTGTCCTGAAGACCATCACATAATGCAATAGCTTCTCGTAGTCTTCCAATATTACATAAGGATTCAATGTAACTGTATGTTAAGTGCATGAAATAGCTTCTTTTTATTTCCGCGTCTTGGATCATCTCCAAACACTTCAATCCCTTTTCATAACTTTGCTGAACCTGAGAAAAGTCTTCAAACATCTGATCATTGCCAATGGTGCAATAAAACCAGATCTGAGCGAGTGGGCTTATATCTTTTGAATGTGAATCCACATCTTTCTTTAAGGATTTGATGAGTTCACTTGATTGCGTAAAATCTCTTTGGATGAAATGAACAAAGTACAACAAGGCAATTTTAAGCTCCGTAAGGCTCCGATCATCGTAATCGAGCTCACTGGCTAAAGTGCATACCTTTTCCATATGGTTGTAAAAGTATTCTTTCTCTTTAAACTGCTCCAATAAGGTAACAGGCGGTATTGAGAGCTCTTGAACCAGGCTGTCTGCTGCTGCGTTTAAGAGGGCCTTCTTTTGATCCTTCTCGAAAGTATTGCTCGTAATTAGTTGAATCAATTCATGCTGACGAAACAGATCATTGTTTGGTGTGTCAGTTTTTTCAGCTTCCCTCTCCAACAGGAAATAATTGAGCAGCAATGAAAGCGCCTCATGGAATTCTATTTTAGACGCCCTACGTTTGCTACAAGCCCAGTGTTCAAGCACGCTAAAAGGAATATGGTGGTGGTGCAAAAGAGAAGAGAAACAGAGCATCTCGTAAGCTAAGGGGGAGCGCTTTTTGATATCTTCGATGTTCATTTTGATCGCTGTTGCCATGGATTTATGGTAATTGTCATTGAAATAAGCACCACTCTTTGTATCTTCAATCAACTTGCCTTCAGATTTCCAGAGTTCAGCATAGCTTTCTTTAAACAACTGTATGTATGTTTTAACACTGACCGATGGATTCATTTTGATGAAGCTGGCAGCTTGCGCAAGAGCCAATGGAAAGTCCCCTAGCGTTTCTGCAAGGGCATCAAGGTTCTCTTCCTTTTCCCCCTCAAGGATCTTGGCGAGAAAGGCGAGCGATTCCTTCCTTTCAAATTTATCAATCAAAAGAGAGGAGAATATGGTGTTCTTCTTCTTCGATGTTGCAATAATATGTTGAGAACGCATGTCATTCCTTTTAAGAGTTGCATAATGTTGAATCATATTTATATCATCAATATTATCAAAGACCAAAAGATAAGTTAACGCAGTTAAGTTTAGCTCAGCCTTGAGCTTCTTAATGAGTTCTTGCGATTTTGCAGGACGGTAATACGGCTTGTTTGCTCGTCGATAGAGCTTGCTTAAAAGTTCATCCACTTGAGTGTCCATATTTTTTTCAGAATCAAACCACCAGATAAGATCATATTTATTCGAGACGGACTGAGAATATTTTTTAGCCAGCTGAGTTTTGCCAATTCCGGAGAGTCCTTCAACAACGATGATGGTCTTTTTTTCAAGAGCAAGACTGAGATCTTTTATTTCCTTATCTCGTCCCGTAAAAAAAGTATTGGGTTCAGAAAGATTGGAAATCCTTGATGACGTAACGCTACACACTTCTGGAGTGCACAAAAAGAAAAAGAAGAAGACAAAGAGGGGTTTAAGTATTTTCATGAGATGGGAAAAAATTAATAATATTGTTTGCAGCGTTGTATTTTTCAAATGATGTTTCATTCCTGGGAGTCGGTTTTTTAATGTCGTAAATTTCCAGAGTCATCCGATTACCTTTAGGCCCAAGGCTTTCGTGGGAAATGGAGCAGCCAATACTTTTAGCAAATACAACCATTTCTTCCCATTCGAGGTTAAAGTAGCCTTCAAATGAAGTTTGATTTGGCTTCATGTATGACTTCAACTCTTCAATGGACAAGCGATATCCATTATTCTCAATCGTTAAGATGAGCATGCCCTCAGACTTCTTCTCCGGAATCCTGACCTTTATCCATAGGGTTCCTTGTTCTGGCGTCCCTTCAACTGCTTTATGAAAGATATTCAGCACCAATTGAGTAAAGGCATCTTTTTCAGAGATATAGGTGGGGTGTGGGTTTACAAAATCCGTTTTGATCTCAATCCGTGATTCTTCTATCTTGTGTCCGTAAAAGTGCATACACAGTGCAATAACCTCCATAATATCAATAGATTCTGTGCTCGCATTGCGAATGATCTTCTTCTCAACAGACGTTGAGACCGCAAAAATCTGTCGCATTAATTTCGTTATTTCTTTCTCATCTAAAACCTTTTTAGAAGAACGTAAATCCAAAAGAAAGGTACTCAATTCTGAAATACTACCCTGAACCTCATGGAGCCGATCTATAATAAGATTGGCTCCCTTCTGGTGGGCCTGAAGATTATTTTTTAAGCACTGAGTGGCCCTGTTTGATCGAGAAAACTCACGCAGATGTTCTTTATCGTGTTGTCTCTTGAAAAGCAGGACGATCATGGCAAAAAGAACGAAAAAGCCGCAAGTGAGCGCATTCTCCCAAAAGTACGCACCCCATGCAAAGGTTTTCGAGATGTGAATGACGGAGAATGGGGTCTTTATTAAACCAGCAAGGGGCATTCCTAATAAAGGAAGGTCCAAATCCGATGAGAGGGAAAACGTCCTCAACTGGACGTTATCTGGATCATGGACAATCACCTCTAAGGGAAAAGGTACCAACAGATAGCCGATGGTGTTTCCGGCCTCCGCAATTCCGAGACCCAAATAGATTTCATCCTTTATTTTAGAAATGAAAATCTTATTGGGCGCTTGATCTAAAGAACGAAAGAAAGTCAGAAAAGTTTTAGGATCAAAGTTCTTTACTTCCCCATAAGCACCTATAGGCTTGAGCTGAGGAGAAACCCACCTAAGACCCACCATATTTCGTAAGGGAGATCCCGTTGCGTACGTTCTCAAGGCGTGGATGCTCGCTAAAAGATTTTCCATCTTTTGCGCATTAATATAGAATTTCTCAGAGTGAATTTTGTTTCTAAGATCATTAAAGAGCTGAGAATAAGCTTCTGCAGAAGTGATAACTGAACTTTCCAAGGCATGAGTAACCTTTTCCAGCTGAGTGTGGTCACTCACATAATCCCCAACAAACACAGCTCCCATAGGAACGAAGCACAGACAAAAGAAGAGGAGAGAATTCTTAAACGCAAGCGAACTTATAGTGCGCCTACTAAAGGCAACACTTTTCCTAAAACCCTTTTTAAGATACCAAACGGACTCTTGAAAATAATAGCGAAGGTTTTCTAAGAAAAGATGATAAGGAACACTCAAATTCCCCATATGTTATGTTCCCTGTTTGTAGGGTATAAAACTGCCAGGAAAATAACTGTAAAACAAGGAAAAAGATTGTTCAGGGAAAAGAATTGAAAAAGAAGTGTTGTGGGTTTCCCATCGGTGTCCTTGCATCTTACCCACAGGGTCCACAGCCCCAAATGGGGGCTATATATGGACCCCCAGTGGGCTATGGACTTGTGGATAAGATGCTCCTAAAAGGGGACATTTCTAAATTGCGTTGATAGAAAAAGAACAGATTATACTTCTCCACCTTTCAAGGTGTAGCGATTATTAATGAGTAAGCAAAAAATTTCCACCACATTTCCACTCAATTTCCATCAAATCGGGGGTTGCTATTGAATAAAGTTTTATATCTCAGGATGTTAAATGTAAACCACTCCGCATATCATCCTCATTTTCACTACTGTGTAACGGGGTTGACTCGCATGACCTGGCTACTTAAAATTCCACCAACCCACAGCACAAACCCTGAACCCTATAGAGAGCCTTGGTTCGTTTGAAATTTCGCCTGTTGGTGGAAATCTGGTGGAAATGATATTTTTGGTGTGTTATAGTGCAATAAGAATCCCAGGGAAACCCTGGTGCCGAAGAGGTGAATCGAACACCCGACCTACTGATTACGAATCAGTTGCTCTACCATCTGAGCTACTTCGGCAGCTCTTTGGTATTTAAAGAAGTTGGGGGGAGGATGCAAGTTATATTCAAACAAGGGGCTGCTCATGTGAGGCGAAAAAACAACAAATAGCGTGGAATTAAAACGTGTGAATTGACAACATCAGGGGTTTTCACTTACTCTTTAAGAGGATGGCAATAAGCCGTTACTATTAAAAAATATATAAAGGGGAGTTTTAAATGAAGAGTTTTTATGTTTTGACCACCACAGCAGCCTTGATGACCATGATGGGCGCTGCTAATGCTGACATTCCTGAGCCATTTAATAAGGGTGCTTGTATAGCAAGTGCAAATAATGAGCCTAAAGCGTTGATACGTTGTGAAGCGATGAATGAGTGCTACAGAAATTATTCAGATAGTGAAGGGGGTTTAAAAGGCTGTTACTATGAAGCGGAAAAAGCTTACAAGTTAGCGACTTCTGGAAAGCTTCCTGTTGAGGCGGCAAGTGTAACCACAAGTCCAGCCGCATCTGATTATGATATGAAGCCGGGCAAAGGGTTTGATGAAGCCAACCAAGGTCGTGGTCAGTAAGTCCATCGTTTCGTAAGAACACCAACGCCACCGTCATTGCGAGGAGTGACGTAAGTCACGACGCGGCAAGGATAAGCCCGCCTTCGCTAAAGCTATGGCGCGCAACCTTCTAACTTCTTCACTTCGGCTTGCCAGCCGAAGCTACGAAGTAGCGAAGGCTGGATTGCCGCGCTGTTTCACCGCTCGCAATGACGATTTTTGTGTGATTTCAGTAGGTATGAAATATTAAGCTGTCGCTTTTTCAATCTGACGCTTGACTTGGCGTGCCGTCGTTGTGAGCTTTCGGTCAGGCGTTGACTTTAAGAAGGCATCAATTCCGCCATTTTTCTCAACAGTTCGAAGGCCTGACGTTGACACGCGCAAGCGAACCTTTGCGTTTAAACCTTCGCTTATGAAGGAAGCTTCTTGAAGGTTTACGGCAAACGTACGCCTTGACTTGTTGTTCGCGTGCGATACGTTATTGCCGCTCATTACTTTTTTTCCAGTGATATCACATTCACGTGCCATGATCATATTCCTTGTTCATCATAAATCTGCCCTAGGTGTAAGCGATCTTGTGAGAAAGGTCAAGAATATACGTTCAAGAATCAGGTTTGAGAGGATCGCACCTTATTGCACTCCATTATGCAGATAAATCTGGTACAATAATGTGCGAAAGCAAGGTTGCTTCATGAAAACTTAAGGAAAAAGTGGCTTCATCACCTCTCCCCTCTGTGGGAGAGGTCGCCCTTTAGGGCGGGTGAGGGGTAGGCTGTACGCAGTGTTCTTTGACATTTCTTTACAGTTATATCTCCCCCTCACCCGACCCTATGGGTCGACCTCTCCCGCGTAGGGGAGAGGTGAAGTTTTTTCTCACCAAATCCCGTGCAGCATGAACGGGTGATTTGTGTTCTTTCTCAATATATTCGCCATAGTTTTCTTTGAAAACCCGCCAGAGTTCCTCCCTCACTTCATCTTCAAACCATTTTACTCTCTGTTGTTTTCGGCGTCGTTCCCAGTCTCCGCTCTTTTGAGAGGCAGCGCGGTAGTGTTCGAGATCATTCCAAACATCCTCAAGGCCACGTCCTTCAAGAGATGATATCTTGTGGAGGGGAGGGGACCAAAAAGGGGAGCGCGGGGGTGTCAGTTTCAGAGCTCCCGCATAGACCTGATAGGCTTGATTACAAAGAGCTTCCAGCTCACCATCCGCTTTGTTGATGAGAAGAATATCCGCAATCTCAACGATTCCCTTTTTAAGGCCTTGGAGTTCATCTCCAGCGGCAGGGGGAATCAGTAAAAGGACGGCGTCCGTTAAATCGTAGATTTCAGTTTCCGATTGGCCAACGCCGACGGTTTCAATGAGGATGATGTCATAGCCTGCGGATTCACAGAGGTAGGTCACTTCTCGGGTCCGTGCTGCGACCCCTCCCAAGATGCCGCCAGAGGGGGTTGGGCGTATGAAAGCATCCGGGGAAGATGATAGCCGCTGCATCCGGGTTTTGTCCGCGAGGATCGATCCGTGGGTCAAGGGAGAGGAGGGGTCAATGGCGAGGACAGCCACCTTGTGCCCCTTCTCAATGAGAAGGCGTCCAAAGGCGTCAATAAAGGTAGATTTACCGGCGCCGGGGACTCCAGAGACGCCAATTCTAAATGTTGGTTTTTTGGGAGAGGTTAGAGACTCAAAGATAGCATTTGCCTTGTCCCTATCCTCAGGACGGGTTGATTCAATTAATGTAATGGCTTGCGCGAGATCTCTGCGGTTCATCTTGGTCCCTATGTTCATAGTTCAGGGATAAGCTTAGCTGGTTTTTTATTCCTTTACATCCGTTAAAATCTTTTCAGTTTCCCATGTGGGCAATTAAAAACGCGTCCTCAATTTGACGGATTTAAAATTCCGTGAGACCTTCAAGAACAAAGCGGGAGGATGGCATGAAATTCAGCAAAAGAGGACGGCCGCGTTTGAATCGGCCTAAAATCGATAAGGGAACGGTGGAACTTCAACAAAAGAAGTTGAAGCTTGTGACGAAAGCACAAGATCTCAATTTCTCTGAATCCTTACTCGGACTCTTGCATTCACGTGAGGTTATTACAAGGGATCAGTATGATGCGGGTCAAACCTTGAATGAAATTGGCTATCGGTATGAGCCCTGTCTCGGGTACGTTCTTCGTCAGCATGCAAGTGTTCTTGCTCCGAAAAGTCAGGGGGAACTTTCTGAGCACCAAGATGAGAAACGTACAAAAGCATGGAGAGATGTTTTGCAGGCCTTGAAAGATTGCGGATCCAGGGCTTACACGACGGTTCTTCAGGTTGTGTTTTATGATCAAGATATCCTCACGTGTAAAGCAATGCAACCCATTGAAAATATAGAAGAATTACGGCATGGCCTTAATGGCTTGCATCACTATTTCAAAGGAGCGTCGAAAGGTGTGCGAGACAGGCGTCTCTATCAGGCTCCAAATCCTTTGATAACCACCACTTTTCCACAGCCTTTAAAAGACGACCCACGTCATGACCTTCCTTCACACCGCGGTCAAGGAGATCATCCCCAGAAATGGGGAAGGGGGGAACATGCCAGTTATCATACTGTTGATGCAAGGCATTAAGAAACGTAACGCCCTCTTCGGGCGAAATTTCAGAAGAGCGTGCCGTTTGAAGAAGCGCCAGGTTAAAGACACTCTCTTTGCCCCATCTATACGCTTGTTGCTTAAATGTATCGAGCGTGATCATGGGGTGGGCTTTGCTATAGAAATTGAGTTCTGATTCTTGCCTTCTTGAGAGCCGTAAATGCTTTTTAACCTCATCCAAAAGAGGGTGGAAGGCTGCGAGTCTTAGCATGGCTGATGGGCTCACTTTTGTTTCTTTTTCAAAGATAACGAGTGATTTTAAATCCTCCCAGGTACCGGGGTGGAGTATATAGGAAAGGACACCTGTCTCACTCATGGCCTCTAGCGTATAGAGAGGAGAGGGGAGTTCCATCAATTTGAGGAACTCATCCGTGACACGCTCCCGTGCGAGATGGGGGAGATGGGATGCGTACGTTTGAGCGGCTTTGAGACCCTCAGCATCGTAAGGCTCATGGCCAAATCGCGCAGAGAACCGGAAGAAACGGAGGATGCGCAAATAGTCTTCCTTAATCCGGAGGGAGGCATCACCAATAAATCTGACACGATGATGTTTAAGGTCTTCCACACCATTTACAGGGTCAAATAGAGTGCCGTCCTTATCAGCATAAATGGCATTCATGGTAAAGTCGCGCCTCTGGGCGTCTTCCACCCAATCGTCCGTAAATGCGACATTCGCTTTCCGGCCAAAGGTTTCAACATCGCGGCGTAGCGTTGTGATTTGGTAGGGGTGCTTTTCAATGACGGCTGTCACTGTGCCATGATCGATCCCTGTTGGTATCACCTTGATATGGTTTTTCTTCAAAAGGTCCATGACCCAATGGGGATCTCGGTCTACAGCAAAATCAATATCGCTTACGGACAGATTTAAAAGGCCGTCCCGTACTGACCCTCCGACGAGTCGAAGTGTTGCTCCCGCAGTCTCAAACAGGCTAAAAAGATGCTGTAGGGCAGGGAGAGTGAGCCAAGGTGCATTAAGATGGTGCATCAGGGATGAAAAAGTTGCCAAAGGGCGAGAGCAAAGCCAACAGCAATAAGACTATCTAAGCGATCCAAGAGCCCTCCATGACCCGGAATAAGAGGGCTAGAGTCCTTCGTGTTGCTCCATCTTTTTGCTTTTGATTCAATGAGATCTCCTACTTGCGCAATCACAACCAAAACAATAATACCGATGAGGGAGAAACGATCGGGAACAAGCCACAGAGCAGCTAAATAGCCAACGCCAACACCGGCCACCATTCCGCTCAGAAAACCGGACCAGGTCTTATTAGGGCTAATAGAGGGCGCAAGCTTGGGTCCTTTAAGTGTTCTTCCGCCCGCATAAGCAGCAATATCCGTGCTCCAAACGAGGAAGAGCAACCAATACATAAATTTCCACCCCTCCGAAATAAGGAGAATCATGAAGAGGAAGTATAGAGAAAACGAAATATAGGATGTGCCTATAAGTATAAAAAATGCTCTTTTAGAGGGGCGAAAATGAACTTTTAAGCAGAGTAAAACCCACTCGACCAGAGCTCCAAATATGACAATTCCCGCCAAAATAAGAGAGTAAGGCGGGCCTAAATAAATCACATAAAGTGAAAGGGGTACAAGAACGAGTCCCGACAGAATTCTTGGGAGAAGAGTGCTTGGTTTGCGAAATTTAGGCCGCGGTGCCAAAGCGCCTCTCCCGATTTTGGAACGTTAGAAGAGTTTCCATGAAATCTTCAGGAGTAAAATCAGGCCAGAACTTATCAACGAAAATAAGCTCAGTATAGGCCAGCTGCCACAACAAATAATTGCTGATGCGCTTTTCACCGCTTGTTCGAATCAACAGATCCGGATCGGGAACCCCTGCCGTATACAAGTGTTGCTCAAGGACTTGTTCCGTAATTTTCTCTGGATCAAGCCTATGATCCCGCGCTTTTTGAGCAATTTCAGTAACGGCATGAACGATTTCAGCGCGACTTCCATAACTAATAGCCATCTGAAGGGTGATCTTCTTGTTCGTCTTTGTGAGTTCTTCAACATGCTCAACCAGGCTCAAAATGGTATTTGGGAGTTGGTTGCGCTCCCCGATGACCTTGAGACGTACCCCTTCCTTATGAAGTTCCTCCGTCTCTGATTCCAAGTAAAGCTTCAAGAGACCCATAAGGCCAGAAACTTCATTGGGATCCCGCCGCCAGTTCTCTGACGAGAAGGCATATAGGGTAAGGTAGGAAATACCTATACGTGAAGCAGCTGTCACAATTTCGCGAGCCACTTCACTGCCGCGTTTATGCCCCTCGAGTCGTGAAAGGTTTTGTTGACGTGCCCACCGTCCATTGCCATCCATAATGATGGCAACGTGTTGGGGAACCTTAAGGAGTCGTCTTTCTGTCATACATTTTGCACCTTATACTTGCATTATTTCTTTTTCTTTTTGTGTTAAGGCTTCGTCTACTTTTTTAATAAATTCATCTGTTACTTTTTGGATTTCATCTGAGAGGCGATGGGATTCGTCCTCAGAAACATGAGAATCTTTTTCGAGGACTTTAACTTGATCCATGCCGTCGCGGCGAATGTTACGGATAGAAATCCGCCCCTGTTCAGCGTATTTACCCGCAACTTTTACCAGTTCTTTCCGTCTTTCTTCACTGAGCTCGGGCAAGGGAACGCGGATAACATTGCCCGCAGCGGAAGGGTTGAGGCCGAGTCCCGCATCGCGAATTGCTTTCTCAACGGCGGGAGCAAGTCCCGCATCCCACACTTGGACGGTCAGAAGACGCGGCTCAGGAACGTTGATATTACCGACTTGATTGATATGCATCTTATTCCCGTAGGCATCAACCATGATAGATTCAAGAAGGTTAGGGGAGGCACGTCCTGTCCTCAGTCCTGAAAAGTCCTTGTGAACGGCATCAAAGGCGGATGTCATTTTTTTTCTTAAGTCAGTGACGATTTCTTTACTCACGGGCACCTCTTATTTCTTAGATGGTTTGACTATACTCAATAGATGATAAAAAGGGGAAGTGTTTTTTTAGACCGAAGGGTCAGCTCAAGAAAATCTTATATTCTTCCTTAACCTTACTCCTTATGAATGAGGGGTCTGGATATAACACGTTCCCGTCCCTTTCCTGGGGCATGTCCTTGCTTCGTTAAAGAGCGCAGAACTTCTCTCGCCTTAGCGACACGGGAAAGTCTTATACGTTCGTCCTCTTCTGAATGATATGCAAGTTTGGTTAGTCTTTTCCGTTCTTCCTCATCTGGAATGAGGCAATTAAGCCATTTTTGTGCCAGAGGATGTCCTTCTTTCTTGGCCGTATATAATAAGCGGAAAGCCGAACCATCTTTCCTTTTTAAAAAGAGTTGCTTGCCTAACGCGTAAAGCTCGTCCTTATCCAATTCTTGGAGTGCTCTTAAAAAATAGACCTGAGCCTTTGAAGGGGATGGAGGAATGGTCTCCCACCCATTGCTATAGATTTCATAGAGTTTCCAGGTTGTGGAGACATACTCTTCGTTCGAAAGTTCAATAAGCCACTGAACCGTCTTCTCAGGTGTGATCAATTTATCGTTAAATTTTTCTAACGTGAAATAGAGTTTTCCTGTGATATTCCCGTTTTCAGCGGCTCTTAGATACCACTTGGTGGCTTTTTCTAGATTGTGTAGTTTAGATTCATAAAGGTGAGCAACACATGCTTGAGCCCTACAGTTGCCAGCTTTTGCAAGAGGTTTAAATTCCTTAAGGGTTCCTTCATAGTCCAGCTTTTGATATAATTCCTTGCCCTTTACAAAACGGGGGTCTTCATCTGCGCCATTTTGAATATTCATTGCATTGGTATTTAATGGAT
>JABDDK010000034.1 GCA_013287665.1 Alphaproteobacteria bacterium
CCTCCGACGGGCAAAAGGTATTGTATGAACTCAGTTGCGCTCAGTTTTACGGCTGAAGGTAAAACGCCTGTGCGAACCTTTCCCCAAGAATAGGAGATATCAATGCTGACTATCCTTAGTACAATCGCCCTTTTTGGCTTGATCACAAACAATTCAGTTGAAGCTTCACCAACAGAGACAGCCATTTTTTCAGGGGGTTGCTTTTGGAGTGAATCGGCTGTCTTTCAAAAGCTACCAGGAGTCATCTCCGTCGTTTCTGGATACACAGGCGGTCATACAAAAAATCCTACTTACGAAGATGTGACGGGAGAGAAAACAGGCCATAAAGAGGCTGTTCAAGTTGTCTTTGATCCAACAAAAATCACATATGATAAGTTGCTTGAGACCTATTGGCATAACATTGATCCCTTTGATTCGGGTGGTCAGTTTTGTGATCAGGGGGATTCTTACAGGGCTTTCATATTTTATACAAATGACAGTCAGAAGAAGACGGCCGAAGCGTCAAAGACGAAGTTAGAGGCTTTCTTTAAAAAGCCGATTGCGACTGAAATTCAAGCCGCATCAACCTTCTATCCCGCCGAGGATTATCATCAAAATTACACAACGAAAAATCCTATAAACTATAAGCTTTACCGGATATCCTGTGGGAGAGATGAACGATTGAAAGAGATCTGGGGTTCCACCAAGTAGTCGCTATTCACTTTCTTTGCGGTAAGTGACGCGCATAACGCAATTGCTATCGGAGTTGACGGTATAGGCATATCCATCTTGCACATCAAAACCAAGGCTTCCCAAGCATTCCGGAACGGTTATAGATAAACGCGTCGTCTTTTTACCTTTCACAATAACGCCGAAATGTCGTTTATAATCGGGAACAATGACCTTTACGGACACGTCTGCGAAGGTGTTTGCAGAAAGTGTAGAAAAAATACAGAGGGAGTAGATAAAGATTTTCATTTTTACGTTCACTCTTTTATCGGCTCATAGGGGACATCTACTGTACATTCCGGGCTTGTTTTCATGGTGTATTTATTCCCATCCTCAACCTTAATGCCGAGTCCTCCAATACACTGGGGAATAGAGATGATGACTTCTTCAGTGCCTTCACCTGTTATTTTCACGCCAAATGTTCCAAATTGATTAGGCAACTCAGTATTCACAATGACGTTCCCTATAGCAGGAGATAAGACCACAGGAATTAAAGAGAGAATATATGTAATTTTTTTCATTCATTCGCTCCGGAATATTTTAGGACACCCTATCTATACGACATTTGTGTTAATTGTTCGTTAACAAGGACCTTCATCATCATCATCCTCATCTTCACAAGGTTTACACACTGTTGCCGGTTGGAAGTATGAAACGAGTGCACCCATTGAAGCCAGGACAAGTGCATAATTGACAACTTCCTGTGCTTCTTGATTTATAAGATCACTCTTTGAGCTATAATATGAGACATAGGCATCTAGTAAAAAGGGAATCGGAAGAGATACGAGCGTAAATTGAAGCTCATATTCCCGAGTTAGTTTCTTGTTGACATCAACGGCGGTATCTAACTCAGCTATCTGTTCATCTGCACTCAGTAAACGGGCATAGGCTGCACTCGCTTGCTTTTTTGCATTCCGCCATGAAGCATCAAGGAGTTTTTTAGCCTGAACAACCTTTTCTCTTTGGGCTTGGCGGTTAGCTAAGTCCTTACCTCCGCTAAATAAATTGTATTGCCCTACAACTTGAGCCGTATAGGTCTTCGTTTTTCCATGCACACCTGAAGGATTTAATTGAGGATCATTCGCATTTAGCTCAACCCTGATATTTGGAAGAAATGGCGATAGAGTTTGATTAAATTGAGCTTCCGCAACTTCGAGTTGAGCAATTGCAACTTTAACTGTGGGATTATTTTTGTAAACACGGGCTAATATTGAATCGAGACTATCGCTGAATAAATCGCGCGTGAAAGCTGGTGTTCTCACCTTTTGAGGTTGAAAATCAGTGACAGCAATATAGTCGGCAATTGCGGCTTCGAGTTCCCCTTCCGTTCTTTCCTTGATGACCCTCGCCTGTTCAAGACGAGAGAGGACCTGATCAACATCGGCGATCGTACTGACACCTCCTGCAACACGCTTCTTAACTTGCTCTAAGATTTCCTCATGTTTTTTAATGCTCTCTTCATAAACTTCCAAAAGGGCTTGTTGGGCGTACAAGTTTGCATGTGCTGAAACCGCTGTAAATGCGATTTGCTCCTTTGTTTGGCCTAATGTTGAAAGAGCTTGTTGTTCTAACGCATGGGCTTGTGCAACAGCAAAGGGAGTTGCCATCCCATCAAAAATATTCTGACGTAAACTGATGACGGGATTTGTTACATTGCGTGTTGCAGAGCCATTAATAGGAAAAGATAGGGGTGGAACGTTTCTATCGTCTATTCGTGTATATTGACGTCCTGCCGATCCAAATAGATCGATGGAAGGAAAGTATCCAGACCGCGCTGCATCAATTTGGAAATCACTGGCTCGAGCGGCAGCTTCATCAGCACTTATTGAAGGATTTGTTTCGAGAGAAACAATAACGGTTTCCTTTAGTGTCGTTGCCTTAGCAGCATCCAACAATAGAAGAGTAGTGAGAAAAAATCCCCCTGATAATATTTTTTTAAACATGTGCAATCTGTTATCTTTTTATTAACTTTTGTGGATTATGATACATTTAGATTAAATTGGCTATAAGTTTTCTAGGTTTCAATCACTTGGAATTTTATAGAAGAAATTAGGGAAATTAAAAAAATGAGTGAAATAAAAGAAATATTCCCAGCATCATCACCCACACAAATAGATCCTCTACTTGAGTGTTTAGTTTATATGAGTGGCCTTTATGATCGTCCTTCTACAGCAGCTTCTCTAAAAGTAGGCATGCCTCTTAAGGATGAAAAATTTACAACTGACCTTTTTGTACGAGCAGCAGATCGGATTGGAATAGAAGCTCTAGTGGTTTCTAAAAATTTTGAAAATCTTACAAATGATATTGTTCCTTGCGTTCTTATTTTAAAAGATGGGGATGCGTGTGTATTGTTGGAGATTGATGAAAAACGTGCTCTCGTTATGTTTCCCGGAAGTAAAATACTCTCCCGGTCTATGCCGATACGAGAGCTTAAAAAGCGTTACGATGATAAACTGATTCTTACCCATACCCGTTGGCAAGAGCAGTCGGGTTCAGAGGAACCTGTTGAACAAAATCATAAAAGTTGGTTTTGGGGGACTCTCCTTCAATTTTGGCCTATCTACTCACAAGTGATTGTAACATCTATATTTATCAACCTATTCACACTCGCGAGTACAGTTTTCGTTATGGCTGTTTACGATCGAGTTGTTCCCAATAACGCTATAGGAACACTTTGGTTTTTAGCTATTGGTGTTCTCATCGTCTTTATATTTGATTTCATTTTAAGAGTCATAAGAGGTTATTTCCTCGATGTTGCAGGAAAAAATGCGGATATTCTGTTAGCAAGTCGACTATATGAGCATATGCTCTCGATAAAGCTTGAGGTTCGACCAAAATCTTCAGGAACGTTGGCTCACCAATTACGTGAGTTTGAAACACTGAGAGAATTTATTTCTTCAGCGACCCTTTCGGCGCTTGTGGATCTTCCCTTTATATTCCTCTTTATTTTCATAATATATATGATCGCAGGACCGGTCGCCTATGTCCCCTTATTTATGGTGCCGGTTGTCTTGTTGTCGAGCTATCTTCTTCAAAAACCACTTGTTTCATCCATTAAGAAAACCTATGCAGAAGGCGGTCAAAAGCATGCATTGCTGATTCAGTCTATCCAAGGCCTTGAGACGATTAAAGGACTTGGTATTGAAGGTAAGATGCAGAGCTCATGGGAAAACTTTGTGGCACAAGCAGCTGCTTCAACAAATGTGACACGTTTTCTGTCTGCCCTTGCCATTAACTTTTCTACACTGGCTCAAAATCTAACAGTTATTGGGGTGATGATTGTGGGTGTTTATGAAATCGCTGAGCAACATTTGACCATGGGTGGTTTAATCGCCTGTTCAATCCTTTCAGGAAGAGCCATGGGTCCTTTGACGCAGGTGGTGTCTCTTTTGACACGTCTGAATCAATCTATGGAATCTTTAAAGAGGCTCAATCAACTGATACAACTTCCCATTGAAAGGCCTAAATCTACGCGTTTTGTCCACCGTCCCCATTTTGAGGGAGGGATAGAGTTTAAAGACGTAGAATTTGCTTATCCTGGACACAAGGGTCTGATTCTTAACAAATTATCTTTTAAAATTAACCCAGGTGAGAAAGTTGCTATGATTGGAAGAATTGGATCAGGCAAGACAACAATTGAAAAACTCATTTTGGGTTTTTATACTGCAAAATCTGGATCTGTTTTGATTGATGGAACGGATGTCAGGCAGATTGATCCCGCCGATTTAAGAACGAATATTGGGTATATTCCTCAAGATATTTTCCTCTTTGGGGGAACAATTCGTCACAATATTACAATGGGAGGAAACGCTGTCGATGATCAAACCCTCCTGAAAGCCTCAACTCTTGCAGGGGTTCACGATTTTGTCTCCAAACATCCTTTAGGGTATGATATCCCTGTGGGTGAAGGAGGAACGGAACTTTCTGGTGGACAGAAACAGACGATTGCGATTGCCCGAGCCCTCGTCCGTGATCCAGCCATTTATCTTTTTGATGAACCGACCGCTATGATGGACTCAAGTTCTGAAGCAGCCTTTATTCTCCGTATACAAGACATATTAAAAGCTCATAAGACGCTTATTCTTGTGACGCATAGGCCTTCTCTCCTTGCCTTTGTCGATCGCATCCTTGTGATTGATGGGGGACGTGTGGTTGCAGATGGACCCAAGCAACAAGTTCTAGAAGCTCTTCAAACAGCCGCAACAAAAACATCGGGGTAAAAACATGGTAGACTTTAAAAAATCACCACATCTAACCGAACTTGAATACCTGGCTCCAAAGGTTGCCGCAACCTCGACGACAACGCACCGGTTTGCCGTCATCACTTTTGGAGTGATCGGAACCCTCTTTCTTCTTTTCATTATTTGGGCTAGTTTTTCAACAATCAGTGTGATCACCCATGGTCATGGGAAAGTGATTCCTTCCCAGAAAACACAAATGATCGCCCATCTTGAAGGGGGTATCATTCAAAGTGTTCTTGTAAAAGAAGGAGATATTGTAAATGCGGGTCAGGTTCTGATTCGTCTTGACCCACAGGTCGCTCAAGCCCGTGAGAAAAGCAAACGTGAAGAATACCTTCGCTATTTAGCGGCTGCAGATCGTCTTCAAGCTCAAATTGACGGTAAAGAGTATGTCGTACCTGAAATTGTCAAACAAGAATCTCCTCTTATAGCAGAGTCAGAAATGACCCATTACCGGGAACGTATGCAACAAGTTGCAACGCAGAAGTCGATTGCCGAAGAAATTGTCGTTCAAAAGAAGCAAGAATTAGAGGAAGAAAAAGCACGACTCAACCAAGCTGAAACCCAATATGAATTGTCAAACAAAGAAGAAAAAATGGTTTCTCCATTGGTTGCAGAACAACTTATCTCTAAACGAGAAATTCTGCGTCTACAAAGAGATACTGCCAATTTAAAAGGTGAGATTGATAAAAGTAAGGCGTCTCTCCCTAAAATTCAAGCGGCCCTAGAACAATCCCAGTTTGAACTACAACAAGTTGAGACGCGCTTTCAAAATGAAGATCATGAGACTCTCCGTGATGTAAAGATTAAGTTGGCTGAAGAAAAAGGATTGATGCTTGAATCTCAAGACCGTTTGAGCCGGGATGAGATTGTCTCACCCGTAAAAGGTATCGTACAGGAGATCAAACTCAAAACACCAGGAGGTGTTATCCGCTCTGGGGAAGAAATTATGGAGATTGTTCCCCTGGATGATACGCTTATCGTGGAAGTCATGGTCCAGCCCTCTGATGTCGCCTTCCTCCACCCCGATCAGGAAGCCAGTGTGAAAATTGCCGCCTATGATTATTCAATTTATGGGTCGCTAAAAGGGAGACTTATCGAAATCAGCCCAGATACGGTGCATGATCAGGAACAACGCAAGGACTTCTATAGAGTTAAAGTGATTACAGATAAAAACCATCTTGTGTATCAAGGAAAAGATCTACCCATCATACCAGGTATGACGGCCGATGTGGATATCTTGACGGGTGATAGGACGGTTATGCAGTATCTGCTCAAGCCTCTTCTCAAAGGCGCTCAGGAGTCGTTTACGGAACGGTAAGGCAGTTAACGCTTCTTCTCAAAGAAGTCAGTTAACAGCTTTGCGCAAGCGTGTTCTTCTATGCCACCGATAACTTCCGGAATATGATGGCATGATGTGGCATTAAAGATCCTTGCGCCATGGTTGACTCCACCTCCTTTGATATCGTATGCCCCGAAATAAAGACGTCTTAGACGGGCAAAACTAATGGCTTGAGCACACATGGGGCAGGGCTCAAGTGTGACATAAATATCACAATTAGAGAGGCGGCCTTGCCCGGTTTCAGCACAGGCCTTTTGAATGACCAGAAGTTCGGCGTGAGCGGTTGGATCTTTCTGTCCTTCCATTTCGTTATGGGCGACAGCCACAAGCTCTCCTGTGAGTGCGTCCACAATCACAGCGCCGATGGGAACTTCCTCTTGAGCAATGGCTTTTTCAGCCTCTATCAGTGCGCGTTGCATTGGTTTTAAAGTCGACATTATGTTAAGGTATATAAAGATAAGTGAAACGGCAATGGAGAGTCTTCTCATGGATACACGTAATGAATCTGATAGTTTTGGAACGATTGCTGTTCCGATCGATAAATACTGGGGAGCCCAAACAGAACGGTCTCGTCAAAATTTTCGTATCGGTGTTGAAAGAATGCCCCTTCCAGTTATACGTGCTCTAGGGCTTCAGAAGAAGGCTGCAGCGATGATTAACATGTCCCTTGGTGATCTCGACGCTACAATCGGAAATGCTATTGTACAAGCAGCAAAAGAGGTTGAGGAAGGGAAACTGGATGATCACTTTCCGCTTGTGGTTTGGCAGACAGGATCAGGAACCCAGACGAATATGAATGCAAATGAAGTCATTGGGAATCGAGCGATCCTGATCCTCGGTGGCGAAATGGGATCCAAAAAACCTGTTCATCCCAATGATCATGTGAATTTAAGTCAGTCTTCAAATGATACGTTCCCGACCGTGATGCATATCTCGACGGCAATTGAAATTAATAATCAACTCATTCCCGCGTTAGAGGGGCTAGAAAAAGCTCTGAGGCTCAAGGAAAAAGCATTTAAAGACATTATAAAAATTGGAAGAACCCATCTTCAGGATGCAACCCCGATTACGTTGGGCCAAGAATTTTCGGGTTATGCAACTCAAATTAAGATGGGAATAGGGCGCCTTAAAAACACATTGCCCCATCTTTATCAACTTGCTCAAGGGGGAACAGCTGTTGGAACAGGCCTCAATGCCAACCCAAAATTTACAGAGGCTTTTGCAAAAAAAGTGGCAGAATTAACCGGGCTCCCCTTTGTAAGTGCAGAAAATAAATTTGAAGCTCTGGCGTCTGAAGACACAATGGTTGAAGTATCCGGGGCTCTCAACAGTCTTGCAGTTTCCTTTATGAAGATCGCTAATGATATTCGGTTGCTTGGCTCAGGACCCCGCTCCGGAATCGGTGAGCTTATCCTCCCTGAAAATGAACCGGGATCGTCCATTATGCCTGGAAAAGTAAATCCGACCCAATGTGAGGCTTTAACCATGATTTCAGCTCAAGTGATGGGCAATCATGTGACCGTCAGTATTGCAGGGTCTAATGGCCAACTCGAGCTGAATGTTTTCAAACCCGTTATGATCTATGATGTTTTGCAATCCATTCGACTCCTTGCTGATGGTGCGCGCAGTTTTACTGAAAATTGTATTGTGGGGATCAAGGCAAATGAAGCGCGTATTCAGGAATTGTTGCTGAATTCCCTTATGCTGGTCACGTCACTCAATCCCCATATTGGGTATGATAAGGCTGCCGAGATTGCGAAAAAAGCTCACAAGGAAAACAAGACCCTTCTTCAAGCCGCTGTTGAGCTTAAGTATTTGACAGAGAAGCAATATAGTGAGTGGGTCAGACCTGAAAATATGGTAGGGACACATGGATGAGGACTTTCTCTTTCAAAAGCGGTCCGTTAGTCTTCATGGACATAAAACAAGTGTGTCTATAGAGAAAGCCTTTTGGATTGTTTTGGAAGAGTCCGCTCACCTTCAGAATATTTCCCTGAGCCAACTTATCATCAATATTGATTCCAGTCGGAAAGGGAACCTTGCGAGCGCATTAAGGCTTTTTGCCTTGAGGTATAGTAGCCAGAGGAATGAGTAAAACACAGTTCGCGTCGTCCCGGGGATGAGAAATGCTAAGCAAAGCTTAGATTTCTCATAACCCGGGATCCAGGGCAATACTCATTTCGAAGAAATGGTGACTGATCTTTTATTAAAGTAATGTTGAATTGCTCCGCAATAAGTATATATCCTGGGTCCCCGATTCGCACTTCGTGCTCTCGAGGATGACGCCTCCGGCGTCAGTTTACTTCATCAAAATTCCAAAAATATTAATCAATTTCTGACGAATGTCAGGGCGTGCAACAACCATATCGACCATGCCGTGCTCAAACTGGAAGTCAGCGCTTTGGAAGCCAGGCGGTAGTGTATTGCGAATGGTTTCTTGAAGAACGCGGGGTCCTGTGAATCCAATCACAGCCCCAGGCTCGGCAATGGCTATATCCCCTAACATTGCAAAGGAAGCCGCAACGCCTCCCATGGTGGGATTGGTGAGGATCGGAATATAAGGGAGACCGGCTTCTTTCACTTGCTCTACGGCAATGACGGACCTTGGCATTTGCATGAGGGAGAGGATTCCTTCCTGCATACGAGCGCCCCCAGATGCCGGAATCGTGATATAGGCTGCTTTGAGCTCACAAGCGCGCTGGGCCCCCAGGACAAGTCCCTCACCCACAGCAATACCCATGGATCCTCCAATAAAGGCAAAGTCAAAGGCCGCAATAACGACTGGAAATCCACCAATATATCCTTCACCAACAATAATACCGTCGTCTTCACCCGTATCTGCCCGTGCTGCTTTCAATCGATCAGGATATTTCTTCGAATCCTTAAATTTTAAGGGATCCACTAAACTGCTGGGTAAAGGAACACGGGTATAATTGCCATGATCAAAGAGTGTCTCAAGGCGCGTTTTAACAGGCATACGCATGTGATAATTACAATGGCGACAGACATATTGTTGGGCCACTTGATCTTTATGGAAGATCATCTGCTCGCACTCAGGGCATTTCAACCAGAGATTATCAGGAATCTCTTTTTTGTTAATGAGTGCATTAATCTTTGGTCGTACGTACGTTGTAAACCAGCTCATAGGATATACCCCTCTCATACAGTCTACTCATTCCCTAGCAGATGCTTTCTTTTGTGTCCAGTCCCCCTCAGTTTTTCACTGCGACCCAAAAACTTGTGTGTAATAGGTGACGCCATCGGAAGAGACGGCGATTCCGATGCCGATATCTTTATATGTGGGATTTAGGATGTTCTCGCGATGACCGTCTGATGTCATCCACAACTGAACGACATTAACGTTGGGGGTGGATGATTCAGCGATATTCTCACCGATGAGACGATAAGAATAGCGAGACCGATTGATGCGAGAAACGAGATCACCCTTAACAGAATGCGAAAGGGTGTGTTCAAGAGCCATGATCGACGACTGGGATTTAGCCACTTCCATGAGATGGCTGTTTACCTGAAGAGGGTTCAGACCCGCTTTTTCCCTCATCTGATTCGTCAAAGTGAAGATCTCGGCTTCTAGGGGACCTGCGTTTAAAAAGCTGATTTGAAACAAGACACACATGAGAATAGTAATAAATTTCAATTGGGTAAGAATCCTTTGCCGACCAGTGTATTTCTTCAATTTACTGCACCCTTGATCCACTATGCGCCTATCTAATCAATTATAGATGATTTAATGTCCCCTGTCCTCTTCTAGATCTGCAGCTTTTCTCAATATTATGCCTTTGGGACAATCTATGATCTCGAGGTCTTCGCGCGCTTTCCACTTGTAATCGATGAGTTCTTGTAGGCCTTCCACTTTAAACTCTTCGTCTTTCAGATAAACTTTTCGAAATGTAATTTTCTTCAACGCTTTAAAAGTGCCGGCAAAGTTAATCTCTCTTGAGCTTACTGTACTTAAATCGAGCTCTTCCAGGGCATCAAGATTTTTCAGTGAAATCTTACTATATCCATGCGTTGCAAAATTTATTTTCAAATAGTCGAGACTGGTCAGATCTTCAAGTTCGAGTTTCTTAACGAAAAAAGACTCAGGCAATGTAAGACTCCTTAATTTATCATTTTTTTTCATGGAGAACGATTTGATTTGTGCTCCTTCACCCCATTCAATTTCTGTTAATTCACGACATCCCTCGAAGTTGATTCTTTGAAACTTGTTTTTAGGAAGTTTTAATTCGACAAGTTTCTCGTTCTTTAGGGAAATATCAGAAAGTCTACTGATGAAAGATAAATTGAGACTCTCTAGCTCAGGGAGAAGTTCCAAGCCCTTAACGCTTTCAATCTCGGTAAAACTCAAATCCAGCTCCTTCACTTTGGGTAAGGGTTTATCTGCCAACCAGGATAGGTTCGTCATCGCATATTTCCAACCTGTGAATTTGAGCGTTGTTAGCTCTGTTAGGGAATGGATACCTTCCAGACTTTTCAAAGGTGTCATGGTAAGATTCAGTTCAGTCAGGTGCGTAAGACTTTCAAAGAGTAAACTTTTCATGTTTTGCATGCCACGTAATACGAGGCGGCTCAGTTTGTTCAGGTCCCCCAAGCCATTAATTTCTGAAATCGATGATTCCGTTAGCTCACAATAGACCAGCTCGCGACAATTGGTTAAATCCAGCGATTTCATAGCCGATAGTTTGTGTAGTTTTAGAGTCTCCAGGCTGCTGAGGTCTCTCAATGTGTCTAGATTTTCAAGGGGAAGATCTTTCAGTTCCATATCCCTCAATCTCTGACTGTTAGGGAGAGAGAGCTCTGTAATCCCAGACAGCTCTGAAAGCCTAAGTTTTTCGAGACTTGTTAAATCCTCCGTTCCCTCTAAAGTTTCTAAAGACACTTCTTTTATATCGACGTCTCGAAGACTATTCGCTTTTTTAAGCGACAGAGATTTCATCCCCTCACCAGAATAACTCTTCTCCTTTTGTATCGAAAGTTTTTCTAAGTGCTTAAGGGTCTCTATTCCAGTCACACTCTGAAATCCTGAATCTGATAAATCAAGCTCTCTCAAATGTGCATGATTTTGTAAAGACAAGCTTTGTCCTTCAGTCTCATTCAACTGTATCAAGGTTATTCTCTCAAGACTTGAGGGTGAGTCTATACCTGTTGTCTTACTCATGTCGACAGTGGTGAGGCTTAACTCTCTCAATTGTTTCATATTTTGAAGGCCTGAAAAATCGATAAAGGGAGTTGATTCCCGTTCCCCAAATCTAATATTTAGGGTTTTAACCTGACTCAGCATGTCCGCAAACTCGGGTTGCTTAGCGAGTGTGGGAAGGACAGGCGCAATCCTTTGAAGCGTTTCCGCATTCCCGCTCAGTGTATTTTCTAATATATGGATAACGGTTGCCGTGATCAGTGGCATAACTGATTCAAAGGGCGAGCCGGTCGCTTTCCATTCCTCATACTTCTGACTAATGACTCTCAATTTTTCGACCATGGAATCATAATCTTGCATCGCTTTATTAAAAATTTGAAAGAGGGGGTGATGCGCTTGCGAAAAGACAGTTCCTTCTTTTGCTAATAAACGTAAGGCTTCCTCAGTCGTATCTTCTCTTATCGTTGTATCCTTCGTATGGCTGTCCAACACATCATCAAGAGCGAACTTTTTTTCTTCAAGCAGATTGGTGAGTTTCGTGATTTCGCTGTGCTTGTCATAGTTTGACATATAGGTGAAAGAAAATTGATCCTTTTTCGATTCTGAATCTTTTACCGTGATGGTTACGTCGCCCGATATTTCTTTCCTATCTCCTTTTAGCCCACTTAAATCAATTCTGTATTCTTTTGTAGGGTTAAGAGCCTCAAATAAGACTCCCAAAGATGTCCCGAGCCATTCCCGCTTTTTGATATAGCTTTCCTCTGGTTTTGGTGGGCCCTCGATCTGCAATGAAAAGACTTTTTTAAAGACCATCATTGTATTAATAAAGCCAGGATTAACCTCATTTTTCCCGCCTAACACATAATCAAGTTTATAGGTATCATCATCCGTGTTTAAGTCAGCCATAATGGCGTTGAAGAGTGAACGCATAAGGATGTCGCCATTGTTCGCATCATCCGGTTTCTGTTTTTCATAAAAGGTAAGGAAATTCGCAAAATAAGGGTTATCTGGTGCATGTTCTGCTATATACGCTTTGATGTGGGTTAGATCAAACTCGCGCTTAATGGCATTGAACAACAGCAAATTGAGCAGGTGCCTCATTCCCATTTCAGCACAATCTGCAAATTGTTTTTTATTCCTCAGATACTGCCCTGTTTTTCGATCATATTCATAGGTATGACCATTGCTTTTGAGATGTGTGCCGGATTTATAAGGAGTTATATCCGTGAATACCCCCGCATTTGCCAACGCATAAACATCGTCCATATCAAACTGCTTTTTACCCGAGAGTGTATCGATATAGTCTTCTGACAGCAGATCTTTTTCTTGAAAAGTTTGGACAGCTTGCCTGTCAACAATATCATCATCTAAGCCATCTAACAGCTGTTTGATATGACGGGTGTCTTCAAACTTCTCACAAAAGAAAGCCGTAATAACACCCTCCGTCATGCCTGCGGGATAGCCTGATTTGCCGGTCTGCTCTAGTCGGATGGATTGCTCAATGTAATCTAAAAGGGGCAGAATGGCTTGTTTCTTGGCATTCTTCTTCTTTTTATTATCAATCTTAAAGCTATCAAAAATTTTGTCACTATAAGCTTCGAGATTGGCCTTCCCCTTGCGAGTATCATTGGCAAAGTTTAGCAGAAGCGCCACCGTTGAGGGATCTTTCACCAGTCCGCCAAAGTTATATTCTCCCGTGGTATCCACGGCGAGACCTCCCGCAGGTGAGGGAAACAAGTGTTTGTCCAGATTCCAGAGAGGGTCATCAGACGAGTCGCCGAGATAGACCCTTTCGTGAGTCTCATTCCATGCCGTTCTAAAATTACCCATAAAACGCACATCAAATATAGTACCGGCCTCGAGCAAAGCTTCGCCCACAAGTGGGGAGTTGAGCTCTTTGCCTTTTTTGAAATATCTCGTGACGTTTTTGAATGCTTTCACCGGGATTTTAGCATGTGCACCAGGCGCAAGGGCCAATCCCGACAATAACGACAGTGAATACAAAATTTTACGAATATTTTTTTTCATACCAAACACCCATTGCAACTGTACTACTATAATTAATTATATAAGGTTTGTGTTAATTATTTAATAAGGAATTTAAAAGAAGTTGGTAGGGTGCTCTTATTAATAGCCCGCCGTCGCTCTTCGAGCTATGGCGCGCAGCCTTCGCCCTAACGGTCTCATGGCTGGCTTCCGCCTACGCTCTTACGAGCTACGTCGGACAAGTGCCAGCCGAAGCAGCATAGCTGCGAAGGCTGGTGCCGGCTGCAAGATTCGAACTCGCGACCTACTGATTACAAATCACTAAGTTCGATGTTTACGTAGGTTTCTCAAAACTTAAAATCTTATATATACGCTAGTATTTTTGGGGTTAATGGATATGCCAACTTTTATCAAACTTGACCGAAATAGCTGTATGAAGTATACCCGGTGTATACCCAATTTTGGGGTGAAACCCATTATAAACGTTCAGTGGGTTAGATATAAATACATAAAGAAAGGTATACCCGATGGCAAGAAAAAACCTGAAAGACTCTTGTTTTAACTTCACAAAACGGACTATTGATGCTCTCCCTTTGCCGGAAACTGGGAAACGACTTTACGTCTATGACACAAATATTAGGGGCCTAGAGTTAATGGTTACCCACCAAGGGTCCAAGTCCTTCAAAGTGTACCGAAAGTTTAATGATAAGCCAGTTCGGGTGACCTTGGGGAAGTATCCTGAGATGAGCATTGAGCAGGCACGGAATGAGGCTCAGAATGTCATTTCCGTGATGATTAAGGGCCGCAATCCTAATGATGAGAAGCGTAAGCTGCGGTCTGAGACGACGTTTAGTGAAATGTTTAGCCTCTATATGGAGAACTATAGCAAACACCATAAGAAGACATGGAAGAGCGATGAGAAGGACGTGCCTCGCTTTCTGGGCCATTGGTTCCCACGCAAGCTTTCGAGTATCACGAAACAGGAAGTCCAGGTCCTTCATGAAAAGGTCAGGCAGGAGAACGGACTCTATCAATCCAATCGCTTGTTGGCTCGCATTCATATCATCTTCAATAAGGCCATTGAATGGGGGTGGGAGGGGCTCAATCCTGCTCAGGGCATTAAGAAGTTCAAGGAGAAGTCTCGTGATCGGTTTTTGCACCCGGATGAGCTTCCTCGTTTCTTTGAGAGTTTGGACGCTGAATCGAATGATACCATTCGGGATTACATTTATGTGTCTTTGTTTACTGGAGCTCGGCGGTCCAACGTGTTAGCCATGAGGTGGGAGGAGCTCAACTTTGAGCGTAAGGAATGGCTGGTCCCTGAGACCAAGAACGGGGAGCATCTACGGATCCACCTCATCGAGAAAGTGATTGATATATTAAAGACGCGCGAGACTATGTACGGGAGGGGTGAATGGGTGTTTGAGGGTCATGGTGCCACGGGTCATCTTATGGAGCCCAAGATGGGCTGGAAACGTATTCTCGAACGAGCTGGGATTAAAGACCTAAGACTTCATGATTTACGTCGTACTCTCGGCAGCTGGCAGGCCGCAACTGGGGCGAATAGCTTTACGATAGGTAAATCCCTCGGCCATAAGAACCAAGCTTCTACGGCCGTCTATGCACGACTGAACATCGATCCGGTTCGGGACTCCGTTGAGAAGGCGACGCAAGCCATGATGCAGGCGGGGATGGGAGGTGACCGATGATCTATAGACAGAGCTTTGAGAACTTTTCTCCCGCGTATTTAGAGAAGCACCAT